>ONMC01000017.1 GCA_900318745.1 uncultured Eubacteriales bacterium
AAACCGAACTGGCGCCGCTTCCGCATCAGCTTCCGCCCGACACGCTGCTGCAAAACCGGTACCGCATCGTGCGGGTGCTCGGAGAAGGCGGCTTCGGCATCACCTATGAGGGATGGGACGAAACGCTGCGGATGCGCGTTGCGGTCAAAGAGTATTTTCCGCGCGCGCTCGTGACCCGGCATCAAAAGGCGTCGAAGGACATCACGATCCCGAACGGCGAACCGATGGAGCTCTTTTCGCGCGGCAAGGCGGCGTTTCTGAACGAAGCGCGCACGCTGGCGCAGTTCCAGCAGGATCCGAGCATCGTTTCCGTCACCAACTTCTTTGAAGAGAACCGCACCGCCTATATCGTGATGGAATATCTCGACGGACGCGATCTCAAAAACGTCCTCGAGGAAAAAGGCACGCTCCCCTATCGCGAGGCATACGCCCTGCTGCAGACGATCATGCATTCGCTTGCGCTGCTGCACGAACACGGGCTGATCCATCGCGACATCAGCCCATCCAACATCCGCGTGCTGTCCGACGGCACCGCGAAGCTGATGGATTTCGGCGCGTCCCGCGCGATCGATTCCGCATCCGACGCCTCGCGTTCCGTATGTCTGAAGCCCGGCTACTCGCCCGAGGAGCAGTACCGCAGCCGCGGCGAGCAGGGACCGTGGACGGACGTGTACGCGCTGTGCGCCACGCTGTATCACATGATCGCCGGGTTTCCGCCGGATGATTCGCTGCAGCGCATCCTGCTGGACGAGGTAAAAGCGCCTTCGGAGCTCGGCGTTGCAATCCCCGAAACCGCGCAGACCGCTCTGATGCGCGGTCTTGCCGTGCAGAGCCGCGATCGGTTTCAGACCATGCGGGAACTGGAAGCCGCGCTGGATCCGAACGGAACGGACGAACCCAGGCCGGCAACGGTCAAAAAAGACGCGCTCCCGTGGCTGAACCTGATCCCCGTTGCGGGACTGCTCGGTCCGTTTGAGATGCGTCGGCGCACCGGACGCAGGCGTTTCGCGCGCGTCGGCACCGTGTTTCTGATCGCGTTTTGCGCGATGTGTGCGCTGTTGCTTGCCGACCTTGCGCTGCGCGCCGCGGCGGAGATCGATTATGTGCTGAACGCACAGAACGCGTTTCTGTACGTGTTCCGCAAAACCGGCTTTTCACGCGATATGCGGATCGTGTCGCTTCTGCTGTTCCTGTTCTATGCGGCGCGCGTGATCTATACCTTCGTTGTAAGACGCGACTACGCGCGTTTTCGCAGCGCATATCTGGCAAAGAACCCGCCGAAATCCCAGACCGACGCGGAACGCGCCGCCGATCGCGGGATCTTCGCTTGGCGCGTTGCGGGATTTGTGCCGCGCATCTACGGCTGCGGCGGACTGCACATCGCCAAAAAGAGCAAAACACGCTCGCTCGCCCTGCTCGGCGGTGCCGGGATTGCCGTATCCGTCCTTCTTCTGCTGTCCGTTCTGATGTTCGTCGAAGCGGACAACCTGACCTATACGGACCGGCGGATCGCGTCGATCATCCTCGAATACCTGATCTATGCGTTTGCGCTCGCCGGTGCGATCCTGTACGTTCTGCATCTGGTTCGGCTGCAGCTTGCCTATCCGGCGTTCCGGCAGGCGGAATGCGCCGACCGTGCAAAGGCATATGCCGCATATCCGAACCTGTGCAATCCGACCTGGCGCGCGGAAAACAGCCGGTGGCAGATCTGGACCTGGTTCCCCATGCTCGGCGGGATCGGGCTGATCCTCGGCGGCAGGCGCGCAAAGTCGCGCGCGCTCGTATCGAAGGGCGTATGGCTGCTGGTTCTGAACGCGCTGTCGCTGATCGTCTTTTTGCGGCTGCTCGACATGCACGGATCGGCGGCGAACTGGTCTGATCGCGCGTTCCTGCAGCTGATCATGGTTCCGATCTTTGTTCTGCCGTTCTTTTTATGGCGGCACACGATCTATCTCGGCTGCTCCGAGCGGTTCGCCGTTCTGCGGGCGATCGCCGAGGACCTCGGTCCGTACTACAGCCGCGCGGACAAAGAGATCGCCGAAATGGAATAACTGCGCAAAAGAGAGCTGCATCTGCAGCTCTCTTTTTTATTGTCCGTTTACGGCTTTCGGAAAAAGCGATACCGGTATGCCGTTGTAAAGCCCAGGTTTTCGTAAAACGTCTGATCCGAGATGACGTATGCCTGCGCTGCGCCGCGCGCCTTTGCGCGATTCAGCGCTTCGTACACGACCGCCCTGCCGACGCCCTTGTGCCGGTATGACGGAACCGTGCAGACCGGTTCGACGTAAGCATAGTCGGTCCGTGCGTCGTACCACACGCAGCAGCAGGCAACCGGCTCGCCCGATGCGTCGACCGCCGCCACGCTGAGCTGCGGATCGAAATGCTTTCGCACGCGCGGCACGATCGGTTCCTCCCGCTCGAATTGCGCGCGGTCCTCGCCGTGATCGAACCCTCTCCAAAACAGCCACGCGATCGCGTAAGCATCCTGAACCGGATCGAGCGAAGCGAACGACAGCCCGTCCGGCAACGCGGCGTCGAGCGGGCGATTCAGATCGATGCGCATCACGGTTTCATGCTGATCGATCGGCAGAAATCCCTGCGCCTGCGCCGTTTCGCGCGCCGCTTCGTTTCCGGTTTCGAACGCAACGGCAAGACCGGCGTCGTCCCTTTGCGCATCATACGCATACCGCAGCACGTCCGGGAAGATCCGCCGGTATGCGGGCAGCACGCCGCAGAACGCCTCGCCGAAATACATGTCGTAGATCGCGGCGCCGACGACGCGGTCCCCGTCGCACCACAATCCGATCGCGCTGCGCAGCGATTTGTCGAACTCCGGATGCTCGTACATCCATTCGAACCGCGCCCAGTTCCAGTTCACATAACTGCGGTCCGATTCGTTCAGTTCGATCAGAAAGGTGCAGACCGCATCGTAGTCCGCATCGTCAAACGGTCTGAATGTCATATTCTCTCCCCCGTTTCGTCGTGTTCGTTCCCGCGCAGACGATCAAGGGCGTTCGAGATGCGCAAGGAATTCCGGCGTCTTCGACCAGTATCGGACGCCCCAGGTTTCGAAGCTCCATTCGTCGGAATACGGATTGCATTCATAGTCAACGTACCAGAGATGTCCGCCGCATACGACGAAATTGGTCGGAAACCAGTCGAGGTTCAGCCCCGCCGCCTTCGCCTGCGCCGCCGCTTTCCGCGCTTCAAAAAGGTACGGCTCGACCGGTATGTCGTTTTTCACGAGCTCGAAGATCGTTTCGCCCTCGACATATTCCTTGACAATGCGCTCCGTTTCCGTGTCGAACGCAAGCAACGCAGGGACGCGGATGCCGGCGTTTTTCAGCCGTTCGTAATCGTGAAGCTCCGCTTCGATCTTATTGCCGAAGGTATAATAGCTGCACGGCTCGTGATGGATCTGCTTCAGCACGACCTCGCGCCCGCCGCATTCGGCAAGATACGAATAGCCGCCCTTGCCGTACCCGAGCAGCCGTATGATGCGATAGTCCTTTCCGCAGACCGTCATGGTTTCATCCATCGGTCAATCGTCTTCCTGCTCCGGTTTTTTCGATGCGACGGCAGCGATGTCCGGCCAACGCTTGATGATGTACTGAACCGCGTTGCGCGAATGCGGAACCATGCAGTCCGTGCAGTTTTTGATGCCCGTTTCGGTATAGGTGAAGTTGCCGCCGCATTTCGAACCGAGCATATACAGCGGGCAGTAGCAGAACAGGCAGTTGAAGTCCTCCGGGTGCTCCGTTTTGTGGCACGGAAAATACTTGCAGTCGGTGTTTTGGAAAAAAGAATCGCTGTTCATAGATTGCCTCCTCTGGTTTCGTCGATCATGTACAGCAGCGCGTTTACAATACACGCCGCGATGTTGCTTCCGCCCTTTCTGCCCCGTGCCACAATGCAGGGCACGTCCGTTTCGATGATCAGCTCCTTTGACGCAACGACGTTCACAAACCCAACCGGCACGCCGATAATGAGCTTCGGACGGTAGCCCGCGTCGATGTGCTCGCGAAGCCGGATCAGCGCCGTCGGCGCGTTGCCGATCGCGAAGATCACGTTTTCGCCCATCGCGACAGCCTTGTCCATGCTGACCCGCGCGCGTGTAACGCCCTGCGCCTTTGCCTGCTTCGCCACGTCGTCGTCCGACATGAAGCAGAACGTCCTGCATCCGAGCTTTTCCGCCGTGCGCTTGTTGATGCCCGCAAGCGCCATCTGCGTGTCGGTGACGATCGATGCGCCGCTCTTCAGCGCTTCCTTCGCAAGCCGGATCGCGTCCTTTGAAACATACAGCGTGTCCGCGTATTCAAAGTCCGCGCTCGTATGGATCACACGCTTCAGGATCGGCGCAAGCTCCGGATCGATCACACGGTCGCCCAGCTCCTCGGTGATGATGCGAAAGCTTTCGCGCTCGATGTCCATCGGTGCGATCTTTTGGATGTCCATTCAGATGCCCTCCTTTATGATGCGGTCGATCGCCTGCATGTCCATATGCCTGCGGATCGTGTCGGCAAGCAGATCGTACTGCTGCTGCTTGTGCGCTTCGCCGGAAACCGCGCCGAGCAGCGCCGGATCGACGCCCTTTTCTCTTGCCAGCGCGTGCACCAGCGCGGAAGCGACCTCATCCGTATCGAACACGCCGTGCACGTAACAGCCGCATACGTTCGCGCTGCGGCAGCCGTCCGTGCGCGCCGTTCCCGTGATCGAATCGGTGATCGTGACGATCGGTGCGTCTGTTTCCGTTTTGCCCATGTGGATCTCGTACCCTTCGACCGGAAGACCGGAAAGTGCGGAGAACGTGCCGGAAAGCGTACCGAACGCGCCGCGCACGCGCGTGCGCGTCTTCTGTTCGGTAAAGGTCGTGCGAACCGGCAAAAGTCCCATGCCGCGCAGGCTTCCGCCGTGCTCGACGCCGTGCGGATCGGAGAGCTCCGTTCCGAGCATCTGATACCCGCCGCAGATCCCGAACACCGCGCCGCCCGCGTCCGCAAAGCGCAGGACCTTGCCTTCGAGCCCGCTCTGACGCAGCCACAGCAGGTCCGCCATCGTGTTTTTCGTGCCGGGCAGGATCACAAGGTCCGGCGAGCCGAACGTGCGCGGCGACTCCACATAGCGCACGGATACGCCCTCGATCGCCTCGAGCGCGCGAAAATCAGTGAAGTTCGAAAGCCGCGGCAGCCGGATCACGGCGATGTCGACGAGCGCCGCCGCCTTGTTGCCGAGCCGTTCGGACAGACTGTCCTCGTCGTCGATATCCAGATGCACATACGGCACGACGCCGACGACCGGAATGCCCAGAAGCTGTTCAAGCTGTTTCACGCCCGGCGTCAGGATCGACTCGTCGCCGCGGAATTTGTTGATGATCACGCCTTTCACGAGCGCACGCTCGTCGGGATCCAGCAGCGCGACCGTGCCGTACAGCTGTGCGAACACGCCGCCGCGGTCGATGTCGCCGACCAGCAGCACCGGCGCCTTCGCCTGTTTTGCCATGCCCATATTGACGAACACGTCCGCGTCCTTCAGATTGATTTCGGCGGGACTGCCCGCGCCCTCGATGACGATCACGTCGTATTGTTCGGACAGTTTGTTGTATGCCTGCATGACCGCCGGCAAAAGCGATCGCTTCACGGCGAAATAGTCGCGCGCGGAAAGCTGCGCCGTCACCTCGCCGTTGACGATGACCTGCGAGCCCATGTCGCTCGTGGGTTTCAAAAGGATCGGGTTCATCAGCACCGACGGCTCGACGCCCGCCGCTTCCGCCTGTACGACCTGCGCGCGTCCCATTTCGAGCCCCTCTTTGGTGATGAAGGAGTTCAGCGCCATATTCTGCGCCTTAAACGGCGCGACGCGGTATCCGTCCTGTCTGAGCACCCGGCACAGCCCCGCGGCGATCAGGCTCTTGCCCGCATTGGACATCGTGCCCTGGATCATGATCGGTTTTGCCATTCAGTCCTCCTTTGCGCATGCGCGCACAAACCGCTCGATCGGCTTCGGATTCGATCCGTACCACAGATGCGCAAACCCCGCGAGCAGATTGCCCGTCTGATGCATGCACATCCATTCCCTGCCGTTCGGCTTTCCTGCGCAGAACGCAGAACCGCAGTCTTTGCTTTCAAAATAGTGAAACTCGTGCGCTTTGATCGACTCGCCCGCCTTGAAGAACGCGCCGTCCTCCCTTGCCGTCAGCGTGATGTAGCCGAAGCGCGACAGCTTTTCGGTGCGCACCGCGGCGCTTCGGATCACGCCGCACATCGGATGCGTTTCGCCCACCATGTCCTCGAGCGTATCGTGCAGATACAGAAACCCGCCGCACTCGGCAAGACACGGCATACCGTTTCCGATCGCCGTGCAGATCGCCGCGCGCATCGGCGCGTTCTCCGACAGCGTCTTTGCGTACAGTTCCGGATATCCGCCGGGCAGAATCAGTCCCTGCGTTCCTTCGGGCAGCGCGGCATCGTGCAGCGGCGAAAAGAACACAAGCTCTGCGCCGCAGCGTTTCAACACGTCGAGATTGTCGCGATACAGGAAGCAGAACGCTTCATCGCGTGCGACGGCAATGCGCGCATGCGGCGTCGGCGCAATCGCCGGTTCTTCCGGAACATCGAGCGCCGGCGCGCGCTCCGAAAGCGACAGCAGCGCGTCGAGATCGAGCGTTCGTTCGAGCAGCGCCGCGAGCGCGTCGAGCTTCGCTTCGAGATCCCCGATCTCGCCGGGCGTCAGAAGTCCCAGATGCCGGCTTTCGATCATCAGCGCGTCCGACTTCGGCACATACCCGATCGGCACGACGCCGAGCGCCGCAGCATCGTCCTTCAGCGCGTTGTATACGTGCTCGCTCATGCGGTTGAAGATCACGCCCGCGATCCGGCTGTCGGGGCGGAATGTGAGAAATCCTTTGATCGCGGCGAGCGCCGAAAGCGACTGCCCGCGCGCATCGACGATCAGCACCGTCGGCGCGTCGAGCGCTTTGGCGACGGCATAGCTGCTCGCCCGATCGCTGTCTGCCGCAAGCCCGTCGTAATAGCCCATCACGCCTTCGATCACGGCGCAGTCGCACCCCTCTGCGTGCGCCGCATACAGACGGCGCAGTTCGTCCGCGCCGGAAAAGAACAGATCGAGCGTGCCGGACGGTACGCCGACGACATGCTCGTGGAACAGCGGATCGATGAAGTCCGGTCCGCACTTGAATGCCGCGACCTTTTTGCCGCGGTTTTTCAGCGCGCGCAGCACGCCGCAGACGATCGTCGTCTTGCCGCTGCCGGACGACGGCGCGGCAAACAGAACGCGCGGACTATGCATCGGCCGTCCCTCCTCCGCAGGAAATGATATAGACCGGATTCTGCGCGTTCATCAGATGATACGCGCCGACCTTCCTTGCGCGCGAAACGTTAAGCTCGACGATCTCTTCGTTCGGAAGCCGCAGCGTTTCGATCGCGCGGATCGCCTCCGCGAACGTTTCCGCGGTGACGGTATTGAGTACGATCCGAACGCGCGCATTCTTGCTGCGCGCCGCTTCGATGATCTCCGCCAGGTTTCCGCCGCTGCCGCCGATAAAGACGTGCGTCGGCGCGGGAAGTTCCGAAAGCGCGTCCGGCGCCGTACCCTCGACGACCGTCACGTTCGAGACGCCGAAGTGCCGCTTATTCTGCTCGATCAGCGCGCATGCATCCGGTTTCCGCTCGATCGCATAGACCGTCCCGCGGTCCGCCTGCTCCGCCATCTCGATCGAGACGGAGCCCGTTCCCGCGCCGACGTCCCAGCAGACCGCCTCGCGCGAAAGCCGCAGCTTCGACAGCGTGACCGCGCGTACCTCAGACTTCGTCATCGGCACCTCCGTGCGCACAAACGACTCGTCCGCTCTGCCGAAACGCGCGTTCGATTCGGCATGCGGGTTTTCGATCAGCAAGACTGCCAGCGGATCAAATTCGTGATCCTTCCATTCCGCCGCCGTGCCGCGCGTGATGCGTTCGTTCTCATAGGAGAGATTTTCGCCGATCGCAACGGTCACGCCCGAAAGTTCGTATTCGCAGAGCAGCGCAAGGATCGCCCGAACGTCCAACGCGCCGCCGGTCAGCAGAAACAGCTTCGGCTCGCGCTTCACAAGCCCCGTGACGTTCGCCGTGCGCCCGTGCACGGAGGCAAGCGCCGCGTCGTCCCACGACGTGCCGAGCTTTGCCGCGAAATACACGATCGATGAGATCCCGGGAAGCACTGCGGGCTTCAGATCTCCGATCCGGTTCAAAAGCGCTTTGGTCCCGCTGTAAAAGCCCGTGTCGCCCGACATCGCGACGACGATGCGCCGTGCGCCCGATGTGCGGATGGTGCGTTCGATCTGTTCCGCCGCCACCGCGTGCTCGCACGGTTTCGAAAAGCGCGACAGTGCATCGGTCACGCGCTTTGCACCGACCAGAAGGTCCGCGCGCCGGATCGCGTCCGCCGCCGCTTCGGTCAGCTGTCCGCGATCGCCCGTGCCGACGCCGACGATCGTGACTTCCGTTCGGATCGCCGCGCCGTACCGCGCGTTCAGCAGTTCGATGCATGCCGTCTCCGACATGCCCTGTGCCTCGTCCGGACGGCGAATGACGACCGGCGTCACGCCGAGTGCCTTTGCCGCGCGGATCTTTTCGGAGAACCCGCCGGCGCTTCCGGTGTCCTTGCTGACCAGAAACTTTGCGTCGATCGCCTTAAGCGTCGCCTCGTTCATTTCTTCGGAAAACGGTCCCTGCATGCAGATGAGATGCCTGCCCGAAAAGCCGAGCGCAAACGCCGCGTCCGCCGATTCTTTGACCGGCAGGATCCGCGCAAACAGCCGCGACTCATACTCTGCGACCGCCGTATAGTGCGAAAGTTCCTTGCTCCCGACCGTCAAAAGCACATTGCCTTCGGTCCCGTTGAGATAGCGCACCGCCGCGTCGGTATCGTCAACGAACACGCAGCCGTCCGCTTCCTTTGCCTCGCGCAGCACGCGGACGTATTCCGTGCCGGTTCGTCCGCACACCGACCGGAGCGTCTTTGTGACCTCGACGGCGTACGGATGCGTGGCGTCGATCAGCAGTTGTGCCTGCGTTTCTTTGAGCAGCGCTTCGATCTCCTCCGCGTTTTTGCGTCCGTGCAGGACGCGGATGTTTTCGGCGGGCTCGATCAGCGTTTCGCCGTACTCCGTGGCGACGCTGACCGTGACCGGGACGCCGCACGAGCGCAGCGCGTCCGCGATGTGCCGTCCCTCCGTCGTGCCTGCAAACAATACAATGCTATTCATGGATATATCCTCTCGGCGTGACCATTTTGCCGTTGATGATCCTTGTTTCGGAGTTTCCGATGAACACGGTCGAGAACATGTCGACCTCGGTATCCTTCAGTTCTTCGAGCGTCAGCACCTGCGTCTGTTCGCCGTCTCTGCCGATGTTTCGCGCGATCCCGCAAACAGTTTTCGGCGAAGCGAACCGCAGCACGAGCTCGCATGCGCGCTTCAGATGATCGCGGCGCTTATGGCTTGCCGGGTTATAGAGGCAGATAACGAAGTCCGCTTCCGCCGCCGCGAGCAGGCGCTTTTCGATCTTCTCCCACGGGGTCAGAAGGTCCGAAAGCGAGATGACCGCAAAGTCGTGCATCAGCGGCGCGCCGAGGATCGCCGCCCCCGAAAGCACGGCGGACACGCCGGGGATCGTTTGGATCTCGACGCCCGGGTACTCCGAAGAAAGCTCCTCGCAGAGCCCGCTCATGCCGTACACGCCCGCGTCGCCGGAGCAGACCATCGCAACGGTCCTGCCTTCCGCCGCGGTCTTGAGCGCAAGGCGCACGCGCTCGACCTCCTGCCGCATCGGCGTTGTGAGCACCGGCTTGTCCGGGACCTGCGCCCTGATGAGATCGATATAGACCGTGTATCCCACGATCACGTCCGCCTGTTCGAGCGCCGCCTTCGCCGCGCCCGTCATGCCGTTGACGCTGCCGGGACCGAGCCCGACCACATACAGTTTACTCATATGACAGTTCCTCCGTAAACCTTGCGAGCGCGAAGGTCATGCCGTCCTCCGCGATTTTTCCGACGACCAGTTCGCCGCCGCTTGCCCTGACCGCCGCCCGCTCCGAAACACAGTCGACGCCGGTCGTTTCCCTGACGAACGCCGAACCGGAAAACGTGCCCGAAAGCGCGTTCAGTTCGTCCGCGGTGTACGTCAGAAACGGCAGGTCCATTCGTTCTGCGAGCGCGAGAAGCCCCGGCTCGTCCTTTTTCAGATCGATGCTCGCCATACAGCGAAGCGCCTGTGCGCAGACGCCGTGCGCATCCAGTTCCCGCCGGACGAACGCTTCCAGCTCTGCCGCGGGCTTGCCGCGCCTGCATCCGACGCCGAGCGCATAGCGCTGCGGGATCAGCAAAAGCGTTTGCGAAAACGGACGGATATCGCGCTCCGTAACGCACACGCCGATGCGCGCGTCGCCCTCCGTCAGCCCGTTCGGAAGCCTGCCGCCGATCGGAACATCGGAGCGGATGCCCACGGGCTCGCCCGCGAGCAGCGCGGCGGAGACCGCCTTGGCAAGCTGCATGTCGGCAATGTACAGATGGTTGCGCTTTGCGAACACATCCACGGCGAACAGTCCGTTCCGGTCGGTCGCCGTCGTGACGACCGGCACCGCACCGAGCGCATCCGCAAGCACCAGCGCCAGCTCGTTCGCGCCGCCGATGTGCCCCGACAGCAGCGGGATCACGAACGCGCCCGTCTCGTCGAGCACCAGCACCGCCGGATCGGTCGTTTTGTCGCGCACCCACGGCGCGATCGCGCGGACCGCGATGCCGCTTGCGCAGCAGAACACGAGCGCGTCGGCATGCAGAAAGCCGTCCTTTGCCCAGTCGGATGCGGAACCGGTCAGCGGTTCGTCGCCGCTCTGACGGAATTTTTCGAGCGCAAAGCGCGTGCAGCTGTGCCCTGCCCGTTCAAGCGCCGCCGAAACGCGGCGTGCGGTCGCGGCGCCGTTTGCGCTGTAGGAAACGATCCGGATCTGCATCCTTTACTCCTTTGCCGGGCGGAACTCGGTCGAGAACGTCGGATGATAGAGCATGGAGCGCGCATAGCCGCTCTGCTTCACCGCGTCGCCGACGATGATCAGCGCCGTCTTTCTGATCGCGTTCTCCTCCGCGCACCGTGCGAGCGTGCCGACGGTGCAAAGAAGGGTGCGCTCGTCCGGCCACGTTGCCTTATACACGATCGCCGCCGGCGTATCCGCCGGATAGCCGCCCGCGATCAGTTCACTCTGCGTCTGCTCCAGAAGACCGGTGCTCAAAAACAGCACCATCGTCGCCCGATGCTGCGCGAATGCGCGGATGCTCTCGCGCTCCGGCACCGGCGTTCTGCCCGCCATACGCGTGATGACGACGCTCTGCGAGACGTCCGGCAGCGTGTATTCCATCTTCAGCGCCGCCGCCGCGCCGCAGAACGAGCTGACGCCGGGGCAGTCGTCGTATGCGATCCCGCGCGCGTCGAGCGCATCCATCTGCTCGCGGATCGCGCCGTACAGACACGGATCGCCGGTGTGCAGACGAACGGTCGTCTTTCCGTTCGCTTCCGCGTCGAACATCACGTCCAGCACTTCCTCAAGCGTCATCGTCGCGCTGTTATATACCGCACAGCCGTCTTTTTTGTACGTTAAAAGGTCCGGGTTCACCAGCGAACCCGCATAGATGATCACGTCCGCCTCCGCAAGCAGCCGCTGTCCGCGGACGGTGATCAGGTCGGCTGCCCCGCAGCCCGCGCCGACAAAATGGATCATGTTTCGTTCCCCCTGACGATCGTCACAAGATAATAACCGGCGTCGCGCGGGATCTCCGACGCCGAGCGATACAGTCGCTGTCCGTCGGTCCCGCAGTTTTCGACCGCCTGCGCATCCGTTCCGCTGTCCGCGAGCGCGTCGAGCAGTTCGTTGAGTTCGCCTTTCATAAACACCTTGGTTCCCGGAAGCGCCAGCGCATCGGCGGCGCCTTCCGCGCCCGGGATGAGATGTAGCATCTCGCGGTCCGTTACGAGCGGTTCGCCGAGCGCTGCGGCGGATGCGCAGAACGACGGCACGCCCGGCACCCATTCGACCGCAAACCCGAGTCGTTTCACGCGCGCGGCAAGGTATGAAAAGCTCGCGTACACCGTCGGATCGCCGAGCGTCGGCATCGCGATGCGTTTGCCCTCCAGAAGCGCCTGCTTCAATGCGGCCGCGCCCGCTTCATATGCGCGTTCGCGCGCCTTCGGATCGTGCGTCATCGGCATATCGATGCACAGCACCGGCTTGTTTTCGATCTCCGGCACGGCGCCGCGCGCGATTCGGTACGCAAAGCATTTTTCCGGATCCCGATGTGCGATCGCAATGAGATCGCTTGTCCGGATCAGCCGCACCGCCTTGACGGTCAGCAGCTCCGGATCGCCGGGTCCCACGCCGATCCCGTATAAAATTCCCGTATTCACAGTCTCTCCTTTGTCCATTCGCGTGCTGCGCCGGTCTGCAGCAGTTCGGTGCCGCCGCCGGTAAACACGATCGCGCCGCACGCGATCTGTCCCTTGACGCGTGCGCGCAGAGAAAAATCGATGCGCTGCATCAGCGCGTCCATCGTCTCCCGCAGAATGCTGCGTTCCCCGAGGATGCGCAGCATTTCGTCGGTCGTGACGCAGTCGAACATCGCCCGCGCCGTATCCGCGTCCGCACCGGCGCGCAGCGCCGCGGCCGCCATCAGCTCCGCGCGGCAGTCGCCTTCGCGCGAGTGCGTGTTCATGATCCCGCCGGAGAGCTTCACAAACTTTCCGATATGTCCGACGAGCAGGACCCGTTCGAAGCCCGCGTCGATCGCCGCGTCGAGCGCCTTGCCGACGTAATTCGAACACTTGACGATCCGCTCGTCCGGTACGCCGTACTTCTCCTGCAGAAAGTCCGCGCCGTAGTTGCCCGGCGTCAGGATCAGCAGCGTGTCGCCGAGCGCTTTGCGCTGTCTGATCTCGAGCACGATGCTGTCGACGAGCGCGTCCTCGCTCATCGGTTCCACGATGCCGCTCGTTCCGAGGATCGAAATGCCTCCCTCGATGCCGAGCCGCGGGTTGAACGTCTTTTCTGCGAGCGCCGCGCCCTGCGGAATCGAGATCCGTGCAAAAAGCCCGGTCGGCGCTTCCCATTCCTCCGCCGCCTCCTCGATCGCCTGCCGGATCATCTGCCGCGGGACGGGATTGATCGCCGCCTCGCCGACCGCCTGCTTCAGCCCCGGCTTCGTGACCCTGCCGACGCCGACGCCGCCGTCGATCGCGATGCCGGGTTCGTCCGAGAACGACACGGTCGCGTATACCAACACGCCGTCTGTCACGTCCGGATCGTCGCCGCTGCTCTTGCGGATCGCGCAGGTCGCGCCTTCCTCGGTGCGCTTCGGCTCCAGCACCTCCAGATCGAGATCGATCCCTTTCGGCGTGCGGATGCAGACCGACTGCGGCGCGCGCCCGGTCAGCAGCAGAAGCGTCGCCGCCTTTGCCGCAGCCGCCGCGCAGGTGCCGGTCGTGTATCCGTACCGGAGACGCTTGCCGTCCTTTTGCACGTAGTACGCTTCGATTCCGGTCTTATGCATGCAAAACCTCCCGTATCGCCGCGATCAGCGCCGCGTTCTCCGGATGCGTGCGCACCGCGATGCGCACGTCGCCCTTTTGTAAGCCTCGATAGTTCTGACAATCGCGCACCAGAATGCCGCGTTCAAGCAGCGCTTCGTACAGCGTCGGCACGCCCGAAAGCAGCAGAAAATTCGCATCTCCGTACAGCGTCGAAACGCTGAGCGTACGGAGTTCCCCGATCAGATACGCCTTTTCCTGCCGAAACAGCGCCCGCGCCCGCGCCGCCCAATCCGTGCAGTCAAGCGCGGCGAGCCCCGCCGCCTGTGCAACGGTCGACACGTTCCACGGCTGCGTCTGCGTCGACATGCGCGAAAGCAGCGCGTCGTTTTCGGAGATCGCATAACCGAGCCGCACGCCCGCCATGCCGTATGTTTTGGTGAACGCGCGAAGCAGCAGCACGCGGTCGTTCCGCTTCAGTTCCGGCGCGAGCGAAACCGCTTTTTCGACGTCGCACAGGTCCTCGAAGCACTCGTCCGAAAAGAGCCATGCGCCGGTTTCGCGGCACCGCGCGAGGATCTTCAAAAGCAGTTCCCGCCCAATGCTGCGGCCTGTCGGATTGTTCGGGCTGCACAGCATCACAAGCTCCGTGTCCGCTGTGATCGCATCGAGGATGCGCTCCGTCACGGCAAAGCCGTCCTCCCGAAGCAGCGGATAAAACGTCGGCTCAATGCCCGCCGCGCGCAGCGCGCTCTCGTAATCGGCAAACGACGGAACGGGCAGCAGTGCGGTTTTGACGGGCAGTGCCTGCGCAAACGCGTAGATCAGCTCCGCCGCGCCGTTGCCGCAGAGGATGTCCCGTTCGGATACGCCGTGCCGCGCCGCGAGCTTTTCGCGAAGCGCCGTGCAGTA
Organism: uncultured Eubacteriales bacterium; assembly: GCA_900318745.1. Taxonomy (GTDB): domain Bacteria; phylum Bacillota; class Clostridia; order Christensenellales; family CAG-138; genus UBA3792. The sequence continues at coordinate 14,484 of ONMC01000017.1, forward strand.
CGGATCGGGATACCGCGCAACGTCGTCCGCCGCCGCCCGGATCGCGGCCTTCACCGGATCCGGCGTGCCGTACGGGTTGACGTTCGCGGAAAAATCGAGCGTCACGCGGTTTCGATATACATCGCCGCCGTGCACGTAACCGTTGTCAACAATCATCGTCCGATCCCTCCGAATAAAGCAAGGCACAGCCCGATCGTCAGCAGCACAAGAAGCAGCAGAACGCTCGTGCCGTACATCAGTCTTACAGCGCGTCCGATGTCGGCGCGTTCGATCGGCCGGTCGGGGTCGCCGAGCGTCGGCTTTTCAATGCGTTTTCCGAAATAGCTCGCCGGTCCCGCAAGTTCGATGTGCAGCGCGCCCGCCGTGACCGACTCGGTCTGCGCGGAATTCGGACTCGCATGCTTTCTTCGATCGCGCAAAAAGATGCGCAGCGCGTTCTTCCCGTCGAAACGCAGGATCGCCGCCGCGGCGATCATCGCAAGCGCCGAAATCCGCGACGGAAGGAAGTTCGCCGCGTCGTCCAATTTTGCGGCGGCGCGTCCGAAATAAAGATACCGTTCGTTTTTGTATCCGATCATCGAATCCATCGTGTTGATCGCCTTATAGAAAAAGCCGCCGACCGCGCCGAACAGCACCATATACAGCATCGGTGCGATCACGCCGTCCGACGTGTTCTCCGCAACGGTCTCGACCGTCGCCTTTAAGACCTGCGCCTCGCTGAGCGACTGCGTGTCGCGTCCGACGAGCATGCCGACCTGTTTGCGCGCCGGCTCAAGTCCTTCGGTTTCCAGCGTTTTTTTCACCTTGTTCGCTTCCGTTGCAAGGCATCGCGCCGCAAAGCACTGCCAGCACATGATCGTGCTCATTGCAAAGTACGCCCACGGCGAAAGCATCCAAAGCCCGAACAGAATGCCGAACGAGATGCCCGCCGAAACAAGCGGTACGAAGATCGCCGTCACGAGCCCCGCGCAGAACGCGCCGCGGTCGGTTTCGGCAAACAGTGCGCGCAACGCCTTTTCCGAGAGCGAGATGAGCTTGCCGATCCACACGACCGGATGCGGCAGACGGTACGGATCGCCGAGCACGCAGTCGATCAGAAAACCCGCAAGTACGGAAAGAAGCGTCCATGTCCAAAGAGTCATACTCCGCCCTCCCCGATGAACGCTTCCGCATCGACGAGCAATCCCCCGTCTCCAGCCGCTTTTGCCAATCTTTGATTTGCCGCGTTCGTTTCGCCGAACGCCGAAACGGTGCACACGACCGTTCCGATCTCACGCATGCGCTCCGCCGCGCGCCGCTCGGTCTCGGGATCGATCGCGGCGAACGCGGGCACGGAAAACAGCTCCGCCGCCAGCGCCTGCGCGACCGGAAAGTCGAGATCGCTTTCGGGCAGAACGCCCGCCGCGAACGGGATGCCCGCCCGCTGCAGCGCACGGTAGACCGGCACGCCGCTGCCGCCGCCGCCGATGACGAACACCCGCGGCGTTCCCGTCACCGCCGGCAGTTCGATGCTTCCGAACAGCGCGTTGTAACTGCCGCTTTCAATGCCGTACAGCGACTTGATATAATCGCCGCTGAAGATCTCCTCCGGCGCGCCGCAGCGATCGACGCGGTTGTGCGCGATGCACACGATGCGATCGGAAACCTTTTCGGCGAGATCGAGTTCGTGCAGCGATACGATCACCGCCACGCGACGCTCGCGCACCATGGTTTTCAGAATATCCAGAAGTTCCAGCTTATGCTTGATATCGAGAAACGAGGTCGGCTCGTCGAGCACGATGACCTCCGGCTGCTGCGCGATCGCGCGCGCCAGCAGGATGCGCTGCCGCTGTCCGTCGGAGATCGCCGAAAACGGGCGATCCGCAAAGTCTTTTGCGTGTACCGTTTCGATCGCCCCGTCGACGATCGCGCGATCCTCTTTCGAGAGGATGCCGAGCCGTCCGGTATACGGATAGCGTCCGCTCGCCGCAACGTCCCAACAGCTCATCAGCTCGGCGCGGATGCGCTCGGTCATGACGATCGCGAGCTTTTTCGCGATCTCGCGCTCCTTCATCGCCGCCATGTCCCTGCCGTCGAGCACGACCGTGCCCGCGAGCAGTCTGAGTTGACGGATCATGCTTTTCAGGATCGTCGATTTACCCGATCCGTTCGGTCCGATCAGCGTCAGGATCTCGCCGCGGCGCACGCCGATGTCGATGTGCTCGATCAGCGGCTTGCCGTCGTAGCCGACGGTCATTTGTTCGGTGGAAATATAATAGGTATCGTTCATCGCGCGCCCTCCTTCTGCCGGCGGAGCATCACGAAGATCACAACCGGCGCGCCGAACACGGCGGTCACCGAGCTGATCGAAAGCTCGTTCGGCGCAAACGCCGTCCGCGCGATGAGATCGCAGAAAAGGCAGAATACCGCGCCGCCCAGAATGCACGCGGGAATGATCACGATCGGCTTTGCGGTTCTGAACAGCCGCCGCATCAGATGCGGCACCGCCACGCCGACGAACGAGATCGGACCCGCGAACGCGGTCACGCACGCGGAGAGCACGCCGGAAAGCAGGATCAGCGCGATCCGGAACAGCCGGATATTGACGCCCATGTTCTCGGCATAGACCTCGCCGAGCTGATACGCGCCGATCGGCTTGCTCAGGAAAAATGCGGCGATCATCGCCGGGATCACGACCGCCGCCATCACGGCGACGTTCTCCCACTTGATGCTCGCAAAACTGCCCATCGCCCAGTCATGCAGCTTGACGATGTTGGAATCGTCGGCGAAGCGGATCACAAACTCCGTGACCGCCGAACAGATATACCCGATCATGACGCCGCAGATGATCAGCATCGACATGCGCCGAACCTTATAGGAGATCGCAAGCACGAACCCCATCGAAAGCATCGCGCCGACGAACGAGGCAGCGATCAGCATGACCGAACCGACGGCGACGCCGCGGCTCAGAAACGCGATCATCGTCACCGACAGCACCAGCTTCGCGCCGGACGAGATGCCGAGCGTGAACGGACCGGCGATCGGGTTCGCAAAAAAGGTCTGCAGCAGAAAACCGGACAGCGCGAGCGCGCCGCCCAGAAGGATCGCCGGCACGATGCGCACCATGCGCACATGCAGCACGATCGCGGAAAACTCGCTTTGCGGGCGGAACAGCCCGTCGAACACTTCGGATACGGTCAGCTTTGTGCTGCCCGCAATGATGTTGCAGAAGATAAGCGCAATCAGCGCGAGTGCAAGCAGGGCAAAGCCGAGCGCTGTGCGCCTCGCCGTATGCCGTTCACCCGTGCCTTGCTTCATATCAGTTGCCTCCGTTTGTCAATCGATGCAGATAGGAAAGATGTCCGGTGTCGCCGTCGGACAGCACGCGATAGAAATCGTCGATCAGCCGTCCGAATCCCATCGGCTCCTGAAACAGATTCTTTCCGGTACACCACACGTTTCCGTCCTGCACCGCCCTGCACTGCGCAAAGAGCGGATTCTTGTCGAGCAGTTCGGAAACCGTATAAAGCTCGCCGTCGATCGTGCTGTTGTAGATCAGCACATCGGCGTCCTTCGCCGCGGTGAAAAAGCTTTCCATCGTCATGTTCACGGTCGAGAGCGCGCTGCCGCTGTCGAGGTCCGGAAAGACATACGTGCCGCCCGCCGTTTCGATCATCTTCACCACGTAATCGTCGCTCTTGCGCACGTTGACGCTGCCGGAACCCGTGACATAGAAGAACGCGACCGTCTTGCCGGTCTTCGGCTGACTGCCGATCGCTTCCGCCGCCTGCGCTTCGGCGTCGAACAGCGCCGCCGCCTCGGTTTCCTTTCCGAGCAGCGCGCCGTACAGCTTGATCCACTCCATCCGTCCGAGCGGATCCTCCTCGTAGCTTGAGCGTTCGATCAGCACCGGAATACCGTAATCTGAAAGCTTTTCGGCGATCGCCGGTGAATGATAGATCATCGTCGATTCGATCGCGAGATCGCACCGCTCCTTCAGGATCCGTTCAAAATCCGGCGCGCTGTACTTGCCCGCGAACAGCATGTCGCCGCGTTCCATCGCCTCGCGCGCTTCGTCGATCGCCCAGCCGTCCGCCTTCGTGCCGGACAGCCGCACGCTTTGGATCCCGTCGAGCGCACGGAAAAAGTCCATCGCGCTCGTCGCCGCAAGATAGATGCGATCGAGCGGACGGTACAGCACCGAAACGTCGTCGGGCAGTCCCTGCGGCTTTCCCATGCCCTCCGGCACCAGAAGCAGACTGCCTGTCGCCGGGATCTCGATCAGTTCATAGCCGTCCGTAAGCTGCGTGACGCGAAACTGCGTTGCATAGCGCAGCGGCGTTTCACCGACCGGCTCGAGCGAATCCCAGGCGGGTCCCGCGGGACGCTCCGGTTCCGTTTCGCCGCCCGAGCAGGCGAACAGCGCGATCACGCACGCCGCGACCAGCAGAAGCGAAACGGCGCGCTTTGCCGTCCGGTTCATGACGCGGGCTTCAGCGACGCCGTATCAAAGGTAATCGTATACGCGATTTCGTGCGGCGTGCTCATCGCCGTGGTGTCGGCGGTCACTTCGAGCGGCTGATCGAGCGTTTCGACCGGGATCGCGAACATCGAGTGTCCGTCGGAGATCGTCGACAGATACCGTTCGCCGTTTACGAGCATGTAATCATACTTGTCGCTGCTCCAGATCACCAGAAGCGTCGCCTTGCCGTCCTGAAACACGGTCAGCTGCGCCGGAGACTGGATCGACGCTTTTCCGGTGCCGCCCTCGAGCGTCACTCCGATCAGATACATGCCCTCCTCCGGCAGCGCTTTTTTGCCGCAGGCAAACGAGCCGAGCAACAATACCGCCGCAAGCACAAGAACAACGATCTTTTTTTTCATACAAGCTTCCTTTCAAATAAGCAAGGCGGCGCGGCATTCCGTGCGGATCCGCCGTACCGCCTCCCGTATTTCTATTCTACATGACTTTTATCCGGACCGCAAGCGTCAGTTTTGCGGGACGGGGTTCTGCACGCTGACCTTGTGGTCGTACCACTTGCCTTTTGTGCCGATGTTCGCAAGGTCGAATTCCTCGCCGATCGCCGGGACCGGAATATCGAACCCGTAGACTTCCTCTGTCGTGCCGTCGTCGTAGGTGACGGTATCGAGCGTCGGCTCCAGCAGAACGGCGCCTTCCTTCTTTGCGTCCTCCGCCGTGCCGGGGTACAGGTTCACGATCGATTTCGATACGAGACTGACATGGATCGTTGCCTTGCCGTCCTTTACGGTAAGAATTCCGAGACCTTTTTTCGCCTCGTTCACATGGAACATGGAGCTGTCCGTGCGAAACTCCGCCGTATATACGCCGTCGGGTAGATCGATCTTAGCTTCGGCCTGTTCCGGTTCCGCAGGAGCAGCGGGCGCTTCCGTTTCCGTCGGCTGTACCGGCGCTTCGGTTGCTGCGGGCTGTTCCGCGGGCTTGGGTTCCGATTCCGTCCTGCAGGCGGCGGCAAGCGCCGCTGTCAGCAAAACGACCAGCAAAAGAGCCGTGATCCGTTTCATACGTCCGTTTCCTCTGAATCAGTCGGCGTTGATGACCGCGCCGGCATGCTCCACATAGATCGCCTCGATGTCCGCGATGCGGCCGAGTCCCGCGATCTGCACTTTGATCTCCGAGAACAGACCCGCTGCCGTAAACTGCGAGAGCCAGGATTCCGGATCTTCCGGATCCGCCATGTCGTTGTTTGCATGATCGCCCGCAACAACCATCAGCGGACGAAGCACAACCTTGGTGTAGCCCGCTTCGTGCACCGCGTTGATGATGTTCTCGCAGGAGGTCTCCTCCGGCTCGCCTTCGACCGTGCCGATAAACACGTTCTTATAGCCGAGGTTGTTCATCACAGTCTGCATCTGCGAATAGGTGACCTTCGCCTTGTGCGAGGTGCCGTGTCCCATGAACACGAACGCAACGCCGTCCGCTTCTGCAGCCTCGAGCGTCTCATAGCCGGCGTCCGCAACCGCCGCCGCGGTGACCGCCTGCGCTACGCGCTCCTTGTCGCTGTTGGTGACCGTCGCGTCCGCGCCGACTTCGCCCAGCAGCGGCTCCGCGACCTTCACGGATTCGAATTTGTCCGCATACGCTTCGACCGCCGCGCAAAGCTCGTCGTATTCCGCGCCGTGCATCAGATGCGTCGGCTGGATCACGAGGTTCTTCACGCCGTTTGCAACCGCACGTTCGAGCGCCTGTTCCATGTTGTCGATGAATTCGCCGTCACGCGCCTGCACGTGGTTGATGATGATCTGCGCGGTGAACGCTCTGCGCACCGCCCAGTCCGGATATGCCTTCTCAAGCGCCGCTTCGATGCCGCCGATGTCCTCTGCGCGGCTGCCGTTGAACGACGTGCCGAAGCTTACGACCAGCAGTTC
>ONMC01000066.1 GCA_900318745.1 uncultured Eubacteriales bacterium
TGAACCTCTGCGTGACCGCCTGCATTATCTGGTGGAGAAACGCTTCAGGGGAGAACTCAATAAATGTAAGGGATGCCAACTGTGTAAGTGAAGAGTGAATAGTGAAGACAAAGCTTCGACATATTGCCCTGCTACTGATCATGGTACTTGCCATGATGTCAGCTTGTAATAATAACCACAAGACGGGTCCCGTTTCGTCGCATATCGATAGTGTGTTGTTCGAAGAGGGGCGCCTGAAGCATTATATGCACATGGTGGAGTTGGCCGACAGTTTCGAACAGTCAGGTCATCTTACAAAACTGAACGCTAACCGCTGGCGTGGTGTGGCATATTATCATCAGGGGCAATACCGCATGGCAGAGGTATGCTATAAGAAAGCACTTGAATGTGAGGTAAAGACGGACCAGGACCAGCTGTGTTATAACAAGGTAGCCAGACGTCTGTCGGAATTACTGTTGGTAAAAGGCGACTATGAAGGTGCATTGCGTGTCGCCATCCCTGCCATCGCCCAAATGGATAAGACGGGTATCGGGTCGGATATCGACTATGCCATCTTGTTGAATAATATCGGCTGCTGTCAGCTGAATCTTGGTCAGGACACAGAAGCCCAGAAGAGTTTCAATTCTGCCCGTGATCACTATACCAAGCGATGGCAGACAGACGTAACCAGCCGAGGATACCAAGAGGCTGTGCTGGGTACGGTATATACCAGCATGGCCTATATCAACACGCGTCGTTATGCTGAATCCATCTATTGGATTGACCGTACAGAAATGCTATTGGATAAATATCGCCAGCAAGACGATGCACGTGTTGAATATTTCGATGAGTATCAGGGACGTATCTACATCATGCGTGCCGTAGCCTTACAGGGTTTAAAGCAACCAAAGGAGGCTGCCAAGGCCTATCAGGAGTCAGCGGCCTATCAGGCGTTCCTGAAAACCGACTATTCGAAGACTGGAGCAGGCCGTATCAACGCCAACGACTATCTGATAGCTGCTCATCGCTATAACGATGCTGCCGACAACTACCGCAATCTGGACAATTTGTTGAACCAGACAGGTATAGAGCTGTCGCTTGACAATATCCAGTTGTATTTGTTGCCTAAGTTCCGTGCCAATTTGGAGGCGGGACGTCGTGATTCAGCCTACAACATAGCGGCAAACATATTGGGGCTGCTTGACTCGGCTATTATCGCTCAGAAAAACAGTTCCACAGCCGAATTGGCCACCATCTACGACACACAAGGCAAGGAGGCAGAAATAGCACGCCACCAGGCAGACCTGACCCACCAGCGTTTTGTCAGCACAGGTATTGCAATGGTGCTGATCATCATCTTCTTCGGCATCTACTACCTTGCCAAGATCATCGGCTACGCCTGCGGCATTGCGAACAGCTATTTCTGGAATTCGCGCTGGACGTTCCGCGAGGAGCGCAGGCGCGATGCGCGTGAGATCGTCACATTCGTTGCGGTCAATCTGGTCACGCTCGGACTGTCGCTTCTGCTGCAGTGGATCTTCCGGGACCGGCTGCATCTGGACACTTGGTGGATGGGCTTTGCGGGAGAAAACATTCTCACGAAGCTCCTAAACGGCGAGCGGTTCTGTCTGCTGCTGTCGTCGGGCATTGCACTGCTGGTCAATTTTGTCGGCAACAAGCTTTTTGTATTTCACAGAACAGGTTCCGAAACGACGGAGGAATAAACGATGCTTGCAAAGGTGGAGAGTTACGGACTCGTCGCGCTGAACGGGTATCCCGTGACGGTGGAAACGGACATTGCCTCGGGCCTTCCGAACTATGACACGGTCGGTCTGCCGGATACGGCGGTCAGGGAATCGCGCGAGCGCGTGCATGCGGCGATCCGTCATTCCGGCTTTGCCTTTCCGACGGCGCGGATCACCGTGAACCTCGCGCCTGCCGATCTGAAGAAAGAAGGATCGGTGTACGATCTGCCGATCGCACTGTCGATCCTGATCGCAAGCGGCGTTTTGAAGCCCGTTCCGCGGAGCATGATCGTGCTCGGCGAGCTCGCGCTGGACGGCGCGGTGCGCCCGATCTCCGGCATTCTGCCGATGCTGATCGACGCGTACGGCAAGGGCTATTCTGTTTTCTTCGTTCCGCGTGAGAATGCGTCGGAAGCGGCATACATCAGCGGCGCAACGGTCTTTCCGGTCGATTCGCTGTCCGCACTGGTCGAGCATTTGCGCGGGACACAGCCGATCCTTGCGGAAGCGCCGAAGGCATTCACGGGCGGCACACACCGATCCGCAGTCGATTTTTCGGAGATCCGCGGACAGCAGGCGGCGAAGCGCGCGGCAGAGATCGCGGTGGCGGGCAATCACAACATTCTGCTGTGCGGCACGCCGGGCAGCGGCAAGACGATGCTGGCACGTGCCATTCCGTCGATTCTGCCGGAAATGACGTTCGAAGAGGCGCTCGAAACCACCAAGATCCACTCGATCACCGGCGCCATGAAGGGAACGGAAGGGCTGATCACGGAGCGTCCGTATCGCGCGCCGCACCACGGTGCAAGCGCGGCGTCTCTGATCGGCGGCGGTGCAAAGGCCGTTCCGGGCGAGATCAGTCTGGCGCACAACGGCGTGCTTTTTCTGGACGAACTGCCGGAGTTTCAGCGGAACGTGCTCGAAGCGCTGCGGCAGCCGCTGGAGGACGGCGAGGTGACGATCAGCCGCACGGCGGCGACGGCGACATATCCGGCAAAGTTTTTATTGGTCGCGGCGATGAATCCGTGTCCGTGCGGCAATCGCGGATCGCGCACAAAGCCGTGCACCTGCACCGCGGCGCAGATCAGACGCTATGCGGGACGCATTTCGGGTCCGCTGCTCGACCGCATCGATCTGCACATCGAAATGACGGAGGTCGGATACCGCGAGATCACCGATCGGAAGTCCGCCGAAAGCTCGGAAACGATCCGGGCGCGCGTTACGGCGGCGCGTGCGATCCAGCGCGAACGGTTCAAAAACGACGGGATCCGCACGAATGCCGAAATGAACGGCGAGCTGATCCGTCGGTATTGCAACCCGACCGGCGAATCCGAAGCGCTGCTGCGGGACGCGTTTAAGCGCCTGCAGCTTTCCGCACGCGCCTATCAGCGGGTCTTAAAGGTTGCGCGGACGATCGCAGACCTCGAAAACAGCGAAACGATCCGCCCGGAGCATTATGCCGAGGCGATCCAGTACCGCAGCATGTCGATGCTCAACTCGATTTAAGTCCATATCATCACACACCGCACGGGGATCCGTGCGGTTTTTGTTTCCGAATTGTCACAATTGCATATAATAATAGGATTGAAATCGGAAAACAATCGTGTTATGATAAACGGCGAAGATTTTTCGGAAGGGGGACGCTCCGATGGACGAGACGATACGGCTGTGGCTGTGGCTGAATTATGCGACGAATCGCAATCCGCGGCTGTTCTTTGAGATCCTTTCCCGATACGGAGGGATCGAGGAAGCGTACGAAACGATCGCTTCCCGCGATTTCACGGAGATCGAGGATGTGTCGTCTGCCGTACGCGAGCGTCTGATCGCCGCATCGGATCCCTCCTTTCTGGACCGCTATTGCGGATGGCTGATCAAGAACGGCGTGTCGGTCGTCACCGCGGAATCGGATGCGTACCCGAAACTGTTGTCCGAGATCTACGATCCGCCGTCGCTGCTGTTTGTCAAGGGAACACTTCCCGAGGACCTTCGCCTGCCGATCGCAGTGGTCGGTGCAAGAAACTGTACCGCATACGGACGCGATGTGGCGACGCTGCTGGGCGAACAGCTCAGCGAACGCGGCGCAACGGTCGTCACGGGGCTCGCCGCCGGCATCGATACCGCGGCGGCAAAGGGCGCGCTCAAAGCGAACGCATCGGCATGTCCCGTGATCGGCGTGCTCGGCTGCGGGATCGATCAGGTGTATCCGAAGGAAAACCAGACGCTGTTTGCCGAAGTTGCGGAGCGCGGCGCGATCGTGACGGAGTTTCTTCCGAAAACACCGCCGGTCGCGGCAAACTTCCCGATCAGAAACCGCATCCTGTCCGGGATGTCCCGAGGGGTCGCGGTGATCGAAGCGGGAGAGCGCAGCGGAACGTCGATCACGGCGGAGGCGGCGCGCGAGCAGGGCAGAGAAGTCTTTGCGGTCCCGGGACGGATCACCGATCCGATGAGCGTCGGCACGAACCGTATGATCACACGCGGCGAAGCGAAGGCGGTGACCTGTGCGTACGACATTCTCTCCGAGTTTACGGACGACGCGGGAGAGGACGTCCTGAACGGCGAAGCGAAGCGCGTGACGTTCACGTCGCTCGGTCCGGTCGGGCAGGAGATCTATATGGCGCTTTTGCAGGGCGAAAAGGATGCGGACGAGTTGCTCGAGTGGATCGACTGTCCGCCGCAGGAGCTGAATGCAACGCTGACGCGGCTGCTGTTTTCCGAAGTGATCCAACAGCTTCCGGGGCGTATCTACGCACTCGATACCATTCATACGGTCGTAACGTTCGATCAATAACCAACGAGGAGTTCATGTATGGCAGAAACGAAACATACGCTGGTGATCGTGGAGTCGCCGGCGAAGGCAAAAACCATCGGCAAGTTTTTGGGGACCAAATTCAAGGTGATCGCGTCCAACGGACATGTGCGCGACCTGCCGAAGTCGCAGCTCGGCGTGGACGTTGAGCACGATTTCATGCCGAAATACATCACGCTGCGCGGCAGAGGCGATGTGCTGGAGCGCATCAAGAAGGAAGCAAAGGAAGCGGACAAAGTTCTGCTCGCAACGGACCCTGACCGCGAGGGCGAAGCGATCTCGTGGCACCTTGCGCAGATTCTGAAGATGGATCCCAACAGCAAGTGCCGCATCGAATTCAACGAGATCACGGCGGCGACTGTCAAAGGCGCGATCAAAAAGCCGCGCGCGATCGATATGGACCTCGTTGACGCGCAGCAGGCCCGCCGTGTGCTCGACCGGATCGTGGGATACCGGATCAGCCCGATTCTTTGGGCGAAGATCCGCAAAGGACTTTCCGCAGGCCGCGTGCAGTCCGTTGCGACGCGCATCGTGTGCGACCGCGAGGATGAGATCAACGCGTTTGTTCCGGAGGAGTACTGGACGCTGACCGCAAAGCTCAAGGCGAGCGGAAAGAAGACGTTCGACGTTCGCTTCTTCGGCGAGGACGGCAGCAAGGTCGATCTGAAAACGAAGGAGCAGACGGACGCCGTCATCGCGCGCGTCGGAGACGCGGCATTCACGGCGACCGAGGTCAAAAAGAGCGAAAAGCATAAGCATGCGGCGCCGCCGTTTACGACGTCGAGCATGCAGCAGGATGCATCCAGAAAGCTGAGCTTCACCACCAAGCGCACCATGATGGTGGCGCAGCAGCTGTATGAAGGCGTGGAGATCGGAAAGCGCGGCGCAACGGGTCTCATCACCTATATCCGTACCGACTCGGTTCGCGTTGCGGACGAGGCGCAGAAAGCGGCAAGGGCTTTCATCGGGGAGACCTACGGCGACGCATTCGTGCCGCGCACGCCGAACGTGTATCGCGGACGCCGCAATGCGCAGGATGCGCATGAGGCGATCCGTCCCACCGACGTGCATAACGATCCGAAGACGCTGAAGCCGTATCTGAGCGGCGACCAGTATAAGCTTTACAAGCTGATCTATGAGCGCTTCCTCGCGAGTCAGATGAGCGACGCGCTTCTGGAGCAGACGTCCGTGACATTCGATGCGAACGGCGCACAGTTCAAGGCGACCGGGTCGCACACACTGTTTGCAGGGTTCTCCGCGGTTTACACCGAGGGCAAGGATCTTGAGGACGAGGACGTCGTGCAGCTCCCGCCGATCACCGAAGGCGAGCGCTATACAAAAGAGTCGATCGACGCGCAGCAGCGCTTCACGCAGGCGCCGCCGCGCTATACCGAGGCGACGCTCGTCAAAACGCTTGAGGAAAAGGGCATCGGCCGTCCGTCGACCTATGCGCCGACGATCTCGACCGTGGTCGATCGCGGCTATATCATGCGCGAAAAGAAATCGCTCGTTCCGACGGAACTCGGTTTTGCGGTCACGGGGCTGATGAAGCAGAGCTTTCCGGATATCGTGAACATCGCGTTCACCGCGAACATGGAGGAGGAGCTCGACTCCGTGGAGGACGGTTCCGTTAAGTGGCAGTCGATCGTCGGGCAGTTCTACGAGCCGTTCAAAAAGACGGTGGACGAAGCGTCGGAGAACGTTGAAAAGATCAAGATCCCCGACGAGGTTTCCGACGTTCCGTGCGATAAGTGCGGCGCGATGATGGTCTATAAAATGGGGCGTTTCGGGAAATTCCTGGCATGCCCGAACTTCCCGACCTGCCGCAACACGAAATCGATCGTGGAGACCGTTGAGGACGTGTCCTGCCCGAAATGCGGCGCGGCGATCATCAAGCGGCACGGAAAGAAAAAGATCTTTTACGGCTGCGAACGCTATCCCGCGTGCGACTTCGTCAGCTGGGATCTGCCCGTCAAAACGCGCTGTCCGAAATGCGGCGGCATGATGGTGCAGAAGCGCGGGCAGAACGGGACCTATATCACCTGCATGGATCCGAACTGCAAAACGATCCTGAGAAAGAGCAGGAAAACCGATGCATAAGCCGAACGTCACCGTCATTGGAGCGGGACTTGCCGGCGCGGAGGCCGCGTATCGGCTTCTGACGCGCGGTTACCCGGTCACGCTGTACGAAATGAAGCCGAACAAGCGCACGCCGGCGCACACCGACGACGGGTTTGCGGAGCTCGTGTGCTCCAACTCGCTGCGCTCCGACCGGCTCGAAAACGCCGTCGGGCTCCTCAAGGAGGAGATGCGCATGCTCGGTTCGCTCGTGATGACGGCGGCGGATCATACGCGCGTGCCGGCAGGCGGCGCGCTGGCGGTCGACCGCAAAGGGTTTTCCACATACATCACCGAAACGCTGCGCGCGTTTCCGGAACTGACGATCGTGTCCGAGGAGGTCACGGAGCTTCCGAAAGGTCCCGCGATCGTTGCGACCGGCCCCTTGACAAGCGATGCGCTTGCACAGGCGATCGAGCGTGCATTCGGCAGCAGTCTGCATTTCTACGATGCGGCGGCGCCGATCGTGACCTATGATTCGCTCGAGCACGACCGCGTGTTTGCCGCTTCGCGCTACGATCGCGGCAGCGATTATCTGAACTGCCCGATGACGCGCGAGGAATACTTTGCCTGTTACCGTGCGCTGGTCGAAGCCGAAACGGCGGAACTGCACAGCTTTGAAACGCCGCGCGTGTTCGAGGGCTGCATGCCGGTTGAGGTCATGGCAAAGCGCGGAGAGCTGACGCTGGCGTACGGACCGATGAAACCGGTCGGACTGTCGTTCAACGGCATGCGTCCGTTTGCAGTCGTACAGCTGCGGCGAGACAACGCGGACGGCTCGCTTTACAATATCGTCGGGTTCCAGACGAACCTGAAGTTTCCCGAGCAGCGGCGCGTATTCGGCATGATCCCCGGCCTTGCGCATGCAGAGTATGCGCGATACGGCGTGATGCATCGCAACACGTTTCTGGAATCGCCGAAGCTTTTGAACTTCGATTTTTCTCTGCGGAGCGATCCGCTTCTGTTCTTTGCGGGACAGATGACGGGCGTCGAGGGATATGTCGAATCGGCGGCGAGCGGGCTGCTGAGCGCGATCGAACTGATCGAAAAGCTGGAAGGCAGAGATCCGATCGACTTTACGTCCGGGACTGCGATCGGCGCGCTCGGACACTACGTTGCCGAATACAACGGCGGCGATTTCCAGCCGATGAACATCACATTCGGCATCATGGATCCGTTATCGGAGCGCGTGCGTTCGAAACAGGAACGCGGACAGCGGCTGTCTGCGCGCGCATTGGAGCGGGTCCGGACGCTGAAAACAGAACGAGATTTATGAGGAGGTACATCCGATGGAACAGTTAAAGGGTACCACCATTGTCGCAGTCAAACGCGACGGCGTAACGGCGATCGCGGGCGACGGACAGGTTACGATGGGACAGCAGGCGATCATGAAGGCGCATGCAAAAAAGGTCCGCCGTCTCTATCACGACCGCGTGGTCGTGGGATTCGCGGGTTCGGTTGCGGATGCGTTCACGCTCTGCGACCGGTTTGAAGCAAAGCTCGAGATGCACGGCGGTGCGCTGAAGCGCGCGGCGATCGCGCTGGCACAGGACTGGCGCAGCGATAAAATGATGCGGCAGCTCGAAGCGATGATGATCGTTGCGGACAAGGACGACCTGCTCGTTCTTTCCGGCACCGGCGAGGTCATCGAGCCGGACGACGATATTGCGGCGATCGGTTCCGGCGGACTGTACGCGCTTGCGGCGGCGAAAGCGCTGAAGCGGCATACGGACATGCCCGCGGAGGAGATTGCGGCGGAAGCGATGGCGATCGCCGAGTCGATCTGCATCTTTACCAACGGAAATATCAGCGTGGAGGTGATCCGTCCGTGACGCCGAGAGAAATCGTCAATGCACTCGACCGGTATATCATCGGTCAGGATGAGGCAAAACGCGCGGTCGCGATCGCGCTGCGCAACCGTTACAGACGCAGCTGTCTGACGCCCGAACTGCGCGAGGAGATCACGCCCAAGAACATCATCATGCTCGGACCGACGGGCGTCGGCAAAACCGAGATCGCGCGGCGGCTTGCAAAGCTCGTCGACGCGCCGTTTGTCAAGGTCGAAGCATCCAAGTACACCGAAGTCGGCTATGTCGGCAGGGACGTTGAGAGCATGATTCGCGATCTCGTCGAGGAGTCGATCCGTCTGACGAAGAACAAGCGGATGGAGCTCGTGAAGGAACCGGCAGCGGCGGCGACCGAACAGCGGCTCGTCGAGCTTCTGATGCCGAATCAGAAGCGTCAGCAGGCGAAGGTTAACCCGCTGCAGTTTCTGCTCGGTTCCGGACAGCCGCAGCCCGAAGAACCCAAGCCCACCGAGGAGGAGCAGGCGGCACGGCGTTCGCTGAAAGAACAGACGCTTGACCGGCTCAGACGCGGACTGCTCGAAAAGGAGATCGTCGAGCTTGAGGTCGAGGAAGGCGCAACGGCGATGATGTTCGGCGCGGGCGGCGTCGAGCTTTCGATGGGCGACATGCTGGGCGATTTTCTGCCCAAAAGGAAAAAGATCAAGAAGATGCCGGTCGAGCATGCACGCAAGGTCATCATGCAGCAGGAGTCCGAAAAGCGGATCGATCCGGACGATGTGAACCGTGAAGCGCTGGAAAACGCGGAGCAGAACGGCATCATCTTTCTGGACGAGATCGACAAGATTGCGGGAAGCAGCAATCATATGGGCGCCGACGTCTCGCGCGAGGGCGTTCAGCGTGACATTTTGCCGATCGTCGAGGGCACCACGGTCGCGACCAAGTACGGCCCCGTCAAGACGGACTTCATCCTCTTCATCGGCGCCGGCGCGTTCCATGTGGCGAAGGTCACCGACCTGATCCCGGAACTGCAGGGACGGTTCCCGATCCGTGTTACGCTGAAGGACCTGTCCGAGGAGGATTTCTATGCGATCCTCACACAGCCGGAAAACGCGATCACCAAGCAGTACGCCGCGCTGCTGAAGCCGGACAACGTGAACCTGAGCTTCACCGAGGATGCTCTGCGTGAAATCGCAAAATTCGCGTTCCGCGCAAACGAGCAAAATGAGAATATCGGCGCACGCCGCCTGCATACGGTTATGGAGAACCTGTTGAACGACATCTCCTTCAATGCGAACGGTCAGCATCCGATGATCGACGTCGTCGTAGACGGCGCGTATGTCGATGCGCATCTGTCCGCGGAGTGGGGAGAGGACAACATTTCGAAGTACATCTTGTAACGGGCGGAGCGTTTCCGTCCGGGAAA
>ONMC01000120.1 GCA_900318745.1 uncultured Eubacteriales bacterium
CGTCGCATTCAACGCGTCTTCCATACGCAACTTGGAATCCTTCATTTCGACCTCGGTTGCCGCACCGACCGCAATGACTGCAACGCCGCCGGCGAGCTTCGCCAAACGTTCCTGCAGCTTTTCCTTATCATAATCGGAAGTCGTTTCTTCGATCTGTGCGCGAATGGACTTTACACGCGCCTTGATCTCTTCAGGATCGCCTGCGCCTTCAACAATGAC
Source organism: uncultured Eubacteriales bacterium (assembly GCA_900318745.1). GTDB lineage: Bacteria > Bacillota > Clostridia > Christensenellales > CAG-138 > UBA3792. Next base: position 220 of record ONMC01000120.1, read on the forward strand.
GGTCTTTTCCTTATCGACCTTCACTTGCTTTGCGACGCCGAGCTGTTCGAGCGTGGTTTCCTTCAGATCCATGCCGAGCTCATCGGAAATGACCTGGCCGCCGGTAAGGATCGCGATATCCTGCAGCATTGCCTTGCGTCTGTCGCCGAAGCCCGGCGCCTTGACCGCAACGCAGGTAAACGTTCCGCGGAGCTTATTGATGACGAGCGTTGCAAGCGCTTCGCCTTCGACGTCTTCCGCGATGATCAGGAGCTTTCTGCCGGACTGTGCGATTTGTTCAAGCACCGGGAGGATCTCCTGGATGTTACTGATTTTCTTTTCCGTGATCAGGATGTACGGGTTGTCGAGAACCGCTTCCATCTTATCGGTATCGGTCGCCATGTATGCGGAGCAGTATCCGCGATCAAACTGCATGCCTTCGACGATATTCAGCTCGGTCTTCATGGTCTTGCTTTCTTCGATCGTGATAACGCCGTCCTTGCCGACCTTTTCCATTGCATCCGCGATCATTTTGCCGACCGTTTCGTCACCTGCGGAAATCGCTGCAACCTGCTCGATTGCATGCTTATTGCCGACCGGGACGGAAAGTTCTTTGAGCCCTTCCACGGCTTCGTTTACAGCTGCTTCGATGCCGCGGCGAACGACCATCGGGTTCGCGCCTGCCGCAACATTGCGAAGTCCTTCGCGAACCATTGCCTGTGCAAGCAGCGTTGCCGTCGTTGTGCCGTCGCCCGCAACGTCGTTCGTTTTGGTCGCAACTTCCTTAACAAGCTGTGCGCCCATGTTTTCGAACGGATCTTCCAGTTCGATCTCTTTTGCGATCGTAACGCCGTCATTGGTGATCAACGGTGCGCCGAACTTCTTTTCGAGAACAACGTTTCTGCCCTTCGGTCCGAGCGTGATCTTAACGGTATCGGCAAGCTGATTCAAACCGCTTTCCAATGCTTTGCGTGCGTCTTCTCCGTATTTCAATTGCTTTGCCATAGTATGATCCTCCTATTATTCCACGACAGCAAGAATATCATTCTGCTTGATCACGATTACTTCCTGTCCGTCGATCTTGACTTCCGTACCTGCATATTTCGTATAGACGACCTTATCGCCCACCTTAACGACCATATCAACATCCTTTGCGCCGGGGCCTACCGCAATCACTTCAGCCATCTGCGGCTTCTCTTTTGCGGCACTTGTCAAAAGGATGCCGCCCTTTGTCACTTCTTCCGTTTCAATGTTGCGGATGACAACCCGGTCAAATAACGGTTTCAATGTCATGATCATTTCCTCCTGATAATCTCATTTTAGCACTCATTCTCATCGAGTGCTAACCATCGTCCCTATTATAGTGTTGCATATGCAGATTGTCAATCAAGGAATTGCAACGAAGTTGTGAACTCTGACCGTTTCGTGCCGTTTCGACGATCATTGCGTACTCTTAGGAAGCGTCGTGTTTGTGCATTCGGATCGTATTGCAAGAATGATCTGAAGCTTTGCTTGAAAAAAGTGAAAATTTGCGAAAATAATCCTTGCATTGTCGGAATGTTTGTGATATGATGTACTCCGTTCGTATCGGGGTAACCCGTCGGGCAAATCTTACAGGGGGTGAAATGCTTTGGCAAACATCAAGTCCGCTATGAAGCGTGCGAAGACTTCCGTTGGTGAAAACCTCAGAAATCGCATGGACAAGTCCGCGCTGAAGACGGCTGTCCGTCGTTTTGATGAAGCGCTGAAGTCCGGCGATAAGGAAGCTGCCGAAAAGACGTATCTCGAAGCTGTCAAGACGGTTGATCAGTCTGCTGCAAAGGGCGTTATTCATAAGAACGCAGCCGATCGCAAAAAGGCGCAGCTGGCAAAGAAACGCGCAGCCGAGAACAACTGAACCCCGGTATTCGCATCTGAAGGCGTCCGCTTGACGGACGCTTTTGTTTTGCTTAGCATCTCTTGCATTCTTTGATATAAGCGGTTACAATATCTAAAAACAACACGAGGATTCCTATGGCGACGGATGGTCTTTCCCTTTTCGCAACCATACGCGAGCTGCAAATGCTCGTCAACGGCAAGATCGATAAGGTACAGCAACCGAATAAAGATATACTGATCCTGCACATTCACACGGTGTCTTCCGGTCGTGTGAAGCTCATGATCTGCATCCATGCGGAGAACGGACGGATCCAGCTTGTTTCGCGTTCTTTCGAAAACCCTGAATCTGCACCGTCGTTTTGTATGCTTTTGAGAAAGCATCTGATCGGCTGCCGCATCGCATCGATCGAACAGGCAGGCATGAACCGGATTGCTGTGATCTCCCTGAACGGAAAGAATGAATTTTTCGATTCCGTGCAGATGCAGCTCGTGATCGAACTGATGGGTCGTCACGGCAATGTTTTTCTGCTTGATGCAGAAAGAAAGATCATCGATTGCCTTCGTCATTTCGGCATATCGGAACAGTCTCTGCGCATCTGTCTGCCGAATGCATCGTATGCGGATCCGCCTGAGCAGGAGAAACTGATGCCTTTTACGGCAACTGCGGATCAACTCAACGCTGTGGCAAGGGATCGAATGCCGAAGCAGTGGCTATGTAACGCAGTACACGGCATTTCGAGGCTCTGTTCCGAACAGATCGTATCGGATGACGCCGAACCTTCGGAGATCGTTCCTTCTGTGATGCAAGTCTTTTCCGAATTGTCCGAAGGAAAGATCGTTCCGAGCGTGATCCGAGGCGTCGGCGTTCTTCCTTTTGTCCCGAAAAACGCGGCATATGTATCCTATCCGTCGATGAGCGATGCGCAGGACGCGTTCTACCGAGAACGCGACGAAAACGCGATCCTTACAAAGCTTCGCACCTCTCTGCGTTCCGTGATCGACCATGCAAGAAAGCGCGTCGAAAAACGCCTTTCCGAATGTACGCAGATGATCGAAGACGAAGCGCGGATCGAACGCGACCGTCTTTTCGGCGAATTGCTGACCGTCGCGCAAAGTGCATCTTCCGCCTCCCGAAGCAGCATCGTCGTGCAGAACTATTATGAGACACCTCCCGCCCCGTTGGAGATCCCGCTTGATCCGAAATTCTCGGTTTCGGAAAACGCGAGGCGGTATTTCAAGCAATACCAAAAGAACAAAGCGGCGCGCGTACATGCGCTGGAACAGAGCGCCGCTCTGAACGAGGAACTCCTGTATCTCAAGGGACAGTCACTGAATATTGCATCCTGCACAACGACAACGGAGTTAAACGACGTCCGCAGTGAGCTTGTGCGGCTGCATTATATTCGTGAAACCGATCCGGATCGGAAAAAAGCGCAATCGGGAAAGAGCAAGCCGATCCGATACCGAACCGACAGCGGATCGGACATCTTCGTCGGCAAAAACAATCTTCAGAACGAAATGCTGGTCCGTTCGTCCGATCCCGACGCAGTATGGTTTCACGCCAAGAACGTGCCCGCTTCGCATGTGATCCTGAACACAAAAGCGCCGACGCGGGAGGAACTGCTTCTTGCCGCAACGATCGCGGCTTATCACAGTGAAGTGTCGTCATCCGAAAACGTTCCGGTCGACTATACGCAGGTCAGATATGTCAAAAAACCTTCCGGAGCTGCACCCGGAAAGGTGATCTAAAAGAGATCCGTGAGATCCTGTCGGACAGCTTTTCGGAGATGCTGACGATGCGTGAAGCCGGCATTTCTTTTGAAGTCGAAGAAGACGGAACGACATTCGAGGAAAACGCTCTGAAGAAAGCGCAGGAAACGCTTGCTTTCGTCGGCGACCGTTTTGACGCCGTTCTGGCGGATGACAGCGGATTGTGCGTTGATGCCTTGCACGGTGCGCCGGGCGTGTATTCTGCCCGTTTTTCCGGGGATGCACATAATGACGCTGCAAACAACGCCCATCTTATCGATCTGCTGAAGGATGTTCCGGATTCGCAGCGTACCGCACAGTTCTGCTGCTGCGCCGCGCTCGCAAGGCGCGGAGCGAAGCCGATCGTCGTTCGCGGCACAGTCGACGGCATGATCCTGCGTGAAGCACGCGGTGAAAACGGGTTCGGATATGATCCCTACTTCTACTATTCACCTCTTAGTAAAAGCTTTGCGGAATTGTCCGCTGAGGAAAAGAATGCAGTCAGTCACCGGAAGCGTGCGCTGTTACAGCTTCGGGAGGCGCTCCATGTCGAGAATCGTCGTTGTTTCTGATTCCCACGGAAGCTCCAAAAACCTGCCGTCTTTTACGGATCGGATCGGTCAGGCGGACGCGCTCTGGCATCTCGGTGACTGTACGGAAGACGCGGTTCGTATCGCGCAGATGCTAAACTGCGGGTATGTTTCGGTGCGCGGAAACTGTGATCCGTTCTCCGATCAGCCGTTGATGCAAACGGTTGAATGGCACAACAGACGGTTTCTGCTTCTGCATGGTCATACAGCGGCAGGTCGTTTGAACCTGTTTTATCTTGCGCAGCAGAATCGCTGCAGTGCCGTGTTGTTCGGTCATTCGCACATTCCGTCGGTCGAATGCGTTGACGACGTCGTGATGATCAATCCCGGCAGTCTTTCGCGTCCGCGTACCGATAAAGGACCGAGCATTGCGATTCTGACGCTGACCGACGAACGTCTTGACGTGAGCGTTTGTTTCATGAACGACAAAGTCGAAGATTATTCACAAAGTTTCAACACTTTTATGCATTGACAAGCGTTCGTATTCAAAGTAAACTGTTATTGCAAACGAAATTTTCTTCCGAAAGGTTTTTATATGAAGCGCATACTGTCTTTCTGTATTGCTTTTCTTTTTGTTTTTTCTTTCTTCCTTCTTCCCCGTTCTTCCCGGGCGGATACATTCGATCCGAACAGTATCTATGAGCCGTATTATATCCTGGTGAACGCGGAGAATCCCACAGTTTCATACAAGGGGCTTGAAAAAGACGCGGACAAGCAGGTATATCCCGCAAGTACGACCAAGATCCTGACCTGCATCATCGCATTGGAAAGCGCGAACCTCGACGATATGGTGAACGTATCTGCAAAAGCGGTCGATTTCGGTCGCGGCAACTCCCTGATGGGTCTTGAGGAAGGTGATTCTTACAGCATGCGCGATATGCTGTACGGTATGATGCTTCCCTCCGGAAACGACGCTGCGATCGCGATCGCAGAACACATCGCCGGCAGCACAACTGCATTTGCGGATATGATGAATGCAAAAGCGCAGGAGCTCGGCATGACGCATTCGCACTTTGTGACCGTTCACGGAAAGCAGAATGACAATCATTATACGACCGTCCGCGATATGGCGCTTTTGACCGCGTACGCTTTGAAGAACGAAACCTTCCGTGAGATCGTTTCGACAAAGACCTATACTGCGCAATCCGGTTCACGTGAGATCAATCTTTTGAACTCCAACCGTCTGTTGGTTGACACCCCGCCAACCGAAACGCTGACCGATCCGGCGTCCTGTTTGTATGAGTATGCCATCGGCGTCAAAACAGGCGACACGACGGCCGCCGGCAAGTGTCTGATTGCCGCTGCGGAGCGCGACGGCGTCACGTTGATCGCCGTTCTGTTCGGCGGTACGCTCGGCGACGAAGAATACGACCCGTTTGCAAGCGATCAGCGCAGAGATAAATACAACGTCTACCGCTTCCGCGATGCGATCAATCTGTTTGAGTATGCATTCAATGATATGACCTGCACGCTCACCGTATCCGATCTCGTATCTTACGGTATGCCGGTCGAGTTTGACGTAACCATTTCCAACGCGGCCGACAACGATTCGCAGGGCGGGATCCTCAAAGTACGTGCGGATCTGTCGATGGATGCGACGGTCAGCATGATGCAGCCGACGCTTGACGCCGTAAAATCGAACATGGCTGCCGTGGCAAACCCGACGTTTACGAACATTTACGCCCCGATCGGTGACGGATCCGTGATCGGAAGCGTGACCTATACGTTCGACGGTCACGTTCTTTTGAGTGCGAACCTTCTCGCAACACGTTCCGTGAAAGAAGGAACTGCGCAGATTGAGATTGCACAGCAGACAGCAGACAATGAAGGGATCGACCTGATCGGCGATGCAAACTCCGTTGCACTGCCCGACGATCCGGAATCCGACGGCGGCTGCGGCGTTCCGCAGAATCTTCACTGGGTTCTGATCGTACTTCCGATCATCTTTGTCCTTCTCATCATCTGCGTAACGATGTTCATCGTTTATCTGAATGCCGAAGCAAAACGCCGCAAGCGTGAGGCGGCTCGCCGCAAAGCCGCAAAGCGCGCGCGCGAATCCGGTTATTACCGAGAAAGATAAGGAAAAATCAAAATGAAGCGTGTGATCCTCTGTCTCCTTTTGAGCGTCCTCCTGCTGCCGATCCACGGCAATGCCGAATCCACCGATTCGACAGGATTCGACCTCAAAGCGCTGGCAGAGGACACTGTGTTTTTGGCGAACATCGACGATCCGGAACATGCCGTTCTCGGGCTCGAACGCAATGCCGATACAAAACGGTACCCGGCCAGCACAACGAAGATCCTGACCTGCATCGTTGCGCTGGAACACGGCGATCCGGATGAGCTGGTGACCGTTTCCAAGAAAGCATGCAATCTCTCTGAAAAAAATTCCAAAATGGGATTGAAGCCCGGCGAAAAATTCACGCTCCTCGATCTGCTTTACGGCTTGATGCTGCCGTCCGGCAATGATGCGGCAATCGCGATCGCAGAACACCTCGGCGGAAGCGTCTCGGGCTTTTCCGATCTGATGAACGAGAAAGCTGCCGAAATCGGCATGAAGAACTCGCACTTTGTCAATCCGCACGGTCTGCATCATGCCGAGCACTATACGACTGCGCGTGATATGGCGATCCTTTCCGCTTACGCGATGCAGAATCCGACGTTTGCCGAGATCGTATCGACCGTGGAACACGACGCATTCTCGTCAGACGGACGCAAGATCACGCTGCACACGAGCAACCGTCTTCTGCGAAATGCGTCCGCCAAGAATTACACGCCCTATACCTGCCTATACGACTATGCGATCGGCATCAAAACAGGCGATACGCATCTTGCCGGAAAATGCCTCGTTGCAGCGGCAAAACGCGGAGAAACGACCTATATCCTTGTTCTTCTGCACGGTGAAAACGCGCCGGAAGGAAAGAGCGGGCAATCAAAGGATCAGTACACGGTGCAGCGTTTTTATGACGCGATCCGTCTGTTTGACTATGCGTTCCGAAACGACACGATGACGATAACCGTGGATGATCTGATCTCGCGCTGCCTGCCGGAAACGTATGCGATCGATCTGGATCCGCATCGATACGGTGCAAAGGCGGTGCTGTATCGCGTCGAATGGGATCGCAATGCAGAACTGACGCTTCCCCGCTGGCAGGCGGAACAGTTTGCGCTCGATCCTTTCCCGGAAGAGAATCTTCGTTATGAGATCAAATCCTACTTTGCACCGATCGGATCGGTTGCCGGGACGGTATCGATCACGTTCGAGGATGAAGTCGTTTTCACCGGCAATCTGATCGCGGATGAATACGATTATCCGCCTACTCCGGAACCGACCGCCGTTCCCACCTTTCTTATTACGGAAGAGACGCCCGTCGTGACAGCCATTCCTGCTCCGGACGAAACGCCGCATCCTGCAAGTTCCGGATGGCTTACGCGTTTGTTTCGCTGTAACCCGGGCGATTAGTCAAATTGCAGTCCGAGCGCAGCGAATGTTTTCTTTCCGGCTATGCCGTCCGCTTTCAGATCATGCTCTCTCTGAAACTGCTTAACCGCGCGCTGCGTCTTTCGTCCGAAGATCCCGTCGATCTGTCCCGGATCATACCCTTTCTCTTTTAACCTGCTCTGCAGCTGTTTGACGTCATCGCCGCGCATAAAAGGCGAAGTCAGTTTCAGAATCCTCTGCGTATCAAAGAACGGAGGCCTGCCGAACTGCGAAAACCGATCGCATCTGCCGAACACAACGCCGTCATCTCTGCCTTTTGCTTCGATCACGGTATTGCGATCGATTGCGTATCCGACATGCACGGCGCGTCCGTTCTGCATACGAAACGCCATATCCCCTGCCC
>ONMC01000096.1 GCA_900318745.1 uncultured Eubacteriales bacterium
GGTTTTTGTAGAATGCGCCGTCGCAGGTCGCACAGTACGAAATACCGTGTCCGGTCAATTCCTTTTCGCCGGGGATGCCGAGGCTTTTCGGCGAAGCGCCGGTTGCCAGAATCACGGTCTTCGCCTCCACCGTTTTTCCGTTGAACACGAAGCGCTTCGGATCGCTCAGAAGGTCGAGTTCCGATACCGCGCCGTATTCGATCGGAAGACCGAACTTTGTTGCATGCTCTTCAAAGCGTGCCGCCAGCGCATACCCGTCCGGACCGTCCGAGATGCCGGGATAATTGTCGATCTGATGCGTTTTGACGATCTGCCCGCCCGTAAACATTTCTTCATAAAGGCGCACACTTGCGCCGCCGCGCACCGCATACAAACCTGCCGCCAGTCCCGCAGGACCGCCTCCGATAATGGCAATGTCCAACATATATTTTCTCCGTTTCCGCAGCTTTTTACATTTACAGTATATCGGGTTTTCCTGTTACGGTCAACCCCGGCGGCACGACGTTTGCAACATGTTTGCAATTAAAAAGCCGCCGCACGAAGCGACGGCTTTTGCAGAAACGGTTCAGAAATTGTTACGGTAGATATGCCGGGCGATCGCCGCGTCTGCAAAGTCCGCAACGATCCAGCCGGACAGCGCATCGGTTTGCAGCAGCATCGGATTCAGCGTTTTTGCAAACTTGTACGGATGCCCGTAGGCCGCCGTTCCTTTGGTGGACAAAAAGTGGATCGAGATCGCATTGACGCCGGTTTTGCCCGAATCGAGCCCCGCCGTAAACGCCGTCCACTTGTCCGCCGCATCGTATTCGTAACGGTCCTGCACCCACAGTGTATAGAAGCCGTTGTCACGCGAAACGATGTTCTTTCCGACGTCGTCGTGCCCGCTCTGGTTGTCCCATAAAAGCGGGATGCCGCTCGTTTCGCCGAGGTTCGCCTCATCCTCAAAGCGGCGCATCAGCACAAGCTTTCCGCGCGCCTCGCCGAGCGTCGGGATATGATCGGTCAGAAGCCATGCCTTCGGATTTGCTTCGCAGTATGCGGCAAGCAGGCGTTGAAAATCCGCAACCGGCTCGTCTCCGTGTTCCTGCTTAACGGCAAACACGACCGTTTCGGTCGGATGCGCGGTCAAAAACGCATAACAGTCGTCGAGCACCGCGTCAAGATACAGCGCGCCTGCCCACGGCGTGCCGCTTGTCGTGCAGTTTGTAAATCCGTGCATCAGCTTGAGCCGCTCGCCGTCCGCGCCGAGCCGGATATCGAGGTAACGGAAGCCTGCGTTGAGCTGTTCGCCGATCGTCAGCCCCTGACACTTGGAAAAGAATGCCAGCTGTACGTTCTTCGTTGCGGCGTCATGCGTACCGGGCAGTATGATCTCGCTGATCGGCCGCCCGTCGTCAAGCTTTGCCATCCAGTCCGCAGAGTCCGAACCGGCTGTGCGGTCCGCTGTTTCGAACGCGGGTACGACGTACATCAGTACGCCGAGCGTCAGCACGAGCAGCAGCGGCAGGATCCACAGCAGATGCAGCAGTTTCCTTGCTTTGAACTTTCTTTTTTCCATATGTTTCCTCTCCCTTTCCGTTGTGCGGACGAAACACCGGCGCTTCCGCCGTCGGCGGCGCCGTACCCGCTCACGGTGATGCATTCAGTGTATCATAGGATCCGCCGCGAATCAATACGGTCCGTATTCTGCACGGCGGCGTTTTTATCTGTCCAGACAAACACGGATCTGTACTGTTGTTTGACTTTGGTCGGCAGTCTTTTCTTGAACGAATACAGTTTGGCAAGTGTTCCCGTTGCATAGACGATCCCCAAAGCCATCGCCGCCAGTACCGCCGCAACAATCAACCCCTTTAAGAATCCGCTCATACAGGTATCCGGCATTTCCGTCATATTCATGATCAGATTTGTCAGAAGCGACAGGATTCCAAACGCCGAGCAGACGATCAAAACGATCGGATTGCGCTTCTTGCCTTCATTTTCATATTCCGTCACTTTCAGCGCGGTATCTTTCATTTCTTTATTCATACAGTCATTTTTATGATACAACAAGAGAACCTCTTTTGCCTTGGTAGACAAAAGAGGTTTCTTTGTTGTGTAAGAAGGAACAAACGTAACTTGCTGACAAAAACGGATGATTCCTTTTTCTCACCCCATGTACTCCGAAAAGTCTATGGGGGAAGTCAGCGCGTGTTCTGCCTCGTTGAGGCACGTTCTTATTGCGTCAGGATCTTTTCCTGTCTTTTTCAGCTCCTCCACTCGCGTGTACCAAAGCGGTTTCAAACAGCGATACAGCATCAATGCAGCATCCTTTTCGATATCAGAAAAACGATAGTATTCGGAAGCGATCTTCAATGCTTCGCATATTCCGGATACGCCGTTGCTTTCCCGCATCAGGTAGTTGAGAAAAACGTCCCTGCCGCAGAGATTGAAATCATATACGCCGACGAATCTGCCCTCATCGTCCACAAGGATGTTTGATGCATTGAGGTCGGCTTGAAAAACAGAGGTGGGAAGGTTTATATAAATCGGTTCAAGCGCGGTCCTGTTATCCGTCCACAAGCGCCAAATTCTCTCCGCCTGTTTCTTGAATTCATACGGAAGCGTATCCGCATATTCCTTCCAGTTCAAAGCGTTCTCAAGCACCTCATCCGTCTTGTCGCTGGGGCAGAAAGTTTCAAACAGGCAGTACGCCGAAGGATATTCCGTATAGTCGAAATACTGCGCTGCGATTCTTGCCGTCATCCGCCAGATGTCCCGCTTATACCTGTCATACAGCGCCTCGTTCTTACCGAAGTCGTCCGAAAATCTGTCTTCGATCGGGCGGAACGGTGCAAACTCCTCTGCGTATGCCGCGCATCTGTGTCCCCTGTAATCTACAATTGGAAAATGCCCCGACTTGTCCCGAAATATCCTCGGGCAGAAATAACCGAGCTTCCGATACTCTTCAACCGTTCTCTGCCAGACGGAGATCTTTTCCGGGAACGTAAAATCGTTATCGGCAAGCTTTAACACATATTTGCTTCCCGCGGCTGTTTCGATGATGAACGTCGCTCGAAAATCGGCGTCACCCCGGCTTGTATCAATCAGGTGATCTGTGATCGGTGTATCGTCAAAAAACAGTGAAAACACGTTTTTGATATCATCATTCATACTGTTTTCTCCGGATGTCCAGAATTTTAAATTTATAATACCATATTCTTTGGTGTGCTTCAATGAAGAAAACCTCTCTTGTCCTGGCAGACAAAAGAGGTTTCTTTGTTGTATAAGAGCGCGCAAAAGTGTACCAAAACATAGAAAGAACGCCTAAAAGTGTACCAGAGCAGGGTCTGATAAACGAGAATTTACTTATCAAGAATCTTTGAAAAATACTTAAGAAAACGCCAGTCGTTATTCATTTGCTCTTTCGATATCCCAAATGCGATAATCCGTTCTGATAGTTCTTCCCGCAGCATTGTGGTATATTCTTCGTCATCGGAATAGAGGTTTATCATACATTCTCCCTTTGTTGATGCACACATAAGAAACTCATATATGTCGGGAATTATCTGCTCTTGCAACACTTCTACACTGTTTTCCGATACCAATTCTTCATCCCAGCCGGTTCGGCCTTGTATAAAACCGTCCTCCTTAACCGTATATAGAGAACACGATTTACCAGAGTACACTCTTTTCAGTGCATCAGGATAGCACTCAAACAAGACGGTCTTGCCGTCACATACATCCATCAATAGATCGAAATCGTCTTTAGGCGCACCAAAGCAGATGGCCGTAGTCCTATTCCTGGTTGCATAAACATATGCTTTGCCATGTGTTGATACATGCGGCTCAAGGGTCTTCATTCCTCTTACTTTCGATGAATGATACAGCATTTGAACCTCCCTGCAAATGCCGTTTTTTTGATCTGTTTATCCTATCTCATCCTTCGACCATATTCTTCTTCACCGTCTTACAGGAAGCAACCAACATCACACGAATTGAAGCGCACTGTTCGCTCAGAAACTGATATGATGCGTCGTCGATATAGTTTGTGCGGTGCAGCAATTCCAGCCAATACCCGGTTTCGCTCGCTATAATTCTCCCAGAATGCTCTCTGCATCCGAGTATAATGCAGATACGAGAGAAAGTCAATGATGTCGCTGCCTGCGGCAGCTGATGATGTTTCTCCGCTTACGCTCCGAAATGATGCGGATCGCTGCGCGATCCATGATGCGATGCTTGCCATCATGTGCCGCAGGCACGCATCATTAGCGAAGCGACATCATTGCCGAAGACAGCATCATTTGCCCGACAGGGCAAACATCATTCAAAAACGCGTGATTTGATAGACAAATCACGCGTTTTTGCTGGTGGAGGCGGGGAGAGTCGCTTCTCGCCTGCGGGCTCGGTCACGGCGCGGCTCTGACGCCGCACTGCGGCCTCATTCACCTCCGCGCCGAGTTCGCCTCTCCCCTTCCTCTTCTGTCATAAACAAAAAACAGGGTGCATGCAGCACCCTGTTTTTGTTTTGGTGGAGGCGGGGAGAGTCGAACTCCCGTCCGAAAACCCGTTGGCAGGATTTTCTCCGAGCGCAGTCGGTGTTTTGGGATTCCCCTCGCGCGGCGCCCTCCGACAGGCTCCGCGTTACGGTAGCTTCATAAAGTCCGGCCTGCGGCAAAGCTTACGCAGGTTCGTTCCCTACCCTAATGACGCCCGGATCCGAAACGGTAGGTTTTCTCGGGCGGACGCGCGGCTGCGTTATGCAGCTGCGAGTTGAGTGTTGTTGTTGTCAGTTATTTTAGACAGTTCCCGTTTTTAACGAAGCACGGGGCTTCGGCTCGCTTATCCCGCTTCCGCGATCCCCGTCGAAACCATTTCGCCCCCAAGAATCGCTTTCGCTCTCAATCGCCCGACCTCGGTCGGTCGATTGGCTTTTCACCCCGCACCTATGGATCACAGATCCACCGGGCGGCGCGGGCTGTAAGGTGTCAAATCCGCCGCACATGTCGCCGGATTTGACGGATCGGTGTCTCCTTTCTTCCTTCGCGGCTTTTGCTCGCGCGTCTACAACGCGCTGATCCGGCTCATTTACCGCATCTGCTTCTTGAGATTGCGTTCGATGTCACGGTCTGCGTCGCGATCCGCGATGCTCGCCCGCTTGTCGTAGAGTTTTTTGCCCTTGCACACTGCCAGTTCGACCTTGACCTTTCCGTCCTTAAAGTATACGGAAAGCGGGATCAGACTGTACCCGTCCGCCTGCGAAAGCGAATTGAGCTTGCGGATCTCGCGCGCATGCGCAAGCAGCTTTCTCGTGCGAAACGGATCGTGATTATAGATGTTCCCCTGTTCATACGGGCTGATATGCATCCCGTGCAGAAACAGCTCGCCGTTTTTGACCTGCGCATAGCTGTCTTTGAGATTCAATGCGCCCTTGCGGATCGACTTGACCTCGGTTCCCTGCAGCACGATACCGCATTCGTACGAGTCCTCGATGAAATAATCGTGACGCGCCTTGCGGTTCTGCGCGGCGAGTTTGATCCCTTTTTGTACCGGCACGGCACGCCCTCCTTTCCTGAATAAAACGGTGCACCCGAAGATGCACCGTCATCGTTTGATTTCGCCTGCAATTACAGCGAGACGCCGGCGAAGCACTTGATCAGAAGAAGTGCGATGGCCAGGACCGCAATGACGATTGCGAGAGCAACGGTGATCTTTTGCAGCTTTGCTTCGCGGCTCGCCGCCTTTCCGCGCTGGGAGAAGGACACCGTTTCGCCGCCGAAACCTGCACCGATGCCGGAAGACTTGGTCTGCTGAATCAAAACGACTACGCACATCAAGACCGACGCAAGCACCAGAACGCCTGCAATAATCCACATGACTGTATTCATAAAAGTTCCTCCAAAATAATCTGCGGTGATGATTATAACATGCACCTTTCGGAAATGCAAGCATAAAATAAAGCGCTTTGCCAGTTTTATGCCTGCATTTCGAACGGTTTACTCTTTCAGCCGAGCAGCGACTTGCCCGTCATCTCCTGCGGGATCGGAAGTCCGAGAAGCTCGAGCAGCGTCGGAGCCAGATCGCACAGCCGTCCGCCTTCGCGAAGAGCGGCGTCTTTTCTCGTATCATCGACCAGCACGCACGGCACCGGAAGCGTCGTATGCGCGGTGAACGGCGCGTTCTGCGCTTCATCCCACATCAGTTCGCAGTTGCCGTGGTCCGCCGTTACGATGCAGCGGCCGCCGGTCTTCAGGAT
>ONMC01000194.1 GCA_900318745.1 uncultured Eubacteriales bacterium
CGAGCAGGATCGCCTCCTGCAGCGCGGAGTTTCCGCCGCCGGCGACGCATACGGTCTGATCCGTATAGAAATCGCCGTCGCACACCGCACAGAACGAGATGCCCTCGCCGACAAGTTCGTTTTCGCCCTCCAGACCCAGCATGCGATGCTTGACGCCGGTCGCGATCACGACGGTGAGCGCTTCGTAACGGCCGCCCTCTTCGGTTTCGACGATCCGAAGATCGCCCTCGCACGTCACGGCGATCGCCTTCTCCAACTCGACGTCCGCGCCCTGATGCAGGATCTGCTCGAGAAACCGATCCGCGAACTCGTTGCCGCTCATCTGAATGGTGCCCGGATAGTTTTCGACCTTCGGGGAGTGCGTGATCTGTCCGCCGAAGCCGTGCTTTTCGAGCACGAGCACCGTCTTGCCGTTTCGCAGCGCATACAGCGCCGCCGTCATGCCGGCGGGACCGCCGCCGATCACGATCATATCGTACATGGTTGTTCCTCCGAATGCTCAATTCTCCGCAGATGCCTGCGGAGAATTGTTTGTGTTTGTCTTATGCGCCTTTGTGCATGAGCCAGCCCTTGATGTCGCTGACGCCGCGATACTTTTCAAAGCCGTCCTCGTGCAGCAGCACCAGCGTGGGCGCCTGCTTGACGCCGTACTTTTCGACCAGCCCCTTTTCCTCGTTGGCGTTCAGTGCCGTGAACGGTACACCCGCTTTTTCGAGCAGCGCCGTTGCAAGCTTGCAGTTCGGGCAGGTCGGCGTCTTGAAGAGCAGTGCGGAACCGGTTTCCGCCTTCGGCTCCTCCTTGATGATCGGCTCGACCGGCGCGCAGCAGGCGGGTTCGGCTGCCGCTTCCGTCGCAGCGTCCGCGATCGTGTCGACCGGCGCGGGATTCGGACCCTGATGGGTCAGATGCGAGCGACCGACGTTATAGACCTTGCGGTCCTTGAACTCCTGCGCCTTGCCGTCGTTCCAGTTCTGGACCGGACGGTAGTAGCCGGTGATGCGGCTGTATACTTCGGTCTTGCCGCCGCAGATCGGGCAGGTGTAGTGCTCGCCGGTGATGTAGCCGTGGTCTTTGCAGACCGAGTATGTCGGCGACATCGTGTAGTACGGGAGCTTATAGTTCTCGGCGATCTTGCGAACGAGGTTTGCCGCCGCCTTCCAGTCGGGCAGCTTCTCGCCGAGGAACGCGTGGAACACGGTGCCGGAGGTGTACAGCGTCTGCAGATCGTCCTGGATGTCCAGCGCCGAGAAGATGTCCTCGGTGTAGCCGACCGGCAGGTGCGAAGAGTTGGTGTAGTACGGCGTGCCGTTCATGTTCGCGGTGATGATGTCCGGATACTGCTCCTTGTCGTGCTTCGCAAAGCGGTACGTCGTGGACTCGGCGGGCGTTGCCTCGAGGTTGTACAGATCGCCGTACTTCTCCTGATAATCGGAGAGACGGTCGCGCATGTGGTTCAGAACCTCGCGGGTAAACTTCTGCGTCTCGGGATGCGTGAGGTCCTTGCGGAGCCATTTCGCGTTGAGACCGACTTCGTTCATGCCGATCAGACCGATCGTGGAGAAGTGGTTTGCGAACGTGCCGAGGTAACGCTTGGTGTACGGATACAGACCCGCATCGAGCAGCTTGGTGATGACCGTGCGCTTCGTTTTCAGCGAACGCGCCGCGATGTCCATCATGCGGTCGAGCTCGGCGTAGAACTCCTGTTCGTCCTTGGCAAGGTATGCGATGCGCGGCATGTTGATCGTGACGACGCCGACCGAACCGGTGGATTCGCCGGAACCGAAGAAGCCGCCGGACTTTTTGCGAAGCTCTCTGAGGTCGAGACGGAGACGGCAGCACATCGAACGAACGTCGCTCGGCTCCATGTCGGAGTTGATGTAGTTCGAGAAATACGGCGTGCCGTACTTGGCGGTCATCTCAAACAGCAGCTTGTTGTTCTCGGTCTCGCTCCAGTCAAAGTCGCGGGTGATGGAGTAGGTGGGAATGGGATACTGGAAGCCGCGGCCGTTGGCGTCGCCTTCGATCATGATCTCGATGAAGGCCTTGTTGACCATATCCATTTCCTTCTGGCAGTCACCGTAGGTGAAATCCA
>ONMC01000160.1 GCA_900318745.1 uncultured Eubacteriales bacterium
AAAATGATGAACTGATCATTCAGATCACCGGCATCACAAGTGAAGGACAAGGCGTCGGGAGAAGCCGCGACGTTGCGATCTTTGTACCGGGCGCAGTGACGGGTGAAAGTGTAAAAGTGCACATCATCAAAGTCGAAAAACGATATTGCATTGCAAAGATCGTTTCGATAGAGCAACCGTCGCCGCATCGCGTGCAACCGTTCTGCGAAGCGTATGACCGCTGCGGAGGCTGTACGCTGATGCACATGGATTACGATGAACAGCTTCGCATCAAACGCAGGATCGTTCAGGACGCATTCGAGCATCTCGGAGGGTTCGACGACGTCGAGGTGCAGCCGGTTCTCGGTATGCGCGATCCAACCCGGTATCGCAACAAAGGCAGTTTTCCGTTCGGTTCGATCGACGGAGCCGTTGCGTTCGGATTCTATGCCGAGCGCAGCCATCGTCTGGTTCCGTTGTTCGATTGTCCGATCGAAGACGCTCGTATCACTGCGATTGCAAGAACCGTTGCAGAATGGGCAAAGCGGACACATGTGTCGGTTTACGATGAATCGACGCACAAAGGAACGCTGCGCGCCTGTGTTGTACGCGTAACGTCAACCGGCGAGCGTATGGCCGTTGTTGTGACGAAAGGCGAACTTCCCGCAAAAGAGTCTTTGATGCGCATGCTGGACGTCGAGTCACTGTATCACAACCGCAACGATCGCAACACGAATGTGATCTTCGGTGACCGGTTTACGCTCCTGAAGGGACAGCCGCAGTTGATCGAAAAACAGAACGATCTGAAATTCGCCGTCAGTCCGCAGAGCTTTTTGCAGGTCAATCCGCAGCAAACGCGTGTCCTCTATGATGAAGCGATCCGACTTCTGGACCCAAAAGAAAACGAGACGGTCGCAGACGTTTATTGCGGCATCGGAACGATATCTCTTGCAATCGCAAAACGAGCCGGATCAGTCATCGGAATCGAATGCGTGCCGGAAGCAATCGAGGATGCAAAGGAAAACGCGAAACTGAATCAGATCCATAATACACAATTCCGATGCGAACTTGCAGAGGACTTGCTCCCGCAGCTGATCCAAAACGGAACAAATATTGATGCGATCGTCATCGATCCGCCTCGTAAGGGCTGTGAACCGCAGGTGCTGGATGCCATCGCACAAAGCGGCGTTAAGCGCGTCGTTTATGTTTCATGCAATCCGGCAACGCTCGCGCGCGATGCCGAAATTCTGCACGAAAAAGGGTTTTCGGTCGCGTATATCCAACCGGTCGATATGTTCCCTCACACACATCATGTGGAGACGGTGGTATTGATGACAAAGAAACAACCAGATCGTCGTTTAAGGAGGTAATGCAATATGGATATGAAAATCAAACTGGAACCGATTAACGATACGAATCGCGAGGCTGTGCTGGCGCTCACTGTGCGTGAAGATCAGCTGTTTGTCGCGCCGAACGATTATTCATTAAGCGAGGCCGATGAGGCCAATGCCAACGCGCCCGGCACGGCGAGGCCGTTTGCGATCTATGCGGGCGAAAAGCTTGTTGGCTTCTGTATGCTCGCCCTGGACCCCGAGGATGAAAACCCCGTCGACAGGTACTGTCTCTGGCGTTTTATGATCGACAAAAACGAACAGGGCAAGGGCTACGGTCAGGCGGCGCTTCATGAGATCATCAAGTATTTCAAAGAGAACGGTGTGGACAGGATCTATCTGTCGACTGCGCCTGAGAACGAACTCGGACTGCACGTATACCATAAAGCGGGCTTTCGGGAAACGGGTGAGATGGAGGACGAAGAATCCATACTTGTATTGGAACTTTGAATTCCGATTGCCTCAATGTACGCTGAGACAGCGGTACTTATGTCAAAGGAATAAACAAATCGGGATTGATGGAGACATTATGAAGCAGGTTTTTGAATCGGATCAGATCAGCTTTGTTGAGGTGTCAGAATGTCTGGTAAACGACTATCTCATCATGGTAAATGATGATGAACACGTTGGAAAATATATCCATGGACGTATCGGCGGCGCTTCGGAATCATACACCGTGGAGCAGGAATACGAATGGATCAGGAAAACGCTGGAATCAAAAGCTGAGGTCTTTTCCATGCTGGAGAAGAGAAGCGGAGCATTTATTGGAAACATAGAGCTGATGAATCCGAACAACTATGATGCAGAACTCGGGATTGCAGTAACAGCCGCGAAGCAGGATATGGGATATGGAACGGAGGCGGTCTCCGCTATGATCGATTACGGGTTTCACACGCTCGGGTTGAAAAGAGTGTTTTTAAGAACAAATCATGATAATGCAAGGGCAATCCATGTTTACAAGAAGTGTGGATTTCAGGAATATGATCGTACAGATCAGCATATCTGTATGGAAATAAAACGATAAATTCCTATTTGTCAAGATCATGTCAGAACGCAATTTTCGAGGAAGAAAATGAACATGAAATATGAGATCAGGCCATTAGCAGAGGAAGAGGAAACCTTCATCGAAGAAAAGATCAATGTATATGGCGATTCAATGGCACCATCGGAACCTCACACAGAGGAAGAACAGCTTGTTTTCAAAGTGGAGGATGAAGATAAAAATGTCATCGGCGGCTGCATCGTGAACATTCATGCATGGGGCAGAGCGGTGCTTGCCCAGCTTTGGGTGGACGCTCAGTATCGCCATCATGGCCTCGGCTCTATGCTGATTCGCGCGGCTGAAAATGCCGCCAGAGAAAAAAACTGCTATTATTTGTGCCTCGGAACCACAGATTTTCAGGCAAGACCCCTTTACGAAAAACACGGATTCCATGTGTTTACCATCAACAAGGACATCCCTATGGGGCATGTCAGCTGGTCCCTGTCGAAACGACTGGACAAAGATATACCGGACTACATCCCGACAAACAACACCGCTGCAGAACATTATCAGGTCAAGGCCGGCACCAAAGAAGACGCCAGGATCATCGACAAGGGACTCGGTGAGTTTTGTGAGGAGGTCGTGCCTGACAAGCACGAATATATCACGCTCAGTAAAAAGCTCATCGATGCGGACGGAAATCTGATTGCTGCTGTGATTTGCGGGATTGACGAAGACGACACTGCCTTTGTCGACGGTATCTGGGTAGAGGAA
>ONMC01000008.1 GCA_900318745.1 uncultured Eubacteriales bacterium
GAAAGTGCGTGTGTGCTGCTGCAGGATCGTGCTTACGGAGACAGTCATGTGAACGTTGTGACATGCGGCGGAAAGCAGATGCTGTTCTTCCTCACGGACGACTCGGACAGACCGGTCGCAGACGGAACGAAGCTCGTATACACCGTATATGATGAGAACTCGGGCTGGTCCCAGCCGAAAACGGTCGAGGATAACGGAACGGCTGACTTCATGCCGGATGTGTACAGCGACGGAAATACGGTATGGGTCGCATGGATGGATGCGAAAGAGAGCTTGTCGGAGATCGACGAGACGGATCACGCGGCGTATGCAGCGAAAATGGAGATCCGGCTTGCGCAGTACGATCCCGCGGCCGACAGCTTTACTGTCACGAGTCTGACGGACGACGACACGTACGATGCCATGCCGAGTATTGTCGCAGATGACGGCACGGTGTACGCGGTGTGGGTCAAAAACACAAACAACAGCCTGCTTCTGAATGAAGCGGGAAACCAGATCATGTCTTACGACGGAACGGTGCATACGATCGCCGAAAACCTTGAGAACGTGACGGAGGTCGCCGCGACGGTGTCGGACGGTGCTCTTGCTGCTGCATATATCACAGACGGCGACGGCGATTACATGACCACGGAGGACCGTTCACTGGCAATGCTCGACGCAGACGGAACAGCCTCGGTACTTGCGGAAAACAAAACGATCACGGGTCTGTCCCACGCGTACGGCGGTCTGTTTTGGAACGAGGACGGCATGCTTGCATCGACAATCGGCGCGTTCGAAGGACCGGAAGGTCATATCTCGGGAAGCTGTCAGCTGTTGGAAACGAACGGCAAATGCTATATCGTGTTCCCCGGAAACGTACTTTCCGAAGACAGCGAAACGCTTTCGATCGAGTTGTTTGCCTATGTGTACGACAAGACGACCGGGCGATGGGGAGACGCGGTACAGCTGACCTCGCTCGGCAAGACAGTCACCGACTTCAAAGCATATGAGGATATGCAGGGAAGAATCCGTCTGATCGTGACCACTTCCGACCTCATTGCGTCGGAAGAGGACTTTGAAGAAAGATCCTCGCTGTATGAGGTCACGATGCCCGATCATCCGGACCTTCTGCTCAGTCAATTCCATTGCGACGACATCACACGGGACGGCGAGGCATTCGTTTTGGATTATGAAGCAGTGATTGCGAACATCGGCACAAAGGAGACGCAGGAGATTTTACTGGTGCTGTATGATGAGACCGGCGCGGCGATCAATTCGCAGGCAATCGACGGCGTCTTGCTTGCAGGCGAGACCCGCACCGTCAGCGGTCGGTTCCTGTTCACATCGATTGCGGGCGCGAACAGCACCTATACGGTGAAATTGGAAACGGAGGGCGACAGCTCGGACGCAAACAACAGTAAGAGCATTACACTTGCGAAAGAGCATATACGCGTACGCTGCGATGACTATGCAATGTTCGATAAATACGCGGCATTGAGCATCACGATGAAGAACGAAGGTCTGTTTGCGGCAGCCCCGACGTTAGAGTGTCGACTGGATGCAAATAACGGCGAACTGCTGTTTTCCGATGCATATACGATCGAAGCCGGAGAAACGGTCCACGCCGTCGTGCAGATCAACCTGCAGGATCTGCCGTTCGAAGCGCCGACGCGGAATCTTTACATCAAGACGGCCGGCAGTTCCGGCGGATTCTTCTTCGTGCTGTATGCGCCGCACGATCATACATGGACAGATCCCGTTTGGTCGTGGAATGCGGATCATACGGAAGCAACGGTGGTGTTTGCGTGTACGGAATGCCTGATGCAGGAAACGGTTTCTGCGGATATAACCGTTGAAACGACTGAACTGACGGAAAACACGGATGAATTCACGATGTATACGGCAACGGCGGAAGGCCCGGACGGAAGGACGTATACCGATACATACCGGATCACGTTCAGACATGCATGGGGTGCACCTTCTTATGAATGGGATGAAAACAATCGCTGTACGGCAACCCGTGTATGTTTGTATGACGGCAATCATGTTGAAACAGAGCTTGCCGAAGGCACCGTCACGGAAACGATCGCCGCAACCTGTGAACAGGATGGCATGATAACGTATACGGCCGTGTTCGCGAATGAAGCATTCGAAGCGCAAACACGGCAGATCGCAGTTTCGTCAACAGGTCACGATTGGGACGTCCCCACCTATGTCTGGGCAGAAGATAACAGTATGGTAACCGCATCCCGTGTTTGCAAAAACGATGAGACGCATGAGGAAACCGAAACGGTCGATACAACCTTTACGGTCATTCAGGATGCAACGACGGAGGCGGACGGATTCGGCGTCTATTCGGCGGTATTCCTGAACGGGGCGTTCGGGGAGCAAACAAAAGAGGTTGTGATCCCAAGAGTCTTCATGCCTCTATACGGCGATGTGGATGAAGACGGCGAGATCACTTCATCGGACGCCGCTCTCATTCTGCGCGCGCTTGTCGGTCTCTCGGAACTGACCGAGCACGGTGCAACGTACGGAGATGTTGACGGCGACGGAGAGATCACGGCGGCAGACGCGTCGGCCATTCTCCGGTATACGGTCGGACTGATCATATCTCTGCCGATCAACTGAAACGCATGAATCAAAGATCCCGATCCTCGTTTTTACGGTTCACACGATGCGGCCTTACTTCCGGTATAAGCACGAGGTAAGGCCGCATTGCATTCCGCGGCGCTTTGCGAAAAAACGAATCCCGCAGTCGATCTGACGGATCGCGCCTGCAGCGGAATACGCGCCTTTATGTCGCTCCGTTCCCTTGTTCGGCGGGTCTTCGGAGGGGCATATGCGTATTGACTGCGTGGGTTATATCTTATATAATCGTACTGATCCGCGAGAGCGAAAGGAGACCGTATGCAGTACAGAGGAGACAAAAACGGAACGCGGCTATCCGTGCTCGGTTTCGGATGCATGAGATTCCCGCAGAAGGGCAGGAGCATCGATATCGAGGAGACCGCGCGCGAGATCCGCGAGGCGATCGACGCCGGCGTCAATTATTTCGACACGGCGTATATCTACGGCGGAAGCGAAGCGGCGCTCGGCGAGATCCTTGCGCGCGACGGTCTGCGCGAAAAGGTGTACCTTGCAACGAAGCTGCCGCAGTATCTGGTCGGCAGCCGTGCGGCGCTGGACCGGTATTTCGACGAGCAGCTTTCGCGGCTGCGCACCGATCACATCGATTATTATCTGATGCACCATCTGACGGACGTCGCCATGTGGGAAAAGCTGAAGGCGGTCGGCGCAGTCGAATGGATCGAGGAGAAAAAGAAGAGCGGCGCGATCCGGAACGTGGGCTTCTCGTATCACGGCGGCACGGACGGCTTTCTGAAGATCCTGAACGATTACGACTGGGACATCTGTCAGATCCAGTACAATTACTTCGACGAATACGCGCAGGCGGGCGTCGACGGGCTCAAGGCGGCGGCGCAAAAGGGCGTGCCGGTCGTCATCATGGAGCCGCTGCGCGGCGGAAAGCTCGTCAACATGCTGCCCGAACGCGCGAAAGAGATCATGCGGGAGAGCGGACGCGGCTGGTCGCCCGCCGAATGGAGCTTCCGTTGGCTGTACGATCAGCCGGAGGTCACGGTGGTGCTCTCGGGCATGAACTCGCAGGAGATGGTGCGCGAAAACTGCCGCACCGCGGACGAGGCGCGCGTCGGCACGCTCACGCAGGCGGACCGGGAGGTTCTGAAGCGCGTGACGGATGCGATCCGCGCGTCCGACCGGGTGGGCTGCACCGGCTGCCGCTACTGCATGCCGTGTCCGAAGGGCGTCGATATTCCCGGCGCGTTCCGCTGCTACAACGCCATGTTCATCGAATCGCCGCATCAGGGACGGTTCCAGTATGCGCAGACCGTCGGGCTGACGAAGGAACCGGCGTTCGCCTCGCAGTGCATCCGATGCGGCAAGTGCGAAAAACACTGTCCGCAGCAGATCCCGATCCGCGAAAAGCTGAAGGAAGCGGACCGGGCGCTGCGCCCGCTTCCGTACAGGATCGGCATCAACATCGTGCGCAGATTCATGTTCCGGAAGACGAAGAAAACGGAGCAGCCGTCATGATCGTCTATCACATGGGATTCTCGGAGATCCGTTCGCCGGATCTTCGGCACGGCAGGGCAAACGCGGATTTCGGACAGGGCTTTTATCTCTCGGACGACGCGGACTTTTCGATGCGCTGGGCGCGGGAGCGAGAGGAGTGCGGATATGAAAACGATCGAAGAATTGCTGCTAGACCCGTATTGGGTGGTCGACGCTCTGCCCGAGCAGGTCAAAGCGGACAGCGACGGGCAGTACTTTGCCGTGGAGCGGTATTATCTCGAGCCCGCACGGTTTGCCGGGCTCAAACGGAAGCACATCGACGTCGTTCTGAAGCTCAACTGTTACATGCGCCTCTTTCTCGACGAGGAGGACCGGCCGAATCCGCCGCCCGCAGAGATCGCGGAGCGGATGCGCCGCGATCATCTTTGCATCCGCATCGGCGGCGCGCTGATCGTTTCCGAACCGGATGACGCCTGCATGACCGTATACAACGCGGACGAAACGCTGCTGTCGCTGCTCCGTCCGCTCGCCGCGGCGGAAGGACTGTTCGTGTGGCAGCCGTAAGATCTTCCGAAACACCGTCCTTTTGCGCTCACGCGCCGCAGGCGGCAAATATTCGTTGCATTTTACGGACGCGTTCGTTATAATTAATGTCGGAGAGGAAGCAAAGGAGCGGTACGATGCATACGCACGACGTCAAAGGCTTTTTCCTGCTGCTGTTCTGGCACGCGGCGCTGTACGCGCTGTGGACGGTTCCGGCATGGATCCTGCTTGCGCTGCACTTTGCGATCGGGCTGCCGATCGTGTGGTTTTGGCTTGCGCTCGGCGTCTGGGCGCTTGTGCTTCTGCTGCGCTCGCTTCTGATCCTTTGGACGCGCTTCTGCGTGCGGCATCATACGCCCGTTCCGGAAAACAAGAATCCGTATTCGAACACGGTGCGCGATCCGTATGCGGCAAAGCGGAAACAAAACGGCGATCAAGGCAATGTACCTTTTTCGATAGAACCGAACAATTGAAAGGAGAACTACAATGGGTCTTATCAAAGCCGGTATCGGCGCGCTGGGCAGCGTTCTCGCCGATCAGTGGAAAGAGTATTTTTACTGCGAAGCGCTCTCTAAGGATGTTCTGGTCACCAAGGGTCAGAAGCGGACGGGTGCGCGTTCTTCCAACACAAAGGGAAGCGACAACATCATTTCGAACGGCTCCGTGATCGCGGTCGCGGACGGTCAGTGCATGATCATCGTCGAGCAGGGCAAGGTCGTGGAAGTCTGCGCAGAGCCCGGCGAATTCGTGTACGACACTTCGACCGAGCCGAGCATCTTTGCCGGCAACCTCGGTCAGAGCATTCTCGACTCCTTTAAGACGCTCGGCCGCCGCTTCACGTTCGGCGGCGACACCGGCAAGGATCAGCGGGTGTATTACTTCAATACCAAGGAGATCATGGACAACAAGTTCGGTACCTCCAACCCGATCATGTTCCGCGTCGTGGACCGCAACATCAACCTCGACATCGACGTGAGCCTGCGCTGCAACGGCGTCTACTCCTATAAGATGGTCGACCCGATCCTGTTCTACACCGAAGTGTGCGGCAACGTCACGCAGGATTATCTGCGCAGCGAGATCGACTCGCAGCTGAAGACCGAGTTCGTTAACGCGCTGCAGCCGGCGCTTGCAAAGATCTCCGACCTCGAAGTCCGTCCGAACCAGGTCCCGGCGCACACCACCGAGCTGTGCGACGCGATGAACGTCGAGCTTTCGAAGCTTTGGGGCGAAAAGAGAGGTCTTGAAGTCGTCTCCATCGCGATGAACCCGATCACGCTGACCGAAGAGGACGCGGAGCTGATCAAGAGCGCGCAGCGCGCTGCGATCAACCGCGATCCGCTCATGGCGGCGGCAACCTATACGCAGGGCACCGTGGACGCGATGAAGACCGCGGCGGGCAATGCGAACGGCGCGATGACCGGCTTCATGGGCATGGGCATGGTCGGTCAGGCAGGCGGCGCGATGGGCAACAGCGCGGCGAACCTCTTCACGATCGCCCAGCAGCAGCAGGCGGCACAGCAGGCGGCGCCCGCAGCGCCGGCAAACGGCTGGACCTGCCCGCAGTGCGGCGCAAAGGCGAGCGGAAACTTCTGCCCCGAATGCGGCACGAAAAAGCCCGCAGTGCCCGACAGCTGGACCTGCAGCTGCGGTGCGGTGAACACCGGCAGATTCTGCACGCAGTGCGGCGCAAAGAAGCCCGAAGCGGTGAGCTATCGCTGCTCCAAGTGCGGCTTCACGCCCGAGAATCCGGCGAACCCGCCGAAGTTCTGCCCCGAGTGCGGCAACCGCTTCGAGGAGAAGGACATCGTAAAATAATCCGCGAACGCGAGGGGTGCGGGTTGCCGCACCCCTTTTCCCATCATCAACAAACAGGAGCGATCGATGGCACAATTACTGGAATACAAATGTCCGGCCTGCGGTGCTTCGCTGCAGTTTGACAGCGGCTCGCAGCAGGTCGTCTGTCCGTACTGCGATTCGTCGTTTTCCCCGCAGTCGCTGATCGATTACGACGCGTTCCTCAAGCAGGACGCCGCAAACGCGAACAGCGAAACATGGGACAAAGATCCGGAGCATTGGGAAAAGGACGAAGCATCCGGACTGAATATTTACGTCTGCAGCGCATGCGGCGGCGAAGTTCTGGGCGACGATACGCTCGCCTCGGCGCGCTGTCCGTTCTGCGACAACACGGTCATCATGAAGCGGCAGTTCACCGGCGAATGGAAACCGGATCTGGTGCTGCCGTTCCAGCTCGACCGCGAGCACGCGATGGAGGGTTTTCGCAAGCATCTGTTCGGCAAAAAGCTGCTGAACAAGGCGTTCCGTTCCGAATCGAACGTGCAGGAGATCAAGGGCATCTACGTACCGTTCTGGCTGTTTTCATCCGACATCCGGACGAACGCGCGCTACAGCGGCACGCGTTCGCGCGCATGGACCAGCGGCGGCTACGACTACGTCGAGACCTCGCGCTATGCACTGCTGCGCAGCGCGGACGCGCACTTTGAGCGCATCCCGGTCGACGGCTCGATGAAGATGAACGACGCGCTGATGGATTCTTTGGAGCCGTTCGATTTCAGCAAAGCGGTCGATTTTCAGACGGCGTACCTTTCCGGATACTTTGCGGACCGGTACGACGTCGACGCCGAAAAGAGCGTCGAACGCGCCAGAACGCGCTTCGGCAACACGATCGGCCGGATGATGTCCTCCACCACCGCGGGCTTCTCGAGCGTCTCGCTGGAAACGAGCACGACCTCCGAACACAACAACAAGCGCGAATATGCGCTGCTTCCGGTCTGGCTTTTACACGTCAGCTGGAAGAACAAGCTGTATACCTTTGCGATGAACGGACAGACCGGCAAGTTCGTCGGCAATCTGCCGCTCGACAAGGGGCGCTACTGGAAACTCTGGGCGCTGTATGCGCTTGCGATCGGCGGCGGGCTTTCCGCGCTGATCGTGCTGCTGCATTTTCTCGGGATGGGAGGCGGTTGTCTGTGAAACGTACGCTTTCCCTGCTTCTCGTCGCGCTGCTGCTGCTCCTTCCGCTGTCGGCGGCACGCGCGGACGACGCGCAGCGCATCTATACGCCCGACGGACTTCTGAGCGAAGATCAGCACGCGCGGCTGGAACAGCGCGCCGAAGAGATTTTCGGATCGCGCGGCGTCGCGCCGTACTATTTCTTCGATCTCAATGCAACCGAGCTGATCCCCTACTGCGAAACGTTCATCCGCGAGCATGTCTCCGAGGAAAACGCGATCATTCTGGGGCTTTCCGCCAAGCAGTATTACTTTGCCGTCATCGGCGACGCGGCGTCCGCCGTGCTGACCGACGACGTCTGCGACAACGTGATCTATCCGCCGTACAGCGAGGTGCGGGACGATCCGGCAAGCAAGATCCTTGCCTATCTCGACGCGGTCGACGCCGCTTTGCAGGCGGAAACGACCGTGCCGGTCACGCAGGCGCCGACCGAAAACGACGGAGTCAAGCATTACGCGGTCGATCAGATGGGGCTGCTGCGCGAGACCGATCTCGACGCGCTCGACGAACGGCTCTGCGAGCTCTCCGAAACGTACCGCTGCGACGTGCTCGCCGCGATCGTCCCGTCGCTCGGCGGCAAGACCGCCGAGGAGTTTGCCGACGATTATTTTGACTACGGCGGCTACGGCTACGGCGCGACGCCCGATGCGAACGGCACGACCGTCAACGGCGATGGCATCCTGCTGCTGATCTCGATGGAAGACCGCGACTTTGCGATCAGCACCTCGGGCTACGGCATCACGGCGTTTACCGACTACGGCATTCTGAACTACATCGAACCGTCCGTTTTGCCGTATCTGCGTTCCGACAGCTACCGCGACGCGTTCAACGCCTATGCGGACCGCTGCGAAGAACTGCTGAAGATGGCGCGCGACGGACGCCCGTTCGATCTGAACCGCGTCTATACGCCCGACGGCGCGCTGACGGACTCGCAGTGGCTGACGGCAAACGAAGCCATCGCGCGCGTGTACGACAGCAGCGATGTGGCACTGTACTTCCTCTATGATCCCGACGCGACCGACCTGTCCGTTCCGATCGACCGGCTGATCGGCGAAAAGCGGCTGCAGGAGTCGAACGCGGTGGTCTTCTGTGCGAACGAAACGGGCAGCACCTTCCGGCTGATCGGAAGCGCTGCCGTTTCGAAGTTCCTTGAAAAAGACCGGAATGCGATCGCAAACGACGTTACGAAGCTTCTTCGCTCCGGCGACTGCTACGGCGCCGTTCAGACGTTCGTGAACAGCAGCACGACGGTGCTGAACCGTCACCCGCTCAACGGATTTCTGATCTTCCTCGCGATCGTCGCGGGCGCGCTGTTCGCCTTTATCCCGGTGACGGCGATGAAGCGGCAGCTGACCGACGTGAATCAGAAGTTCGACGCCGACGCGTATCTGACGCCGTCCTCGTTCCTGCTGACGCAGAACAGCGACGTGCTTCTGAACACGCACACCTCGCGCTCGGTGCACGTCACGCCGCAGAGCTCCTCCGGCGGACGCTCGGGCGGCGGCGGCAGCTTCCACAGCGGAAGTTCGACGCATACGTCCTCGTCCGGCGGATCGCACGGCGGACACTCCGGAAAGTTCTGAAAACCCGCCGAATCCGGCACATTCCACGCACGGTAGAGTTGTTTTCCGCAATTCTACCGTGCGTTTTTGTTCGGGTAGAGCGATCTTCGCGATCGGTAGGTTGGCTTTCGTTCCGTTTGCATGTATGATAATCTCAGAAATATGCCTGTACGGCACAACGGGAGAACGACATGAACGATTTTATTTTAAGCTGCTGCTCGACCGCAGACGTGACGGAAGAAAAACTGCGCGCAATGGACGTGCACTACATCTGCAACACCTACACGATGAACGGCGTCGCCTACAAGGATGATCTCGGCAAGACGATCCCCTACAAGGAGTTTTACGACCGCATCCGCAACGGTGAAGTCGGCGTCACGAGTCTGATCAACGAAGCTGACTATATCGACTATTTCGAGCCGTTTCTGAAGGACGGCAAAGACGTGCTGCACGTCACGCTTTCGAGCGGGCTTTCCAGCACCTTCCAGTCCGCGCTTTCCGCGGCGGAGGACCTGAAGGAGCGCTACCCCGAGCGCAAGCTGCTGATCGTCGATTCGCGCGGCGCATCCTCCGGCTACGGTCTGCAGATGGAAGCGCTGTCAAAGCTTCGCGCCGAGGGCAAGACGATCGACGAGCTGTACGACTGGTCGATGCAGAACCGCCTGCACATCCATCATCTGTTCTGCTCGACGACGCTGACCTATTACGTGCGCGGCGGACGCATCTCGCCCGCGGCAGGCAAGATCGGCAATCTTCTGGGCATCTGCCCCGTCATGCGCATGGACCATCCGGGTCACCTTGCCGTGCACTCGCGCGTGCGCACCAAAAAGCGCGCGCTGCGCGCGCTCGTCGACCAGATGGCGGAGCTTGCCGACGGCGGCGAACAGTACAGCGGACGCTGCTTCATCTCGCACTCCGACTGCCTTGAGGACGCGCTCGAACTCAAGCAGCAGGTCGAGGAACGCTTCCCGCACATCGACGGCGAGATCGAGGTCTATATGATCGGCACCACCATCGGCTGCCACTCCGGTCCCGGCACCGTCGCGGTCTACTTCTTCGGCAAGGAACGGTAATCTGACGCGGTCCCGAAAGGGACCGCTCTTCTTTGCGCAAATTGTCGGAATCGCGCAAATTGACTCTGTTCAATTCATTTGGATTCTGTTATAATATATGAAATGAGCACACGTATCGAACGACATCGCATGCAAAAACACGTCCACGCAGCGCTCGCCTCCGCGGCGGGTCCGGTGCTGCGCGCGCTGTACGCCTTCCGTGATCCGAAGGAGCAGGTCCCCTCGGAGCCGTTTTTGCTTGTGGCGAATCACGTCACCGCCGCGGACCCCGTGCTGCTTGCTCTGGCGCTGAAAAAGCAGATGCTGTATTTCGTTGCGAGCGAGCATCTGATGCAGAAGGGGCTCGGTTCGAAGATCCTGCGCCTGCTGTACGACCCGATCGTGCGCCGCAAAGGCGACACCGCGGTCACCACGGTCAAGGAGATGCTTGCAACGCTGAAAGCCGGGCTGAACGTCGGCGTGTTCCCCGAAGGCACCTGCTCGTTTGACGGCAGAAACTCCCCGTTCCTTCCCACGATCGGCAAGCTTGCCCGCGCGGCGAAGTGCGCGCTCGTCACCTATCGGTTCGAGGGCGGCTTCTTTACGCTGCCGCGCTGGGGCAGAGGCATCCGCCGCGGCAGGTATTTCGGGCACATCGTGCGCGTCTACGCACCGGAGGAGCTGAAGTCCATGACCGACGCCGAGATCAACGCGCACATCGAGCGCGACCTTGCGGAAGACGCCTATGCGCGCATCGAACAGGAGCCGGTCGCCTACAGGAGCCGTCATCGCGCGGAGTATCTCGAAAGCGCGTTCTTCCTTTGTCCGCGCTGCCGCCGCGTCGGCACGATCCGTACTTTGAGAGATCGCATCCGCTGCGATTGCGGGCTCGACGCTTCGCTCGACGCGCATTACCGGCTGCACGGCATGCCGTACGGCACGCTGATCGACTGGGACGCAGACCAGCTCGCGTGGCTTCAAACCGCGGCGAACGATCCGGACTTTTCGTTCTCGGACGGGGACGTGACGCTGTGGGAGAACGACGACGCGCACCGCAGGATCCGGCTTGCTTCCGGCACGCTTTGCATGACGCGCGGCGCGATCTCGGTCGGCGATCGCTCGTTTGCGCTGTCGGACGTCTCGGACATGGAACTTGTCCGGCGGAATCTGCTCGTTTTTTCCACACATGACGGGCACTATCAGGCGAGCGGCAAAGACGCCCTGAACACTCGCAAATATATGCTGCTGTACCGCATTTGGAAAGGAGTACCCCAATCATGAACTTTACCGCATCGAACACCGGGCTGTGGAACATCATCATCCAGATCGGTCTGATCGCGCTGTTTCTGCTTCTCGCGAACGTACTGCGCCGCAAGGTACCGTTCTTCAAAAAGTCGCTGATGCCGACCGCGGTCCTCGCCGGCTTTCTCTTTCTGATCCTGCGCACCGCCGGACTGTACATCTTTCCGGCGGAAACGCTCGCACGGCTTCCGTACAATCCGTTCGATACGACGATCCTCGAAATGCTGACCTATCACGGCATCGCGATCGGCTTCATCGCACTGTCGCTGCGCGTTACCAAGAAGGATGCGTCGCAAAGGGGCGCCATGACCGCGTCGAAGTCGGGCGCGCTGATCGTTTCGACGTATCTCGTGCAGGGCATCGCGGGGCTTGCGATCTCGCTGCTGCTGTTCTATCTCTTCTATCGCAGCGGAACGACGGTGTTCGCGGCAAGCGGCATCCTGCTGCCGATGGGCTACGGGCAGGGGCCCGGACAGGCGAACAACATCGGCACCGCGATCGAATCGCTGGGGCTTGCCGGCGGACGCTCGTTCGGTCTTGCGATCGCAGCGGCCGGATACCTTTGCGCCTGCATCGTCGGCGTGATCTACATCAACGTGCTCGCGCGGCGTAAAACGCGCGAACGCGCCGCACACGAGGATCTTTCCGGCTCGGTCGTGACCGTTGCCGACTTTCAGGATGAAAACGAGATCCCGATTGCGGAGTCGCTCGACAAGTTCTCCGTGCAGTTCGCGCTCGTGCTGCTCGTGTATCTGCTGACGTTTTTGCTCTCCTGGGGCGTCGACTCGCTGCTGCAGCGCTTCGCGCCGGGCGTCGCCAAGACGGTTTCTTCGCTGCTGTGGGGCTTCAACTTCGTGATCGGCACCCTGCTCGCCATGATCGTGCGCAAGCTTCTCGGCGTGTTCCGCAGGACGAAGACGATGACGCGCCAGTATCAGAACAATTATCTTTTGAGCCGCATCTCGGGTCTCGCGTTCGACATCATGATCGTCTGCGGCATCGCGAGCATCAACATCGAGGACCTCAAGGGACTTTGGGTGCCGTTCGTGCTGATGGCGATCGCCGGCGGCGCGGTCACGTTCTTCTGGCTCAAGTGGCTTTCGAAGAAGCTCTATGCGGGCTATGCGGAAGAGGGCTTCGTTTCGATGTACGGCATGATGACCGGCACGATCAGCTCCGGCGTCATGCTGCTGCGCGAGATCGATCCCGATTTCAAAACGCCCGCCGCGAACAATCTGCTGACCGGCAGCGCGTTCGCGATCGTGTTCGGTGCGCCGATGCTGCTGCTCGTCGGGCTTGCTCCGACGACGCTGACCCTGACGTGGGTCACGTTCGGACTGCTGTTCCTCTACCTTGCGCTGCTTCTGGTGTTCCTGCTGGCGATCAAGGGAAAGAAAAAGAACGCAGACAAATAAACGAAACTAAAAATCCTCCCGGAAACCGGGAGGATTTTTGATTTGTCTGTTCGGTTTTTACGCGAGCACGATGCCGAGGATCTCCTTATCGAGCGCCTTGGCGCGCAGCACTTCGGCGTCCACCAGATCGATGCGGGATTTGCCGCGGCGCTCCACGAGAACGATGCCGTCAAAGTCGGCAAGCTCGCGCACGGACTGCGCGTCGTCGATGATGCTGCCGAGCACCTTGACCTTGCCGTCGGTGAACGACGCCAGCTTTTCGGCCGCGGCGCGGTCCTCCGTGGAAACGAGACAGACCGAACGCTCGCCGGCGCGCGCGAGCAGGCTCTGTACCGTCGCCTGCGCCGTCGCGTCGAAGTTGCCCACCGGTTCGCCCTCCAGACGGCGGATCGCCTTGTCGAACCAGACCTTTCTGGTCCGCGGCAGCACGCCGATCAGCGGGAACGCATAGCGGTTTTGAACCTCGCTCTGATTCTGGATCCGGCCGCCGAACAGCCCGCGCAGCAGCGCGATGATGCAGCCCAGCACCAGTCCGGCCACCAGACCGATCGCGCCCCATTTGCCGCCCTGCTTCAGCAGGTTTTTCTTATTGACCTTCGAGTTTTCGTATGCCGATCTCGTGTCGTTCAGCTTTTTCTGCGCGTCTTCGAGCTGATCCTTCGCGTCCGTGATCGCCTGCTCCTTTTCGGCAACGCCCGTCTGCAGGTCCAGCAGCGCGTCCTCGGCGTCCGCGACCGCGCGCTCCGCCGCCAGCAGGCTATCCTCGCTTGCGGTGTGCGCGTCGTTCATCGCCCAGTCGACCTCGTATCCCGTGAACGTGCTGATCACGTTCGCGGAGTGCTCCGCAACCGTGCCCTTCAGGCGGTTCTGCATGTTCTGATAGAGATACCGGACGACCTTTTCCGCCACATCGGCGTCGTCGTTCAGCGCGACGATCTGCACGAAGCGGTCGGAAATCGTCGTTACCGAGATCAGCTCCTCGATGTATTGGCGGCTTGCGCGCACCTTCATGATGGACGCGACGTTATCGAGGATCTCGGAATCGAACGGGCACAGCTGCGCATACGCCTGCACGACGCTGGCACGCGGATCCTCCACGAGCCCCGCAACGTTCGGGTCGACGGAAAAATCCGTTTCCACATAGAAGGTGAGGCGCGAAATGCCGCGCTCGAACGGATTCATGCCGTAATAAATGCTGTTGTCGATGTACTCCTGGCGCCGCTGCACCAAAAGTCTCGAACGTTCCAGCTTGCGCTCCGCGTCCGGGATCTCCTTCTCGTTGCGGCGAATGAGGCTTTTTTCCGCCTTCGTAACACCCTTTTGCGCGGCTGTCACGGCATCCTCCGCTTTCTTGACGTCCTCCGCCGTAACGGTCGGCTTCGCTTTCACGACGCGGTACGCGCCGTACGCGCCGCCGAGGATCGCCAGAATCAGCATCAGACAAAGGATGAACTTCGCCGCCTTGAGTATCATGGCAAGCAGATCCGCAAATCGCAGTTCGATCTCTTTTTGATTCATTCGATCAATCCCTTTCGCATACGCATTTTTTCGTATTATTGATTATAGCATATCTTCTTCGGACGCGCAAGTGCGCGCTGCCGCCGTATCGGTCCGTTTACAGGACAAACCGTCCCTTTGTCAGCCGCTCGATCAGAAGCGCGAGCGCCGCGCCGACGGACGCCTGCAGCAGGTTCATCGGCAGATCCGCCCACGCAAACTCGCCGTAAACAAAGATCTCGAACGCAAAGTATCCGAGCGGCGCGATCGGCACCGCAAGCAGCGCGAGATACCGAAGCTTCCCGGGCAGCCTGCGCCAAAGAAGCGAAAAGACCAGCGCCGTCAGTCCCTTCACGACAAACGTAACCGGCGTGTACAGCGGAAAACCGTACAGGTCGGCAAGCGCGCTTCCGACCCCCGCGCACAGTGCCGCATAGCCGCACGGCAGCGCCAGCGCCGCGAAAAATACGCCGACGTCGCCGAGGTTCAGATACCCCGCCGGCAGCGGAATGCGCACGAACGCGGACAGAAAAAAGGCAACGGCGGCAAGCACGCCTGCCGTGACCAGCAAACGGATGTTTCTGTCAGACACGGGGTTTCCTCCTTACAACGAATGACACACAGCGGAAAACGCCGCATCCGACACGGCGGGCAGCGCCGCTTCCGCCGCCTCCTTTGATTCAAACAATCCGAACACGGCGGAGCCGCTGCCGGTCATCTGCGCGGCGATCGCGCCCGCATCCAGCAGCTTCTGCTTCAGAACGCCGATCTCCGGCACAAGCTCGATCGCGGCGGGCTCCAACACGTTTTTCATCAGCGGGGCAAGCGACGGAAGGTCGCCCTTTGCGAGCGCCGCCATGCACGAAAGCGTCTGCACCCGCGGACGCGGAAGCGGGAGCCGCGAAAACAATTCCCGCGTGGATACGCCCTGCTTCGGCTTTGCGATCACAAACCACAGGCGTGTTCCGAGCGCAAACGGCGTCAGGATCTCGCCCACGCCCTCGCAGCGGCAGGTGCCGCCGACCAGGCAGAAGGGCACGTCCGCGCCGACCGAAAGCGCGATTTGCCGAAGCGTCCGATCATCCGCCATGCGATGCAGCCGCTGCAGTCCTCTTAAAACCGCCGCCGCATCCGCGCTGCCGCCGCCCATGCCCGCCTCCGCGGGGATGCGCTTTTCACAGCGGATCTTCGCTCCGCAGCCGGTCGCCTCGCGATACAGCTTCGCCGCACGGTACATCGTGTTTTCGACGGGCAGCGTCATGCCGGTGACATGTACCTCGACGGTGCGCGATTTTTCGACGAGCACGCGGTCGAACAGCGATACCGTCTGCATGACGGTGTCGAGCGCGTGATAGCCGTCCTCGCGCTTATACAGCACGCCGAGCGTCAGATTCAGTTTTGCAAGCGCCAGTTCCTCGATGATCATGCGAGCAGTATATCACGAGTTTTTGCGCGTTGCAATAAAAAACCTTTTCCTCCCTGCGATTCTATGGTATACTGTTTGTTCGGGAGGCATTATGCGATTCTGTCCTTTATGCAGCGGTTCCTCGGGAAACGCAACCTATATCGAAGCCGGCAACGCGCGCATCCTGATCGACGCGGGGCTTTCGTGCAAGCGCATCACGGAGCTGATGGCAAAGATCGGCGCTTCGCCGAAGGATCTCACCGCGATCCTGGTCACGCACGAACATTCGGATCATGTGCGCGGCGTGAACATTCTGTCCAAAAAATACGATCTGCCGGTATACGCGAACGCGGAAACGTGGTCGATGCTGCGCACGGTTTTAAAGGACGTTGCGCCGAAGAACGTCTGTGTGTTCGAATCCGACCGCGACTTTTTTCTGTCCGGCGTGCGCATCCTTCCGTTCACCGTCCCGCACGACGCGGTGCACTGCGTAGGCTATACGTTTTCGCAGGGCGGGCACAAGGTCGGTATCTGCACCGATCTCGGACACGCCGACGCACGGATCCTTTCGATCCTCTCCGGCTGCGAACTTCTGCTCTTTGAGGCGAACCACGACGTGGACATGCTGATGGCGGGAAGCTACCCGTATCTGCTGAAAAAACGCATTCTCTCCGGCATCGGACACATGAACAACGACGACTGCGGCGCCGCGATCGTGAAGCTTTACGGCACCGGCGTGCGAAACGTGATTCTCGGGCATCTGAGCCGTGAAAACAACTATCCCGAGCTCGCGATGGTCACGGTGCGCGCCGCGCTCGAAAGCGCGGGCATCGCGGATCGGGTGCAGCTCTGCATCGCCGCGCGCGAGGAGCCGACGGGGGTGTTCGAACTGTGATGAACATTCGCATCCTGTGCGTCGGAAAGCTCAAGGAGCCCTACTTCGAGGACGCCTGCGCGGAGTTTCAGAAACGGCTTTCTCGCTTCTGCGCGCTCGAGATCGTCGAGGTCCCGGACGAGAAAGCGCCGGAATCCCTGCATCCCGCGGACGAGGACCTTGTGCGTGAGAAGGAGGGCAGGCGGCTTCTCAAGGCGATCGGGCAGAAGGATTTCGTCGTTGCGCTCGCGATCGACGGCAAACAATTGCGCTCGGAGGCGTTCGCCGCGTTCCTGGAGGAAAAGGAGCTTGCGGCGCGTCCGCTGACGTTTGTGATCGGCGGCTCTTTGGGGCTGTCGGCGGAGGTTTATGCGCGTTCGGACGCAAAGCTTTCCTTTTCGCAGATGACATTCCCGCACCGCATTGCGCGGCTGCTGCTGCTGGAGCAGCTGTACCGCGGTTTCAAGATCCGCCGCAACGAGGCATACCACAAATGAACGGAGGAACAACCATGCAGAAGCATTATGACGTCATCATCATCGGCGCCGGTCCCGGCGGCATCTATTCGGCATACGAGCTCACAAAGTGCGCGCCGCAGCTCAAGGTTGCGGTCATCGAGCAGGGACATGCGCTCGAAGCGCGCCGCTGTCCGATCGACGGCGAGAAGATCAAGACCTGCATCAAGTGCAAGACGTGCTCGATCATGTCCGGCTTCGGCGGCGCAGGCGCGTTTTCCGACGGCAAATATAACATCACGAACGACTTCGGCGGCACGCTGTACGAGCACATCGGCAAGCAAAAGGCGCTGGAGCTGATGAAATACGTCGATTCGATCAACATGTCGTACGGCGGCGCGGGCGCGCGCATCTTTTCGACCGCGGGCACGCGATTCAAAAAACTCTGCCTCGAAAACAAGCTGACGCTTCTCGACGCGTCCGTCCGGCATCTCGGCACCGACCTCAACTATGTCGTGCTGAAAAATCTGTTCGCATTGCTGAAGGAATCGGTCGATTTCCTGTTCGACACGCCGGTCGAGGACGTGGAGGAGCGGGACGGCTATCTGGTGCACACGAAGGACGCGGTCTTCTCCTGCGACAAGCTGATCATCTCGGTCGGGCGCAGCGGCAGCGCGTGGATGGAAGGGCTGTGCAAGCGCCTCGGCATCACCACGCATTCGAACCGCGTCGATCTCGGCGTGCGCGTCGAGCTGCCCGCCGTCGTGTTCTCGCATCTCACCGACGAGCTCTATGAGAGCAAGATCGTCTACCGCACCGAAAAATATGAGGACAACGTGCGCACGTTCTGCATGAATCCGAACGGCATCGTCGTCAACGAAAACACGAACGGCATCGTGACCGTGAACGGGCACAGCTATGAAAGCCCGGACATGCACACGGACAACACGAACTTCGCGCTGCTCGTTTCGAAGCACTTCACCGAGCCGTTCAACGACAGCAACCTGTACGGCGAAAGCATCGCGCGCATTTCCAACATGCTCGGCGGCGGCGTGATCGTGCAGCGCTTCGGCGATCTCGTGCGCGGACGGCGCAGCACCGTGAAGCGCATCGAGGAAGGGCTGGTCCGCCCGACGCTCGCGGCGACACCCGGCGACCTTTCGCTGGTCCTGCCGAAGCGCATCCTCGACGGCATCATCGAAATGATCTACGCGCTCGACAAGATCGCGCCCGGTACGGCGAACGACGATACGCTGCTGTACGGCGTCGAGGTCAAGTTCTATAACATGGAAGTCGCTCTGAACGACCGGCTGATGAGCGAAGGGCACGAGGGGCTTTACGTGATCGGCGACGGCAGCGGCATCACGCACTCGCTGTCGCATGCCTCGGCAAGCGGCGTTTTCGTCGCCCGCGAGATCGCAAAAGTCCTGTGAGCGAACCGCGCAAAACCGAACGGCGCCGGGTCGAAGCGCTCCTCTTTTCCTGCACGGACATACTGCGGGAGGGATTTCGGATCGACCTTTCGGCATCGCCGGAACAATGGAACGCGCTCTCCCGCGCGCTCGGTTCGCGGCGGCTGTCCGTTCTCTGCGCCGAGGCGCTCGAGGAGGCGTACGAAAAGCGATACCGCGAGCCGTACCTTTTACGGCGCGGTGCATGGCGTTTGAGATCCGCTATCATCTGAACGCGTACCTGTGGGCAAAAGGCGCACGGAACCTGCGGCACGTTTCTACGCTGCTGCTGCGCCGTGCGCACATCGAACGCTCGTGCCGATCGATCGAGATCGACCGCACCGACGCATACCGCTGGAGCCAGCGGCTGCTGTTCCGGTACTTTTTCGGCATTCGAAAGGGGTATCGGCGCACCGCCCGCGATCCGTATGCGAAACGATTCCAAAACCGTTATGTCCGCGTGCCGTTCTGCACGCGAAGCGATCCGAATATCTGACCGGAAAGGAGCCCCATGCGCCGCAATCATTCAAAACCTCTGCTGATCGCGATCTCGCTGACCGTCGTGCTGCTTTGCGGCGCGATTGCGTCGCTCGGTTCGGCGTGCATCGGACCGATCGGATGCGGTCTTGCCTGCACCGCATGCGGCGCCTGCACCGAATCCTGCGAGCATCTGTTCGACGATCTGCTGCCGGATCAGCCGTCTCTGCCGCCCCAGACCGCGGCGCCGACGCCGGAGCCGATGTGGGACGGTCCCGATTCGGTCCAGCCGACGCCGACCGTCGAAGCGGAATCCGTTGAGATCCCTTCCGCCGCGCCGACGCTGCCGGGCAGCGTGCTTGACCATCAGCAGCCCGCGACGGTCCCCGGCGTGCGCGAACCGTGCGTTACGCTGCGCAACGACGGCACGGACCGCGCAACGGTCCTGATCCTGATGAACGGCTCGGACCTTGAATCCGAGTATCAGGAGGCGACGGCGGACATCACCGAGATGCTGCGCGCGCAGAAGACCGACCGCGTCAACGTCGTGATCGAAACCGTCGGCACGCGCCGGTGGGCGCCGCGATACAACGTTTCCGCGGACCATGCACAGCGCTGGCTCGTGCAGGAGGCCGGACTGGAGCTTCTGGACAACTCGCTCGGTCAGCTCGACACGACCGTGCCCGCCACGCTGTCCGACTTTATCCGTTGGGGCGCGGAGCGGTTCCCCGCGGAACGCTATATCCTGATCCTCTGGGATCACGGCGGCGGTCCGGTCTACGGCTTCGGATACGACGAGTATCAGCCGTATTCCTCGACGCTGACGATCGATGAAATGCAGATCGCGCTGCAGAACGGCGGCGTCTGCTTCGACCTGATCGGCATGGACAGCTGTCTGATGTCGTCGCTCGAGGTCTGCTGCGCGCTCTATGAATACTGCGACTACACGCTGCTGAGCGAGGACTTTGAGCCGGGCAGCGGCTGGTCGTACGCCGGCTGGATCGAAGCGCTGAACCGCGATCCGGCGATCGACACGAAATCGCTTGCCAAGATCGCGATCGACGATACGGTCCGCTGGTGCGAATCGCAGGTCGACGAGGACGGCGTCACGCTCGCGCTGATGGACCAGGCGTACATGAAGCTGCTGTACACGGCATGGGTCGAGTTCGCCTACGCAAACGAGGACGCGCTCGTGAACGTGAACTACAGCCAGCTTCGCCAGTCGACCGGGCGCGCGCATCCCCGTCTGAAAAGCATCGGCGGATGGCTCATGCCGGAATCCACACTCGAGGACTACTGCGTCACCGACATTCTTTCCGTGGCGCAGAACATCGATTCCGACGAATCCGCCGCGCTGATCGCCGCGCTGAAAAAAGCGGTCGTGTATTTCAACGCGACCTCCGACGAAACGACGCTGACCGGGCTTTCGGTCACCCTGCCATACGGCGACAAGGCGTTTTACAACGATCTGAAGCGCGTGTTCCGCAACGC
The DNA here is from genome assembly GCA_900318745.1 of uncultured Eubacteriales bacterium. Taxonomy (GTDB): domain Bacteria; phylum Bacillota; class Clostridia; order Christensenellales; family CAG-138; genus UBA3792. Next base: position 20,629 of record ONMC01000008.1, read on the forward strand.
GGGCTTCGATACGGACTACATCGATTGGCTCGAACGGTTCACCGACGTCAAGCCTTCGAACGCCGACACCTTCGATTTCGGCGGCTGGGGCGATCTCTGGAACGGCTGGGGCGCCACCGACAGCGGATTCGACTGGGACGACTGGTTCTATGACGACGAAACCGACGGCGATCCGTGGGCGAACGACGACTGGTTCGCGTGGCTGTTCGCCGACGATTGAGAAAGGAGCGCATATGAAACGGGTCTTTTCGGCGGCGCCGCTGCTTTCGGCGCTTGCCTGCACGGCGCAGGGCGCGTCGAACGATGCGATCCGCAGCGTGATCCTGATCGCGGCGGGCGCCGCAGCCGTGATCCTGCTGATTTTGTTCGGCAGACCGCATGCAAAACATTCCGAAAATCCATCATCCGAAGGGAGACAGAAACCATGATCGAAGAAACCGTGAAACGCTACCGTGCATACCTCGGCAAACTGCGCGCCTATCGCCATGCGATGGGGCTGATGAACTACGACATGAACACGATCATGCCGAAGGGCGCCGGTCCGATCGTCGGCGAAACGTTCGGCGTGCTGTCCGAGGCCGTGTACGACATGTACACCTCGCCCGAGACCGAGGCGATGCAGCGCGAGATCCTTGCGCACCGCGACGAGGTCGACCCGATCCTCGTGCGGACCGCGGAGCTTGCAACGGAGGAGCGCGCGCGCATTGCGTGCATTCCGAAGGACGAGTACGTGCAGTACACGATCGATCAGACGACCGCCGATCAGGTCTGGCATGAAGCGAAGCTGAAAAGCGATTTTCCGATGTTCCTTCCGCACCTCGAAAAGCTGATCGCGGCGAAAAAGCGCTTTGCGCGGTACTACCGCCCCGACGCGCCGGTTTACGGCACGATGCTCGACGAGTACGAAAAAGGGCTCTGCACCGAAACGCTCGACCGGTTCTTCAAAACCGTGCGCGACCGGCTCGTGCCCGTGATCGCGAAGATCAAGGAACAGCCGGACGTTTCGTTCCTGCACCGGTATTATCCGATCGCGGAACAGCGGATCTTTTCGGATTATCTGATGGACGTTTTAGGGCTCGACCGGAACCACTGCATCATCGGCGAGACCGAGCATCCGTTCACGACTGAGTTCACCAAATACGACGTGCGCATCACCACGCACTACCACGAGGACATGGTCGAAGCGTCGATGTACAGCGTCATCCACGAAGGCGGTCACGCGACGTATGAGCGCAACATCGCCGACGAGATCGCAAAGACGCCGCTGGGCCGCGGCGTTTCGATGAGCGTGCACGAGGGACAGTCGCGCTTCTTCGAAAACATCATCGGCAGAAGCGAGCCGTTCATCGAGGCGATCTTCCCGAAGATGCAGGAAATCTTCCCCGCGCAGCTGAAGGACGTGACCGCGCATGATTTCTACGTCGCGGTCAACAAGGCGGAGCCGTCGCTGATCCGCACCGAAGCGGACGAACTGACCTATCCGCTGCACGTCATGATCCGCTACGAGCTTGAAAAGCGGCTCTTTGACGGCGATCTCGAAGCGAAGGATCTGCCGAAGGAGTGGAACCGCATGTACAAAGAATACCTCGGCATCGACGTGCCGGACGACCGCCGCGGCGTGCTGCAGGATTCGCACTGGGCGAGCGGACTCTTCGGATACTTCCCGTCCTATGCGCTCGGCTCCGCGTTCGGAGCGCAGCTCATCAAGCGCATGGAGCGGGAATTCGACGTGTGGAGCAGCGTGCGCGCGGGCGATCTGAAGCCGATCGTCGCATGGCTGACCGAGCACATCTACCGCTTCGGCAGCATCAAGGAGCCGACGCAGCTGATGGAGGAAGCGTTCGGCGCGCCGTTCGATCCGACGTATTACACGGATTATCTGACCGCCAAGTTTACAAAGCTGTATCATCTGAACTGAGCGCCGCGCAAGGCGGCGGATTCTACCGGGAGTAGAGCGCGATTCTCCTCCCGGTGGATATTTATGTGCAAACGGTAGAGTGCATTTGACATTCAGCCGTGTTAAGATCATGATGTTGAATTATCGATAAAGGAGTACTTTCATGCGCATCCGTATTTCCGCAGACAGCACCTGCGACCTGAGCCCCGAACTCATCGAACGGTACGACGTCGAGATCACGCCGCTGTATGTCCGGCTCGGCGACCGCGATCTTCGGGATTCCGTTGAGGTCACCCCGCCCGACATCTACCGGTACGTCGAGGAAACGAAGTCGATCCCCAAGACTGCGGCGGTCAACGTCGGCGATTATGTCGATTTCTTTACCAAGGTCCGGGACGAAGGATACGACGGCATCGTGCATTTCACGATCTCGGCGGAGATGTCCTCGTGCTATCAGAACGCATGCCTCGCCGCGGAGGGCTTTGAGAACGTATACATCATCGATTCGAGAAACCTTTCTACCGGCATCGGACACCTTGTGCTCGACGCGTGCATCCTGCGCGACGAAGGCAAAACCGCGAAGGAGATCTTCGACATCCTCGAAGCGCGCAAGATGAAGCTCGACGTCAGTTTCGTGCTCGACACGCTGCGTTATCTCGCGCTCGGCGGACGCTGCAACGCGCTTCTGGCGTTCGGCGCGAACATTCTGAACCTCAAACCGTCGATCCAGGTGGATCCGGTATCCGGCAAGATGGGCGTCGATAAAAAATACCGCTGCTCGTTCGAGCGCGCGGTCGTGCGCTACGTCAACGACAAGCTGGCGGACAAGGATTCGCTGGACCTCAAACGCATCTTCATCACCGACTCCGGCTGCACCGACGAGGTGCGCGCCGCCGCCGAGGAAGCGGTCAGAAAGAACGCGCCGTTTGCGGAGATCATCCACACGCGCGCGGGCTGCACGGTCAGTTCGCACTGCGGACCCAACTGCATCGGCATCCTGTTCTATCGCAAATAAGTTTCATACGAAAAAGCGCCCGATCGCCCGGGCGCTTTTTGTTTTCCGATTCGGTTTTCCCGTTACTCTGTGATCTTCGTGCCGCTTTCGCCGCGCAGGGCTGCCGCCGCGTTTTCGAGCGATGCGATGATCGCCTCGCCGCCGGTCCTTGCAAAGCTCATCGCCGCCTGTACCTTCGGCAGCATCGAACCGGGCGCAAAGTGTCCTTCTTTGCAGTAGCGTTCCGCTTCCTCACAGGTCATGGTTTCAAGCGACTTCTGATCCGGCTTGCCCCAGTTGATCGCAACGCGGTCGACCGCGGTGAGGATCACGAGCGCGTCGGCCTTCACGAGCTCGGCGAGCTTTGCGGACGCGAAGTCCTTATCGATGACGGCGGGAACGCCGACGAGTCTTCCGTCTTTCTCGATGACCGGAATGCCGCCGCCGCCCACGGTGATGACGACGTGACCCGCGTCGATCAGCGTGTTGACCATTTCCTTTTCCACGACGTCAACGGGCTTCGGGCTCGGCACGACCTGACGGTAGCCGCGTCCTGCATCCTCGACCATCGTATAGCCCTTCTCCGCTGCGATCTTTTCCGCTTCTTCCTTGGAATAGAACGCGCCGATCGGCTTGCTGGGATGCGAAAACGCGGGGTCCGCTTCGTCGACGAGCACCTGCGTGACGACGGTCGCGACCGACTTTTTGAGACCGCGCGCTCTGAGCTCGTTCTGAATGCTGTTCTGCAGATGATAGCCGATATAGCCCTGGCTCATGGCGCCGCACTCCGGGAACGGCATATCGGACTTGATCGCCTTTGCATTCGCCGCGGTGGACATCGCAAGGTTGATCATGCCGACCTGCGGACCGTTGCCGTGCGCGATGACCACCTGGTTGCCCGCTTCGATGAGATCGACGATCGGCTTTGCGGTCTGCTGCACGAGCTTCAGCTGCTCATACGGCGTGTTGCCCAGCGCGTTGCCGCCGAGGGCGATTACGAGTTTCTTCATTTGGAATTCCTCCTGTCGTGCCATGCACGTGATATACCGCATTCATTATAGAATTCCGTTCGCGCCTTGTCAACAAAGCCCGCGGAATATATCGTTGCAATCCGGCGGCGTTTACGGTACAATATTTCGTATGGAATATCTGGTTACATCTTTTAATGTCGTGGCGCCGCTGCTGATCCTGATGGCGGTGGGCTTGCTGCTTCGCGTGACGAAAATCGCGTCCAAGGACGTGTTTTCGGTCATGAACCGCATCGTGTACTACGCGGGTCTGCCCTGCATGATGTTTCACAACATCATCCGGCGGGACAGCGAAGCGAGCGTCGACTGGGCCGTCGTCGCGCTGTCGGTCGGCTCGGTGCTCGTGCTGTTCGCGCTGTTCTGGCTGATCCTGCCGCGCTTTGTCAAAGATCCCCGGCGCCGCGGCGCGATCACGCAGGCGTGCGTCCGCTCGAACGACTCCATCTTTTCGCTGACCGTTGCGGCGTCGATGCTCGGCGAGGGCAATTTTGCGCTGACGGTCACGACGGCTGCGCTCGTCGCGGTCGAGTACAACCTGCTCTCCATCATTACGCTGGAGATGAACCGCGGCGGCAAGATCCGGCTCGGCTCGTTTTTCAAAAACCTCGCCACCAATCCCGTGATCCTTTCCGTGGCGGCGGGCTATCTGTTCCGGCTGACGGGCTGGACGCTGCCCGGCGTGCTCGACAAGCCGATCACGCATCTTTCAAACATGGTGCCGCCGCTCGGATTTCTGACGCTCGGCGGGATCCTCACGTTCTCGGGCGTTTCGCAAAACCGCAAGGCGCTGTCGTTTATCACCGTTGTGAAGCTGCTGGCGATCCCCGCCGTCATGACCGGACTTGCGCTCGCGCTCGGGTTCCGCGGTCTGCGGCTTCTGACGATTCTTCTGATCTTCTCCGCGCCGACGGCGATGGCGAGCTATCCGCTTGCGAACGCGCTCTGCAGCAGGCTGTGGAGGGCGGCGTGTCGCAG
>ONMC01000035.1:0-655 GCA_900318745.1 uncultured Eubacteriales bacterium
ATAATGGAAGCATCAGATTCGGAAAGGAGCATGCCATGGATCCGCTGCACATTTGTCTGTTGAACGACTCGTTCCCGCCCATGCTGGACGGCGTGGCGAACGTCGTGAAGAACTATGCGGATATCATCACGAACCGGTACGGAACCGCTACGGTCGTGACGCCTGCTTATCCGGATGTGACGGACGACTATCCCTATGAGGTCATCCGCTATGCGAGCATGGATACCACCAAGCTTGTCGGCTATCGCACCGGTTATCCGTTCGATGCAAAAACGCTGAGCCGCCTGTCCGATCTGCCGATGGATCTGATGCACGTGCACTGCCCGTTCATTTCCGCGCAGCTGTGCCGCGTCGTGCGGGAAACACGCGATGTCCCGCTGGTCTTTACGTATCACACGAAGTTCGACGTGGACGTCCGCAAGGCGGTCCGCATGAAACTGATCCAGAACACCGCGCTCAGGATCATCGTGGACAACATCGCCGCCTGCGACGACGTATGGGTCGTCAGCGAAGGCGCAGGCAAAAATCTGCGCTCCATCGGTTACGAGGGCAACTATATCGTCATGCCGAACGGCGTCGATATGCCGAAGGGACGTGCCGATGATGCCGCCGTCGAAGCGGTGCGCCGTACATACGGGATCGATCCTTCTTTGAC
>ONMC01000035.1:671-13479 GCA_900318745.1 uncultured Eubacteriales bacterium
AATGCGGGCAAACGCTTCACCGCCGTTTTCGTCGGCGACGGACTGGACCGCAAGGAGATCGAAGCTTACATGCACGAGCTTGCGCTCGATGCGGAATGCCGGTTCGTCGGTGCGATCCACGACCGTGACACGCTGCGCGCCGTATACGCCGCGTGCGATCTCTTTCTGTTTCCGTCAACCTTTGACACAAACGGCATCGTTGTTCGCGAAGCCGCTGCAAACGGGCTCGGAAGCGTGCTGATCGATGGCAGCTGCGCCGCGGAGGGCGTATCGCACGGAACGAACGGGCTGTTGATTTCCGAGAACGCGGAATCGATGGCAAATCTGCTGTTTCATATGAACGACCGCCGCGCCGCCATGCGCGAGCTCGGCGACCGTGCGATGAACGAGCTTTATTTCTCATGGGAGGACAGCGTAAAGAACGCCGTCGCACGCTATCGCGTCATTCTGGAAAACCGCGAACAGTATCGCAAGCCGCGCCAATCGACCGGCTCGAACGATTTCTATCAGGCAGTCAGTCAATGGTACGGGATCTTTTCTCAGCTGTCCGAACTGCCGTCGCGCATCCAGGAACGTGCGGAAACGCTGCGCCCCGTTCTGCCGCCTTCGGTCAAAAAGAATCCCGATATAAACAAAAAGCGCTGATCGCAGAGATCGGCGCTTTTGTTTTTTTCGGATCGGTATCCGGTCCTGCTTATTCGATGCCGGTAAGGTCAAACGCGTCCAGCCACTCGGTCGCGGTCTTGCAGACGCCCTTCAGGCACTCCTCATCGAACGGCGTGACGAGGTCCGCATGCTTCAGCAGTTCGACGAACGTGCGGCTGCCGCCCTGTTTCGTGTATGCCATATAATGTTTCCATGCATCCGCTTCGTCCTTTTGGATCATCGCCCAGAACTCGAGCGCAACGGTCTGCGCCAGGCAGTAATCGATATAATAGAACGGGCTTGCATAGATATGGCTCTGCCTCTGCCAGCCCTCGCCCTCCGCATAGAACGGGATCTCGCCGTCGAGTTTCATCCAGGGCATGTAGATGCCGAGCAGCCGTTTCCATTCCGCATGGCGTTCCTTCGGCGTCATGTCCGGCTTTTCATAGACGAGATGCTGGAAGTGGTCGACCATCGTGCCGTACGGGATAAACGTGACCGCGCCGGCGAGATGGCTGTACAGGAATTTTTTCGCATCCGGTCCGAAGAAACCGTCCGCGTTCATCCAGCCGAAAAATTCCATGCTCATCGAGTGCACTTCGCACGCTTCCATCGACGGCCATGCGTACTGGAGCGGCACACGCTTGCGGTTCATCCAATAAGCGAACGCATGCCCCGCCTCGTGTGTGACGACCTCGACGTCGTGCTGCGTGCCGTTGAAGTTTGCAAAGATGAACGGCACCTCATACTGCGGAATGCCCGTGCAGTAACCGCCGCCCTGCTTGCCTTCGGTGGACAGCACGTCCAGAAGCTCGCCGTCGAGCATCGTGCGGAAGAACTCGCTCGTTTCGGGCGAGAGCGCATCGTAGAACTTTTTACCCTGCAGAAGGATCTCGTCCGGCGTTCCTGCGGGACGCGGGTTGCCGCTGCGGAAGCTCAGCGCGGCGTCCGCAAACGACAGCGGATACTCCTTGCCGAGACGCTTTGCCTGCTCGCGCATGATGGAATCCGCAACCGGCACCAGGTACTTCTGCACCGCCGCGCGGAACCGTTCGACGTCCTCTTTCGTATAGCAGTTGCGTCCCATGCGGTAGTAGCCGAGCGTGGTGTAGCCCTCGTATCCGAGCTTCTTGCCCATCGCATCGCGCAGATGCGTCAGCTCGTCGTAAATGGCGTCCAGGCGTTCCTGATGCTCCTTATACCATGCTCCGTCCGCTTTCCATGCCGCAAGACGTCTCGCATCGTCCGGATCGGTTTTGAAAGGAGACAGTTGCGAGAGCGTGTACACGCCGTCCTCGAACGGGATCTGCGCGGAAGCGATCAGTTTTTCGTACTCCGTGACAAGCTCATTCTCTTTCTGCATTTCGGGAATGATTTCGGGCGAGAACGCCTTCTGGTCGATCTCGGCATTGACGAACATCAGATCGCCGTACTCTGCCGCGAAATCCCTGCGGAACGGCGATGCCAGCATCGCTTCGGTCCACGCATGCTCGTACTCGGCGACCTCCGGTCCGAAGTTGTCCCAGAACGTGCTTTCGCCGTCGTAGAACGCATCGCGTGTGTCGATCGAGTGGCGCACCGACGCCAGCGTGCCCATCGTTTCGACGACCTTCTCCGCCTCTTCCTTTTCCAGGAAGATCGCGCGCGCTTCATCGTAGCTTTTTGCTGCTTTCAGCCGTTCGGTCAGGCCCGCGAGCTGCTGCTTGACGGCTTCCGGATCGGGACGGACATAGCTCATTTCGGAAAATTTCATTTCTTGCTCCTTTCCTGGCTCCGGTTCGGAGCCGTTCGATGCAACCAGTATAGCATACCCGTATTCCGTATGCAACGCAGCCGACGCGAAAATATTGAAAAACCGACTTCGATCCGCTATAATGATAGCGTTCAAAGGACGGTACGGCATGAAACAGACAAGCGCGCGCAGGCAGATCGATTTTCTGAAGGGACCCGTGTGGCAGTGTATTCTGAAACAGGGGATTCCCTTGACGATCGCGCAGCTCGTGCATCTTTTGTACAACGTCGTCGACCGCGTCTACATCGGGCATATGGGAGACGGCAGCGGCATGGCGCTGACCGGCGTGGGGCTGACGTTTCCGATCGTGACGCTGATCATGGGCTTTGCGGCGCTGTTCGGAACCGGCGGCATCCCGCTGTTTTCGATCGCCCGCGGCAAGGGCGACAACGCGCGCGCCGGCGTCATTCTGGGAAACGCCTGCACGCTGATCGGGATCAGTTCCGTCGTCGTCACCGCGATCGGGTATCTGTTCATGCGGCCGATCCTGTTCGCGTTCGGCGCAAGCGAGGCGTCGTACGTCTATGCGAAGGAATACCTGAACGTGTATCTGATCGGCACGGCGGCGTCGATGCTTTCGACCGGTCTGAACGGCTACATCAACGCGCAGGGCTATCCGCGCATCGGCATGCTGTCGATCGTGATCGGCGCGATCGCGAACATCGTGCTCGATCCGCTGTTTATCTTCGTTCTGCATATGGGCGTTGCGGGTGCGGCGCTTGCGACGGTACTGAGCCAGACGATCTGCGCGGCATGGGTCCTGCGGTTTCTGATCGGAAAGCAGAATCCGGTCCCGCTGCGCGCAAGGAATCTTGCGCTGAAGGGCGAGATCGTCTCCGGCATCGCAAAGCTCGGTGCGGCAAGCTTTATCATGCAGGGCACGACGTGCCTTGTGCAGATCGCCTGCAACGCGACGCTGCAGCGCTTCGGCGGCGACGTCTATGTGGGTATCATGACGGTGGTCAATTCGGTCCGCGAAATCTTCATGCTGCCGGTCAACGGCATCATCAGCGGCTCGCAGCCGGTGATCAGCTTCAACTACGGCGCAAAGGAATACGGACGCGTCCGAAGCGGCATCCGCTTCAACACGCTCGTCGGCGCCGCTTATACGCTCGTCGCGTGGATCCTTGTGCTGGTGTTTCCGAAAACGTGGTTTTCCGTCTTCTCGGACGACGTGCAGATGATCGCCCTCGGCGTGCCGGAGCTTCGTATCTATTTCTTCGGCTTTGTCTGCATGGCGCTGCAATTTGCCGGGCAGTCCGCGTTTCAGGCGCTCGGCGACGCAAAGCACGCGATCTTCTTCTCGCTGCTTCGTAAGGCGATCATTGTCGTGCCGCTGACGCTGCTGCTGCCGCGCATCGGATTCGGCGTGAACGGCGTGTTTCTCGCGGAACCGATCAGCAATCTGATCGGCGGGACCGCGTGCTATCTGACCATGCGCCTGACCGTCTGTCGGCGCATACAAAAACTGAGCGAACAACAAACCGGAAAGGAATCTTCTCATGTCTCTGGAACGCGCGAAAGCATATCTTGAAACCGTCGGTCTTTCGGATCGCATCATCATCCCAGAACACAGCAGCGCAACGGTCGCCGAGGCCGCCGAAGCGCTCGGCTGCGAGCCCGGCATGATCGCAAAAACGCTGTCGTTTCTGCAGGGCGACAAGCCCGTGCTGATCCTTGCGGAAGGCGCCGCACGCATCGACAACGCGAAATACAGACACCGGTTTTCGTGCAAGGCGAAAATGATCCCGTCCGACGACGTGGAAACGCTGATCGGACACTCCGTCGGCGGCGTCTGTCCGTTCGGCGTGAACGAAAACGTCACCGTCTATCTTGACGAAAGCTTAAAGCTGCACGAAACCGTCTATCCCGCCGCCGGCACGGATCACAGCGCCGTGCGGCTCACGATTCCGGAGCTCGAACGCGCCTGTCCGAATGCCGAATGGATCGACGTGTGCAGGGTGTGAAGGCAGAAGCGCATGAAGCGTAAGATAAGACTCTGCTCGGTTATCTGCCGAACGTTCCTGATAGCACGGGGAACAAGAGTCCGATCAACAGGTCATTCCTCAAACAGGTGGCGGTATTGTTTGAAGAATTCGTAATAGATGCGGGTGTTCTCAAGTTCCCACCAGTTTTTGATGGCGACGGGGGAGGCGTCGAGGTCGTAGATGCGCGCGCCGGACATCGCCAGAAGAAACGGCGAATGCGTGGCGATGATGAACTGGCTCCCGCAGTACCGCGCCATTCGCTCCAACAGCTTCATCAGTTCCAGCTGCGTTTTCGGCGACATGCTGTTCTCCGGTTCATCCAGGCAGTACAGCGTGTCGTTTTGCAGTTTGTCCTCGAAATACTGCAGCGCTGTTTCGCCGTTGCTGTTCAGCTTGATCTCGGTTCCCGCAAATTCTCGCAGAAACTTCCGTCGCGAGAGCGTTTTGCGGCGTGATTGCACCTGCAGCCGCAGCGCTTCGTAATCGTCCATGCTGTGCAGCACGACGTTTTCACCGAACTTGATGCGCGCGTATTCTGCCTTGCCCTGTTCGATCGTTTCCCCGATCTCCGCATTGTTGCTGCGCACCGCGAGCATGTAATCAAATACGTCGTCGCTTGTGATGATTCGGCTGCCCTGCGGGATGCGGGCGGGGGTTCCGTCCTCATCCGTGCCGCATGCATAGCCGCAGTTTTCCGCATACGTTTCGAACAGCTCGCTTGAATTGAACGGCGCAACGCGTCCGAGCCCGAGCTTTGCCGCAATGAGATTCAGCAGCGTGCTCTTGCCGGAACCGTTGCCGCCGTACAGGATCGTGACGCGCGTGAAATTGATCTCTTTGAACTGCTTTGCACGGAAGATCTCGCACGGATAGATGTTGTCGATATACCCGAGACTGCCGCCGTTTTCCCGCATGCGGGCAGCGATCATGCGCTCCTCGCGATCGATCGGCAGCGTGAACGTCTCAAGATACATATCGATTCTCCTTCCTGCGGTCAGCGGTTCCGGTCGATCAGCGTTTTGTAATAATCGACCGCGCCGGGCAGACTGTAAGTGTCAAGGTATTCGTTCAGCCCGTGCATACCCTTCATCTGCGCGGGTCCGTATACCACCGGCGAGAAGCGCACGCAGGCGCTGCAGATCGCCTGATAATGCCTCGCGTCCGTGCCGCCCGTCATGACGTACGGAATGCACGGAAGGTTCGGGAAGACCTCTTTGATCACCTGCTCGACGAGCTTGTACGCGTCGGTGCGGGTGTCGACCGGCTCGCAGAAATCGTACGCGTCGATGATCGATACATCCAGATCATACTTCTTCGCAAGCCGTTCGATCGCGGCATTGCTCTCCCCCATGCCCTGATGCGGGATATAGCGCAGGTTCAGCGTCAGCGTTGCCTCCTGCGGCAGCACGTTGCAGCCGTCCGATCCGGTCTGCATCGTCGGTGCGACCGTCGTCTTCAGGAGCGCCGCCGCCTGCGGTGAGATCGAAGGCATCAGCTTCACAAGCAGGGGCTTGAACAGCCAGAGGTTTCCGAACAGCAGCCGGAGATAAAACGGTCCGTACGGCGCCATCGCCTCGAACATTTCCTTTGCCTGCCGGTTCATCGCGGCGCGCATCGGGCTGTGTTTTGAAAGCTCCGTCACGAACTTCGAGAGCCGCACGATCGGGGAGTTTTTCGGCGGATAGCTTGAGTGTCCGCCGTTCGACTTTGCCGAGATCAGCAGGTTCCCCTGTCCTTTTTCGAGCACGCCGATCATCGCATAGTTGCCCTTGATCCCCGACATCGGTTCGGTCACGATCGAACCGCCCTCATCATTGACCAGATACGGCTTGACGCCGCGGCGGTTCAGTTCTGCGACCAGCTTCGGACAGCCGTCTCCGCCGACCTCCTCGGTATTCGACGCGGAAAGCCACACGTCCTGTTCCGGCACGTATCCGTCCTTCAAAAGCTCCTCAACCGCCTGAAAGAACGCCATCACCGAGCATTTCGTATCGGCGCTGCCGCGTCCCCATATCCTGCCGTTTTCGATATCGCCGGAAAACGGCGGATGCTCCCACCGTCCCTCGGCGGGAACGACGTCCTGATGCCCCATCAGCACAAGCGGACGGTCGCTCGCCTTTCCCTTCCAGTGAAACAGCAGGCTGCCGTCGATCTCGATCTTTTCGAGGTTTCGATGCACGAGCGGAAACAGTTCCGCAAGGATCGCGTGAAAGCCCAGAAACTTCTCGCGCTGCGTCTCGCCCTTTTTCGAAACGGTTTCATACCGCACCATCTTCGCAAGCGTTTCGGCATACGCCCGCTCGCGCGCCGGATCGCGCTCCGGCTCCCATACGGAGGTCTTTTTCGGCGTCAGCAGCGTCCGGATCACGGCGATCAGGATCAGAAGAAGCAGAACGCCGAGGATCCCGAGTGCGATGTACAGCGCGATCATAAGCTGCCCTCCGTCTTTTGCTGTCTGCGAAATGCAAGGTATGCGAGAACGATCGCCAATGCGCCGCTCGGAATGACCATCATGCTGGTCGATCCGATCAGCGACGGCACCAGAATGAACAGCAGCGACATCGCCGCAAGCACGATCAGCGCGACCGTGCGGTTCATGCGGTAATACTTGCACGCCATCGCGCCGAACAGCGCCGGCACGACGTTTTCAAATGCGGGCTGCAGCGTCGGCGACTGCAGCACCGGCTGCAGCGGGATCATCAAGATCACGCCCGTGGCAAGCACGAGGATCGTGACAAGCGAGGACGTCGCGATCGACAGCGTTGCGATGATCTCGTTTTCCGGTGTGCCGGACTTGACGCCGACGATGTCGCGCGCGTTGATCGCGCAGGGGATCTTCATGTTGATCAGGTTTCCGGTCATGAACGCGAGATAGCTGCCGCCTGCGCCGAGCATCGGCACATAGATCAGATATTCGACGATCCCGCTGACGAGGTACACGAGTCCGACGCCTAAAAACGCCTTGACGGCGGCGCCGAGGTTCGGCATCGCGCCGAGATACAGCCCGATCGCGAACGGCGCGGCAAGCAGCAGCACGAGCACGAGAACCGTCAGCCAGCGGCCGAGCGTATGCGTTGCACGGAGGTATGCTTCATATTGCTTGTGATTCTGTTCCATATCGCACCTCCTACGCGAGCCTGCCGAGGAAGATCGCGGCGGCCATTGCGATCAGCATGCTGCCGGCGATCGAAAAGCTGTCGATCCAATCCGCCTTTGCCTTCTGTTTGATGAGCAAAAATCCCGCCATTGCGATTGCCGCGACGCACGCGACCGCAAGCGGAAGCCAGCTTCCCGTGAAGGTAAACAATCCGTTTGCGGAGACGATCTGCCCGATATAGCTCGCAATGTACGCGCTCACAAGTCCGATGAACATTGCGGTCATCGCGGTATCGCCGAACGCTTTGAGGTTCCGTTTTTTCTTCTTCCCGTTCGTTTCGACCGTCCCGGACTTCGGCAGCACGAGCCTGGTCGAATACGCTTTGCCGTTGAAGATCATCAGAAGCATGCCCCAGATGATGCAAAAGCTCATCAGAAGCGCGATCGTGGAAAAGCCGGACGCCGTCATCGCCGTCGCGGAAAGCTTCTCCATTCCGACCGCTTCCGCGGCCGCCTCCGCGACCTGCGTCTCATAGTGCAGCGCGCCGATGACCGACAATCTGAGCCACGGCCACGGCGTGCCGAGACTGCCGGAGAGCGCGATCACGCCGAGCAGGATCCCCACGCTCGGCAGAACGGCAAACGTTGCGCTTGCAATGATCACGCGCTTCATTTTGGAAACATCGATCCCGATCGCCTTGCCCGCGCGATAGGCGCGCACGGCGAAGACCATGCAGATGATCGCAACGAGCACTACGATGCCGCCGCAGATCAGGTACATGACCGGGCTGTTCAGCTTTGCCAATCCTTCCATTCCCGATCCTCCTTTTCCGGATTATATATAACAATATAGCATGTCGCACGGACAAATACAAGCCCGCGCCGTTTCCCTCCGATACAAAAAAGCCCGGCCGTTCGAGCCGGTCGGGCGTGATGGTTATTGTTCGAATCCGTGGATCCAGTCGGATTTTTTGTAGTAGATGAGATAGATGACGGAGCTGATGAACCATGTCAAAGGATATGCGGCGAACAGCAGCTCGATCTGATGCGAAATGCGCATGGCGACCGTGATATAGATGATCCGGATCACACACCACACGAGCAGCATGACGAGCATCGGCACGATCGCCTTGCCCGCGCCGCGGCAGATGCCCGCGACCGCGTGCGAGAACGCCAGCAGAAAATAGAACAGCGCTTCGATGCGGAACTGCCGCGAACCGATCGCAATGATCTCGGCGACCGCGGCGGGATCCTGGTCCGTGATGAAGGTCGAGATGAAAAACCCGCCGAAGAAGAAGACGACGAGTCCGATTGCCTCCGCCATCAGCACCGATGCGATGATGCCGAATCGCGCGCCCTGTTTTGCGCGGTCGTACTGCAAAGCGCCGAGGTTTTGTCCGATGTAGCTCGTCAGTGCCATCGAGAAGCTCATGATCGGCAGGAACACAAATCCCTCGATGCGCGAATATGCGCCGCATGCCGCCATGGCAACCGAACCGAAGCTGTTGATGTTCGTCTGCACCAGCACGTTTGCAAAGCCGATCACGGAGTTTTGTACACCGGTCGGCAGACCGTATTTGATGATCTGCCTTAAGCTTTCGCCGTCCATCCGCATTTTTTTCCATTCAAGACGGTAGACCGTTCCTTTGCGCGTCAGCTGCAGCAGGCACAGAACCGCGCTGACTGTCTGCGAAAGCACCGTGGCGATCGCCGCGCCTCTGACGCCCATGCCGAACGCGCCGACGAACAGCAGGTCGAGCACGACGTTCAGCACCGACGAGACGATCAGATAGTACAGCGGACGTCGGCTGTCGCCGACCGCGTTCATCACGCCTTTCATGGAATTGTACATCACGACCGGCACCGAACCGAGAAAATAATAGCGCAGATATTCCGTCGAGCGTGGCAGAACGTCGTCCGGCACGCCCATCCACCGCAGAATATGCGGCGTCATGATCACGCCGAATACCGAAAGGATAACGCCGCAGATCAGCGAGAACACGACGTTCGTATGCACCGCCTTGCTGACACGTTCGAGATCGCCCGCGCCGAAATAGCGCGAGATGACCACGCCGGCGCCCATCGATGCGCCGACGAAGAAGCTGATCAGCAGATAAATGAGACTGCCGGAGGAATTGACCGCCGCCAGCGCTTCCTTGCCGAGAAAGTTCCCGACGATCCATGAGTCCGCCGTGTTGTACAGCTGCTGAAACAGCTGGCTTAAAAAGATCGGCGTCGCAAAGGAGACCAGGACCTTCCACGGTTTGCCCTCGGTCAACAGCCGTGCAGACTGTGTATGATGTTGAAACAGGGAAAATGCTTTCATTACCTGTCCATCATAATACACTTATCCGTCTTTTTCAACCTGTATTTTCCCGAATCTTCCGAAAAAGGACCCCCGCGCGAAGAAAACCGGCATGCCGGCGATCGCAGCAGCCGCAGAGATCCGTCCGCGCTCCGAAATTCGCATCGTCGCTTAAGGATCTTCTCCGGTACGCTGCCTGACGCGTACCGTGTTTTTCTCGCCTGCGGCATACGGGGATGTATGCGAACCGTCATTTCCGGAAAGCAGAAGAAAGCCGCGGATGTGCCCGCGGCGATGCAATATGAATCATAAAAGGCGCGGCGATCCGGGTATGGATGAAAAGGTGTGTGAAGTGCCGAACCGCCGCGCATGACGCGATCACCCGACAAGCAGCCCTTAACGAGCGATCCGCCGATCGGAAAGCAATGTCATGCTTGCTCCCGACATATATAGAGACATCGCAGCAGCAAAAAAATCCATTGCGAAAAAAATATATTTTTCCGGCATATAAAAGAGCCGTCCGTAAATACAAACGTATCCCCCGACGGCTCATGCGAAAAGCGGCGGAACAGTGCATACAAAGCACGAACCGCCCGTACAGGCGGGCGGTTCGCAGCTCGGATCAGTATCCGAATACTTTAACGGCTTTTTGCATGTTCTCGCGGATCGCGACGCCGAACGGACAGCGCGACTCGCAGCTGCCGCATTCGATGCATTCCTCTGCATGATGCGCAAGCGACCGGTAGTGCTCCCGCACGGTCTCCGGTACCGTGCTCTGCGCTTCGGCAAGGTTTAAAAACTTCGTGATGTCCGCCACGCTGATTTCCATTGGGCACGGCGCGCAGTGACTGCAGTACATGCAGTGCCCCTCCCAACGGATGCGCGGAAAGGATGCCAGCGCCGCGGCATAGTCGCGTGCCTTCCCGTCCGCATCGCAGTACGCCGCGCTTTCTTCAAGCTGTTCGACCGTGTGCGCTCCCGCGAGCACGACCGACACCGCGGGGCGCGACAGCGCATAGGCAATGCACTGGTGCGCGGTGAGCGCGACGCCCGCCGGCGAAAGCTCGGCGTTTAAGAGATCGCCGCCCGCGAACGCCTTCATGACCGTGATACCGACGCCCATGCGCTCGCAGGTTTCATACAGCCGCTGCCGGTCCGGATCCGTATTGACCAGCATGTTTGCATACGCATCGTCGTTCCAGAGCTGCTCCACGTCCTCGCTTGCGGGCTGCAGATCATAGCATGGATTGACCGAGAACATCAGCACCTCGATGCCGCCCTCCAGGACCGCGCGCTCCGCGACGAGCGGGTTATGGCTCGAGAGCCCGATATGGCGGATGCGTCCCTCGGCTTTCAGTTCGCGCGCATAGTCGAGGATACCGTTGTGAACGATCTCCTCCCAATCCGCCATCGCGTCGCAATAATGGATCATGCCGACGTCGATATGATCCGTCTTTAACAGCGAGAGCTGCTCCGCAAATCCTTTTTTCGTTTCCTCAAGATCGCGCGTGCGGCAGTACTGCCCGTCCTTCCAGACAGAGCAAAGATGCGATTGAATGATAAACCGGTCGCGTCTGCCCGACAGCGCATTGCCGATCGCACGGCGCAGCTCCGGATCGGACGCGTAAAGATCGAAATAGTTGATCCCGAGCCGTTCCGCTGCGTCGAACAGCTTTGCCGTCATCCCGTACTGCTCCTCGTTCATGCCCTCGCAGCCCATGCCGATCACGGAAACCGTCAGTCCCGTATTGCCCAGCGTTCTGTAATCCATGTTTCACCTCTCTGATGTTTGTGCGATCCCGTTGCCGGATCCATAGCATTGCTTTCGTCATACAAGGTTATTATAAACGAAACGGCCGCCGTTCGCAAACCGAAAAGCGGAAATCTTCTGAAAAAAATACGCGCGGATCCTTTCCCGCGGTATCATTCATACAGCAAACGCTTCGGCAGGCCGCAGGCGCGCCGATCGAACGGAGAAACCGATGCGATCCCGCCGATCAAAGGCACGGCGCGTGAAGAGCGCGAACGGATTGACAAAGAAAACAACGTGTCGTATAATATACGAGTAAAACAGTAGGATTTAACCGAACGGCTCCGCGCCTCTGCGATGCGGAACCGGATGAAGGAGTCGGAATGGACCAATACAACGTAACGGGTATGAGTTGTGCGGCGTGTGCCGCGCGCGTGGAAAAAGCGGTCGGCGCCGTGCAGGGCGTAACGGGCTGTTCGGTCAGTCTGCTGACCAATTCGATGGGCGTCGAGGGCAGCGCAAGCCCCGCGGCGATCATTGCCGCGGTCGAAAACGCGGGCTACGGCGCGTCGAAAAAAGGCGAAAGCAAAGCGGCGGCGCCGGAGGCGGACGCTTTGAAGGACCGCGAAACGCCGGCGCTTCTGAAACGTCTGATCGCATCGATCGTGCTGCTGCTTCCGCTCATGTACGTTTCGATGGGACATATGATGTGGAACTGGCCGCTGCCGCGCTTCTTTGAAGGCAATCATGTTGCGATGGGGCTGGTGCAGCTCGTGCTTTCGGCGGCGGTCATGATCATCAATCAGCGATTCTTTATCAGCGGTTTCAAAGCGCTCCTGCACCGCGCGCCGAACATGGACACGCTCGTGGCGCTCGGCTCGTTCGTATCATTCGCCTGGAGCGTCGGCGTGCTGCTTGCCATGACCCGCGCGGTCGTTGACGGCGACAGCGAGGCGGTCACGGACTATATGATGCGCTTCTATTTTGAATCCGCGGCGATGATCCTGACGCTGATTACGGTCGGCAAGATGCTCGAGGCGCGCTCGAAGGGAAAGACGACCGACGCGCTGAAGGGGCTGATGAAGCTGGCGCCGAAGACCGCCGTGCTCGTGCGCGACGGCGTTGAAACGGAGGTTCCGATCGAATCGGTGCAGATCGGCGACATCTTTGCCGTTCGCCCCGGCGAAAGCATCCCCGTGGACGGCATCGTGCTCGAAGGATCCGGCGCGGTC
>ONMC01000025.1 GCA_900318745.1 uncultured Eubacteriales bacterium
ACCCCACTCTGCGGACTATGCAACTTACAAGACCGCTGAGAACGCGCACAACATCCTTTATCAGGAAGAGCAGGCCGGCTTCTTCGCAGGTTATGCGGCTGTTAAGGATGGCTACACCAAGCTCGGCTTCCTGGGCGGCATGGCAGTTCCGGCAGTTGTCCGTTACGGCTACGGCTTCGTGCAGGGCGCAAACGCAGCAGCTGAGGAAATGGGTGTTGCAGATCAGATCTCTGTGAAGTATTGGTATTGCGGCGGCTTTGCTCCGACGGACGATATCAAGATCAAGATGGCAGGCTGGTTCACCGACGGTACCGAAGTCGTGTTCGCATGCGGCGGCGGCATCTATCTGAGCGCAGTTGCGGCGGCGACCGAAGCGAACGGCAAGGTCATCGGCGTTGACGTCGACCAGAGCGCAGAATCCGAGTGCATCATCACTTCCGCAATGAAGGGCCTCACCAACTCCGTCGTCCTCGCACTTGAAGACCTCAAGGCGAACAACGGCAAGTGGTCCGCGGATTACGCAGGCAAGACCGCTGTTCTCGGCGCAGCTGATGATTGCGTCGGTCTGCCCACCGCAGAAGGTTCCTGGAGACTGTCCACCTTCACCGTCGACGAGTACAATGCACTCTTCGAGAAGGTTAAGAGCGGCGAGATCACGATCTCCAATGCAACCGATGTTGAACCGACCGTTGCAATTGCGGTTGATTACAACGCATAAGCTCAATCGATAGCTTTATATCGAACCTGAAGGGCTGGGCGTAAAGCCCGGCCCTTTCTCTTATTCAAATTCAAACGGAAGTGGGGGACAGCATGAGCGAATACGTAATTGAGATGCTAAATATCACCAAAGAGTTCCCCGGCATCAAGGCGAACGACAATATTACGCTGCAGCTGAAGCACGGCGAAGTCCACGCGCTTTTGGGCGAGAACGGCGCCGGCAAATCCACGCTGATGAGCGTGTTGTTCGGCCTGTACCAGCCGGAGGCCGGCACCATCAAAAAGGATGGAAAGGTCGTCAAGATCAACAACCCGAACGACGCAAACGCGTTGCATATCGGCATGGTGCACCAGCACTTTAAGCTGGTCGAGATCTTCACCGTGCTCGATAACATCATTCTCGGCGCAGAGCCGAACAAAATGGGATTCCTGAAAAAAGCGGAAGCCCGCAAAAAAGTTTTGGAGCTGTCGGAAAAGTACGGTCTGCAGGTAGATCCGGACGCGAAGATCGAAGACATTTCGGTCGGCATGCAGCAGCGCGTTGAGATCCTGAAAATGCTGTACCGCGACAACGACATCCTGATCTTCGACGAACCGACGGCGGTTCTGACGCCGCAGGAAATCGACGAACTCATGGAGATCATGCGCAACTTCACGAAGGAAGGCAAGTCCATCCTGTTTATTACGCATAAGCTCAATGAGATCATGGCGGTCGCAGACCGCTGCACCGTTCTTCGCAAGGGCAAGTACATGGGCACGGTCGATATCAAAAACACGACCAAAGAAGAACTTTCCCGCATGATGGTCGGTCGCGACGTTGAATTTGAAGTGGCAAAAGGCGAACAGCATCTCGGCGACGTCGTACTCGATGTGCAGAACGTCACGGTTCCTTCGAAACTTCATTCGAACAATGCGGTCAAGGACGTCAGCTTCCAGGTGCACGCGGGCGAGATCGTCTGTCTCGCCGGTATCGAGGGCAACGGTCAGACGCAGTTTGTATACGCGCTGACCGGTCTCGATAAGATGTCGCACGGCAAGATCACGCTGTGCGGAAAGGACATCACGAAGGCGAAGATCCGCGATCGCTCGAAGCTCGGCATGAGCCACATTCCGGAGGACCGTCATAAGCACGGTCTCGTGCTCGACTTTTCGCTCGAGCAGAACCTTGTTCTGCAGCGCTATTGGGAGCCCGCGTTCCAGAAGGCCGGATTCATCCGCGGCAAGGAAGTGCGCAAGTACGCAGACAAGCTGATCAAAGAATACGACATCCGCTCCGGTCAGGGCCCGGTCACGACCGCGCGTTCCATGTCCGGCGGCAACCAGCAAAAGGCGATCGTCGCGCGTGAGATCGACAAGAACCCCGAGCTTCTCGTGGCGGTGCAGCCGACCAGAGGTCTCGACGTCGGCGCAATCGAAGGCGTTCATAAGCAGCTCGTCGCGCAGCGCGACGCGGGCAAGGCGGTTCTGCTGGTTTCCCTCGAACTCGAAGAGGTCATGAGCGTGCCGGATCGTATCCTCGTTATGTACGAAGGCGAGATCGTCGGCGAATTCAATCCGAAGGAAGTCACGGTCGAAGAACTGGGTCTGTATATGGCAGGCGCGAAGAACATGTATCGTGAAGTCGGCGTAGGCACACAAGGTCAGGAAAAGGAGGGTGAGCAGGCATGAAAAAAGGACTTATCAGCGTACTCTCTTCCGTTATCTCGATCCTCGTCGGCTTGTTGTTCGGTCTCCTGCTGCTGATCATCGTCAATCCGGCGCAGGCGTTTCCGAAGTTCGGCGAGCTGCTGACGGCAGGCGTCTCAAGCGCGCCGAAGTTTGCGAAGGTGCTGTATCAGGCGGCGCCGCTGATCATGACCGGTCTTGCGGTTGCGTTCGCATTCAAAACCGGTCTTTTCAACATCGGTGCTTCCGGTCAGTACACGGTCGGCGCGTTCTGTGCGCTGGCATGCGCGATCATCTTCCAGATGCCCTGGTGGGTCTGCCTGCTGGCATCCGTCGTTGCGGGCGCGATCTGGGGCTTCTTCCCGGGTCTGTTCAAATCCCTGTTCAACGTCAACGAGGTCATCACCTCGATCATGTTCAACTGGATCGGCATGATGGCGGTCAACCTCTTATGCATGAACCTGAAGAAGGGCGGCAAGCTGATCATGCTGCCGGTCGCGTGGGTTTCGAGCCCGATCAAGGACCGCACCGCGGCGCTGTCCTATGCAAACCCGAAGGCGATGATCCCGAAGATGGGTCTCGACACGCTGTTCGATTCGAACTACATGAACATCAGCATCTTCATCGCGGCGCTGGTTGCGATCGTGATGTGGGTCATCCTGAACCGTACGACGTTCGGCTATGAGCTGAAGGCGTGCGGCTACAACAAGAACGCGAGCATCTATGCCGGCATCAACGCAAAGCGCAACATCGTGCTTTCGATGGTCATCTCCGGCGCGCTTGCGGGTCTCGGCGGCGGTCTTTACTACCTCGCCGGCACCGCGGATTACACGATCCAGAAGACGCTGCTGGCGATGGGCTTCAACGGCATCTCCGTTGCATTGCTCGCAACGTCCAACCCGATCGGCACGATCTTCTCGGCGCTGTTCATTTCCTACATCCAGGTCGGCGGTGAATCGCTGCAGCCTACCTACGCGAAGGAAATGATCGATATCATCATTGCGGTCATCATCTACCTGAGCGCATTCGCTCTGTTGACGAAGACGATCCTCTCGCGGTTCATCCGTCTGGACAAGTCGAACGTCAACGCAGATAAACCCGCAGAAAGCGAGGGTAAAAAAGCATGAACGTATTGGCAGATGTCATCAGTTCGACCATCGTATTTGCAGTCCCGCTCCTGTTGGTCGCAATGGGCGGTATGTTCTCCGAACGAAGCGGTATCATCAACATCGCTCTGGAAGGTATCATGATCATCGGCGCTCTGATGGGCTGTCTGATGATGCGTTGGCTGGATCCGGCGGTCACGGCGGGTCAGCTCGGTTCGCAGCTTGCGATGCTGATCGCGACACTGTTCTCCGGCGTATGCGGCATGGCGTTCGCCGTCCTGCTCGCATTCGCATCCATCAACCTGAAGGCAGACCAGACGATCGGCGGTACGGCGCTGAACATGCTGGCGCCCGCGCTTGCAATCGTTCTCACCTGGGTCGTTCAGGGCCAGGGCCAGACGACGATCCTGATCCCGACGTGGTCGCGCATCACGCAGGAGACGTTCGGCATCGCGGCAAAGGATACGTTCCTGCAGAATCTTCTGTTCAAGAACATGTATCTCACCACGTTCCTGACGGTCCTGCTGTTTGCGATCGCTGTCGTCCTGCTCTATAAGACCAAGTTCGGTCTGAGACTCCGTTCCTGCGGCGAGCATCCGCAGGCGGCGGCTTCGGTCGGCATCAACGTGTTCAAGATGCGTTATGCGGGCGTGCTGATTTCCGGCTTCCTCGGCGGCATCGGCGGTCTCGCGTTCACGCTGGCGGCAGGTTCCGGCTTCCAGTCCTCGGTCGCAGGTTACGGCTTCCTCGCGTTGGCGGTCATGATCTTCGGCAACTGGAAACCGTGGTCGATCCTCGGCGCGTCGCTGTTCTTCGCACTGTTCAAGGTCATCGGCTCCTACGCATCGAGCATTCCGTTCATGCCGGAGTTCAAGGGCCTCGAAGGCGTCAGCACCTATCTCTATCCGATGCTTCCGTACATCGTGACGATGATCCTGCTGATCCTCACCTCCAAGAAGTCCCGCGCACCGAAGGCGGAAGGTATTCCGTACGACAAGGGCATGCGATAAGGGCAGAGCCCTCGGTCTGTTGAAAAACAGGTTTTCAACAGACCGGTTTTCAGCCCCCGCCTATGCATCAAAGATGCACCGGGCGGCGCGGGCTGCAAGGAGTCAAATGCACCGCGCATGTCGCTGCATTTGACGGTTTGATACGAAAAAGGATCGTCTTCGGACGATCCTTTTTTGTATGCAAAAACGATGCGGCGGGTAAGCTGTGCATATGTGGGTTTTGATCGTTCTGTTCGTGCTGCTGTTTCTCGTGTTGTTGGTTTCGATGCCGCTGATCGTCGAAGCGCGTGCGCGCATCGGCGTGCGCGGCGCGATCGTACACGCGAAGATCTATGTGCTCGGGCTCATTCCGATTCCGCTGCGGATGCGCGTTTGTCTGCTCAGCCGTCCGTACTTCACGCTTTGCATCGGAAAAAGACGGTCGTCGCTTCTGAAGCAAAACAATAGCGGCGCGGAAGGGATCGCAAAAGGCGTCCGGATCCGAAAGCTGAACGCGTCCGTCTCGCTCGGGATCCGCGATGATCCGGCGCGCGCGACGTGGTACGCCGGGATCTTAGGCGTCGCGCTGTCGATGCTGATCCCGCGCATTGCGGAAGCGGGGACCGTGCGCGTGCACGCGGCTAAGGTCCCGATGATCCGTCTGTCGCTTTCGGGCAGCGCGGTCGTTCTGCCGGTCGATGCGCTGAACGGGGTCCGGCGCGCACGGCGTATAGCGCGGGCGGAAAACGCAAACAATACCCGTAAATCCAAAGAAAAGAGGACCGAATATGCATCCAGTTGAAACCATTCTGCAGACGACGATGCGCGAGATCAAAAACATCATCGACGTCAACACGATCGTGGGAAATCCGATCTACGGCGAGGGCGGTGCGGTGCTGATCCCGGTATCAAAGGTTTCGCTCGGCTTTTTTGCGGGCGGCGGAGATTTTCCGACGCAGACCGTTGCAAGAAAGGGCGCGCCGGATCAGGACGCGGACCGATACCCGTTTCTCGGCGCAAGCGTTGCCGGCGTCTCGATCACGCCGAAGGCGTTCCTGTATATGCAGGGCGGACAGGCGACGCTGCTGCACGCAGACTGCGACAACACGCTGGACCGCCTCGTGCAGCTGATCCCGACCGCGATGAACGAGATCCGCGAAGCGATCGAGAGCATGCGCAGGCAGAAAACGGAGGGGGAACCGTGAGAGCGCTGCTCGCTGCGATCCTGATCCCTGCGCTGCTTCTGCTGCCGAACCGGGCGAAGGCGGAGGAGATCCCGGCGCAGGCGGCGTATCTGATCGAAGCGAACACGGGACGCGTGATCGCAGCGCAGAACGAGCACGCCCGCCTGCCGATGGCGAGCACGACCAAGATCATGACCGCGCTGCTTGCGATCGAGTCGGAACGGCTCGACGAGACCGTGACTGTTGTGCCCGAAGCGGAGGGGACAGAGGGATCGTCGCTGTATCTCAAAGCGGGCGAGACGCTGAAGCTGATCGATCTCGTCTATGGACTGATGCTGCGTTCCGGAAACGACGCCGCGGTTGCGATCGCATGCTTTCTGGACGGCAGCGTCGAGGCGTTTGTCGAGCGTATGAACGAAAAGGCGGGCGCGCTGTCGCTTGCCGACACGCATTTTGCGAACCCGAACGGGCTGCACGACGCGGCGCATTATACGAGCGCACATGATCTGTGCCTGCTCGCCGCGGCGGCGCTCGACGATCCGGTCTTTTCCGGGATCGTCAAAACGCAGTATTACGAATCGCACGGGGATACGCTGCGCACGTGGAAGAACAAGAACCGCTTGCTGTGGGAATACGAAGGCGGCGTCGGCGTCAAAACGGGTTATACGAAAGCGGCGGGAAAGTGCCTGGCGTTTGCGGCGGAGCGCGGCGACATGAAACT
Organism: uncultured Eubacteriales bacterium; assembly: GCA_900318745.1. Taxonomy (GTDB): domain Bacteria; phylum Bacillota; class Clostridia; order Christensenellales; family CAG-138; genus UBA3792. The sequence goes on from ONMC01000025.1 coordinate 6,383, forward strand.
CGTCGGCGCCGTGCTCAACTGCTCTGCGATGTGGGACACGGCAAAAGCCATGCTCGACGACGGGTTCGCGCGGTTCGAGACCAGAATTTTTGCGGACCGCCGCACCGAATGGATCATTCCGGTCAAAAACGGTGCAAAAAAAGCATTGTCTGCCGTGCCGATTTCCTGTATACTGTATACGGTGGAGATCGGCAGGGACGAGTCGTTTGACGTCGAGGTATCGCTGCTTCCCGCGTTGGAAGCGCCGGTGCATGCGGGCGACGCGGTCGGCACGGCGACGCTTCTGATGGACGGACGCGCGGTCCGATCCGTTCCGATCGTCGCGGCGGAGAGCGTGGACACGGTCGGTTTCCCCGAAATCTTTCGGAAGGCGGTTTTATGCTATCACGGCTGAACCGCGGGGGTTGTATGCGGCTGCAAAAATACATGGCGGACTGCGGCGTGGCGTCGCGCCGCGCATCGGAGGAACTGATTCAAAACGGCAGGGTGACGGTCAACGGATCGCCTGCCGTGATCGGCATGTCGGTGGAGGAGAGCGATGTGGTCCTTGTAGACGGCAAGCGCATCCGACCGGAGCATAAGCGCATCGTGCTGATGCTGTATAAGCCGCGCGGCGTGGTTTCGACTTCGAGCGATGAATCGGGACGCAAGACGGTGCAGGCGTTCGTGTCCGAGCTGCCGTACCGGCTGTATAACGTCGGTCGGCTCGACCTCAATTCCGAGGGACTTCTGCTGCTGACCAACGACGGCGAACTGTGCAATCATCTGACGCATCCGCGCTACGGCGTGGAAAAGACCTATCGCGTTGTGTGCGACGGCACGCTTTCCGCATCGGAGATCGCGACGCTCACGAACGGCGTCATGCTCGAGGACGGGATCACCGCACCGGCAAAAATCGCGAACATCCGCAGGAGCACGACCGGCGGTACCGCGTTCTCGATCACAATCCATGAAGGACGCAACCGGCAGATCCGACGCATGCTCGAAGCGGTCGGACACCGCACGCTGCGGCTGAAGCGCGAAGCGTACGGTCCGTTGAAACTCGGCGATCTGAAGCCGGGCGAATGGAGGATCCTTTCGGAGGAAGAGATTGCGGCGCTTTCGCACGCTGCGCGCATATAAGAAACGGAAAGGCGGTCGTTTGACCGCCTTTCCGAGTTTTTTTACGCGGAATCGGAATATTAGGTTGTATTTTGCTTGACGCGCGCTTTAAAAACAGTTAAAATATAATTGAATTTTTCCTGACGGCTGCAGCACAGAAATGTGATGGCATACAGCAAAATCAAACAATGATTATGGAGGGAAACATGAAGAGATTTTTTGCGATCGTCCTGAGTCTTCTGATGGTCATGGCGCTGATTGCCTGCACCGCGACCCCCGCAGAACAGAACAATCCGGAACAGCAGGGTCAGGCAGAGCCCGCGGATAAGCTCGACATCAAGGTGGGCTTCATTTGTCTGCATGACGAAAACTCGACCTACGACCTGAACTTCATCAATGCGGCGAAGGCGGCATGCGAGAAACTCGGCATCACGGACTACGTCATCAAGACGAACATCCCCGAGGGCAAAGAATGCTATGAGACGGCTGCCGACATGGCGGACGCAGGATGCAAGATCGTCTTTGCGGACAGCTTCGGTCATGAGGACTTCATGATTCAGGCGGCAAAGGAATTCCCCGATGTGCAGTTCTGCCACTCCACCGGCACCAAGGCGCACACCGAGAATCTCCCGAACTACCACAATGCATTTGCGGCGATCTATGAAGGCCGTTACCTCGCGGGCATCGCGGCGGGCATGAAGCTCAACGAGATGATCGAGGCGGGCACGATCACTGCGGAACAGGCAAAGATCGGCTACGTCGGCGCGTTCACCTATGCAGAAGTTGTTTCCGGTTACACCTCCTTCTTCCTCGGCGCACGTTCCGTTTGCCCGAGCGCAACGATGGAAGTTACCTTCACCGGTTCTTGGTACGATGAGACCGCCGAAAAGGAAGGCGCAGTGAAGCTGATCAACAACGGCTGCGCACTCATCAGCCAGCACGCAGACTCCATGGGCGCACCGTCCGCATGTGAGAGCGCAGGCGTTCCGAACGTCTCTTACAACGGCAGCACCATCTCCGTCGGTCCGAAGACCTACATCATTTCGTCCCGCATCAACTGGGAGCCGTACTACGAGTACGCGATCAAGGCAGCGGCTGCAGGCGAAGCGATCCCGGCAGACTGGACCGGCACCATCGCGACCGGTTCCGTTGAGCTCGCAGAGCTGAACGCAGACGTTGCGGCAGACGGCACGCAGGCAGCGATCGACGCAGCGAAGGCGGCGCTCGTTGCGGGTACGCTCCATGTGTTTGACACCGCGACCTTCACCGTGGGCGGCGAGACGCTGACCAGCTATCTGGCGGACGTTGACACCGACAGCGCGTTCACTCCGGATACCGAAGTCATCAAGGACGGTTACTTCCATGAGTCCGAATTCCGCAGCGCACCGTACTTCGATATCACGATCGACGGCATCACGCTGCTGAACAGCGCATTCTGATCCGAACAACCATATCGGGCTGCTATCCGGCAGCCCGATCTTTTGTTTTCGGCGCAAAAATGTCCGTCCGGATCGCGCGTTGTAATTTACAAACGGGTGTGACTATGATATAATATCATATCATCGGGTGCGTGTTTTCACTCGAAAGAAAGGATGGGTGACCTTGGAAGCAGTCAAAAACGCCGTCAGGATGGAAGGCATCACAAAGCATTTCGGCAGCGTGATCGCCAACCGGAGCATCAATCTGGAACTGCATGAGGGCGAGATCCTTTCGCTGCTGGGCGAAAACGGCAGCGGAAAGACGACGCTGATGAATATGCTGTCCGGCATCTATTATCCGGACGAGGGACAGATTTATATCCATGATCAGCCGGTCACGATCAAGTCGCCGAAGGATGCGTTCGAGTACGGCATCGGCATGATTCACCAGCATTTCAAGCTCGTGGACGTGTTCACGGCGACCGAAAACATCATTCTCGGACTTCACGAGCCCGGCATGCTCAATCTGAAACGCGCCGCGAAGAAGATCAAGGAGATCAGCGAGCGCTACGGATTTGAGATCGATCCGAATCAGAAGGTTTACAACATGTCCGTTTCGCAGAAGCAGACGGTCGAGATCATCAAGGTCCTGTACCGCGGCGCGGACATCCTGATCCTGGACGAGCCGACGGCGGTGCTGACCCCGCAGGAGACCGACAAGCTCTTTGCCGTCATGCGCAACATGCAGAAGGACGGCAAATCGCTGATCATCATCACGCATAAGCTGCACGAGGTTCTGGAAGTTTCCGACCGTGTGGCGATCCTGCGTAAGGGCGAGTATATCGGCGACGTTTTGACTGCGAATGCCAACCAGCAGAGCCTGACCGACATGATGGTCGGACGCGCGGTCAGTCTGAACATCGATCGCCCGAAATCGCAGCAGACCGCTGAGCGTCTGAAGGTCGAACATCTGACCGTCAAGGACGTCGAGGGCGTCAAGCGGCTCGACGACGTATCCTTCACGGCAAACAGCGGAGAGATCCTCGGCATCGCGGGCATCGCGGGCAGCGGACAGCGCGAACTTCTGGAGGCGATCGCCGGACTGCAGCCGATCGAACCGGAAAGCCGCATCATGTATTTTGATCCGAAAACGGGCAAGGAACAGCTTTTGAACGGTATGGACCCGCTGAAGATCATCCGTTCCGGCGTGCTGCTGTCGTTCGTTCCGGAGGACCGCTTCGGCATGGGTCTGGTCGGCAGCATGACGATCGCGCAGAACGTTATGCTTCGCAGCTATCGAAAGGGCAGGAGCCCGCTGCTCGATCAGCAATCCCCGAGAATACTCGCGGAAAAGATCGTCAACGACCTGGAGGTCGTCACGCCCAACGTCGACAAGATCCCGCTTCGGCGCCTGTCGGGCGGCAACGTGCAGAAGGTGCTGGTCGGCCGTGAGATCGAACAGTCGCCGTCGGTGCTGATGACGGCGTACGCGGTGCGCGGTCTGGACATCAATACATCCTACACCATTTACAATCTGCTGACCGAGCAAAAAATGCAGGGCGTCGCCGTGATCTATGTCGGCGAGGACCTCGACGTGCTGCTTGAGCTGTGCGACCGCATCCTTGTGCTGTGTGGCGGACAGGTCTCCGGCATCGTCGACGCGCGCTCGGTTACAAAGGAGCAGGTCGGTCTGATGATGACGCAGTTCCGCAAGACGGGAGAACCGCAAAAGACCGCGAACGAAACGAAGGAGGCGGAGCATGAAGAACAATAACGGTTTCATCCTCCCGTTCGGGATCCACATCGCAAAGCGCGACGGCATTTCGGCGTGGAAACGCTGGATGATCCGCAGCATCGCGATCCTGATCGCACTGCTTCTGTGCGCAGTCATCACGATCCTGATCACCAAAATGAACCCGATCACCGTTCTTCGGAGCATGTTCGACGGCACGTTCGGCGCACCGCGCAAGGTCTGGAAGACGGTCTATTACGTGGCGATGCTGCTCGGCATTTCCCTGGCGGTCACACCCGCGTTTAAGATGCGATTCTGGAACATCGGCGCGGAAGGTCAGGTGCTGATCGGCGCATTCGCCGCGGCGGCCTGCATGTTCTATGCGGGCAGAATGCCGTTCTTCAACGATCCTTCGGTTTCGATGACGGTGAAGAACCTGATCCTGTTCCCGTGCATGCTGATCGCGGCGCTCGCGTTCGGCGCTCTGTGGGGCTTCTTGCCGGCATTCTTCAAATCACGCTGGAACACGAACGAGACGCTGTTTACGCTGATGATGAACTACGTCGCGATGCAGATTGTCAAGTTCATGATCGCATACCGCGAGTTCCCGAAACTGCTTCAGTGGTCGTCGAACGGCACGTCCGTCGGAACAATCAACTCGGGTTTCCAATCGGTCGGCATCGGGACCTTTGCAAAGATCGCCGATCAATCCGGTACGCAGTATCTGTTTCCGATCATCTGCATCGGCGTGCTGACGGTCCTGCTGTTCGTGTACCTCAAGTACAGCAAGCACGGATATGAGATCGCCGTCGTCGGCGAAAGCGAGCGCACCGCAAGCTATGCGGGCATCAAGGTCAACCGCGTCATCGTGCGCACAATGATCCTGTCCGGCGCGCTTTGCGGTCTGGTCGGGTTTCTGATCGTCGCCGCGGAAGGCACGGTTTCGCACGACGTCGTCGACGGACGCGGCTATACCGCCGTCATGGTTTCGTGGATGTCGCAGTTCAACCCGTTCGGCATGATCTTCTCATCGCTGCTGCTGGTGTTCATGCAGTTCGGCGCGAAAGAAGTCGTGATGCCTGACGGCGTCAGCCTCGACAAGAACTTTGCGAACATGCTGATGAGCATCATCCTGTTCTTCATCATCGGCTGCGAGTTCTTCATCAACTATAAAGTAACCGTCACGCGTTACCGCGCATCTTTCAAGCCGGCGATCTTCTTTTTGATTGTTGGTACGGTACTGTTGCATATCGGCGGTGGCTTGTTATCTGTGTTCTATATCATTCCGCTGCTTGTGATCGCAATTGTATTGTTGATTATCGGTTTTGCGGTTTGGTTATCAGGATTGATTATGCTGATTATCTCCATCCGCAGAAAAGTGCGTATTGCACGCAAAAAGCATGCGTCTGCGGGTTTGGAAGGCTGAAGGGGGGGTGCAGCATGACAGAATCAGGGACTTTCTTTACTGTTTTGATTGGATTTTTAGCCAGCTTCATTCCCCGCGCGATCATGCAGGCGATGCCGCTGCTGTACGGCAGCACGGGCGAGATCCTGACCGAGAAATCCGGCAACCTGAACCTCGGTATTCCGGGTATCATGTTTGTCGGCGCGATCGCAGGCGTTTCCGGCGCGTTCCTCTATGAACACTCAGGCAGCGCCGCGCAGATGAACGGCTTCCTCGCGGTGCTGATCCCGTTGCTCTGCTGTCTGGTCGGATCGTTCCTGATGGGGCTTCTGTACTGCTTCCTGACGGTCACGCTTCGCGCGAACCAGAACGTCACCGGTCTTTCGATGACGATCTTCGGCACCGGCATTGCGCAGTTCCTCGGCGGCTCGCTGATCAAGATCACGCACGCGCAGTCCGCGGGAGTCGCGAGCATCACCATCACGGAAACGGTCAAGTATTTCAGCAACGGCAACGTGCCCGGCTGGCTGGCGTATACCGGCATCGTGATCGCGATCCTGGTCGCGCTGTTCCTGCGCTATACGCGCGCAGGCATGCAGCTTCGCGCGGTCGGCGAAAATCCGGCAACGGCGGACGCGGCGGGCATCAACGTCACGCGGTATAAGTACCTTGCGACCATCATCGGCAGCATGATCGCCGGTCTCGGCGGACTGTGTTTCGTGATGGAGTGCGCGCACGGCACCTGGTCCGAACCGAGGATCGATCAGATCGGCTGGCTCGCGATCGCACTGGTCATCTTCACCGCATGGCGTCCGGGCGTCAGCATCTTCGCTTCGATCATGTTCGGCGCACTGCTGATCCTGAGCGACCACCTGAATCCGCCGATCGGCATCAAGGAATTGTATACGCTGATCCCTTACGTCGTCACCCTGCTCGTACTGATCATCGTCTCGCTGCGCAAAAAGCGCGAGGATCAGCCGCCGCAGAGCCTGGGACTTGCGTACTTCCGCGAAGAGCGGTAAAGAAACTTCGGCGAAACGAAGGATCCATAACAAAAGAAAAGCGCCTGCCGCTTCTACGGCAGACGCTTTTGCGTTTCTTCAAAACGGTCAATCGGTGATGTCGACGTCCGGAACGATCAGAAGCTCGTAGTCCGGATACAGCGCGCCGACCTCGCGATACAGGGTTTCAAGCGCTTCCTTGCGGTCGATATCGAAGCTGATGACGACGTCGAAGCGGATCGACTTCTTTTCCGTATCGACATAGAATCCGTGCATCTGCAGCGCCCAGTCGTGCGAAAGCACCGTTCGCTGAATCGCATTGCGGATCTCGGCGGCTTCGTCGTTCGACGTGTTGAATGAGTAAACACCGATGCCGGTCAGGATGACGCCGGTCTTTGTAAATACGTTGTGCTGGATGCGCCGCGTAATGCGGTCGACTTCGTCAACGGTCAGCGTATCCGCAAGCTCGATGTGCACCGAGCCGTAATTCCTGTTCGGACCGTAATTGAACAGCGTCACGTCGTACGCGCCCAGAACGGCTTCTTCCTCGCAGACGATCTGTTTGAGCGCCGTCGTGGTCTCCGCGTCTTCCCGCTTGCCGATGATGTCGTTCAGCGTCTCGATCAGCATTTCGATGCCCGCCTTGATGATGAAGCCGGAGATCACCACGCCGACGTATGCTTCAAGCGAAATGTGCCAGATCAGGTATACGACCGCGCTGACGAGAACGGATGCGGACAGGATCGCGTCGAACAGCGCGTCGGAGCCGGACGCTTCGAGCGCACCGGAATGCACCTTTTTGCCCTGCTTTTTCACATACAGACCGAGGCCGAGCTTCACAAGGATCGCAACGGCAATGATGATCAGCGAAACCGTGCTGTAATCCGCCGCCTCCGGATGGATGATCTTCTTGACGGACTCGACCAGTGACGTGATGCCGGCGTACAGAACGAGCGCGGCGACGATCATGGAGCTCAGATACTCGATCCTGCCGTAGCCGAGCGGATGCTTTTTGTCCGGCAGCTTCGCGCCGAGCTTTGCGCCGATGATCGTGACCACGGAGGAAAGCGCGTCCGACAGATTGTTGACCGCGTCGAGTATGACTGCGATGGAATGTGAAGCGAGCCCGACCGCCGCCTTGAAGGCGACGAGCAGCACGTTTGTCAGGATTCCGACGATGCTTGTTCTGACGATGGTTTTTTCCCGGTTTGCGGCGACCTCGGTGATGTCTGCCGTTTCATTCTCCTTCATACGATCTCCTTACAGCTGCTCTTCGACTGCCTTTTTGACGTCCGCCATATCGACGGTCGGCTCAAACCGCGCGACGATCCTGCCTTCGCGGTCGATCAGAAACTTGGTGAAGTTCCATCTGATGTATGCCTTGTCGCCGAACGTCTTGTTGTTCATGTTCGAGAACTTCTCGAGCATCGCGTTCTTGATGCCTTTTCCGAATCCCTGGAACGGCTTTTCCGTCGCGAGATAGGCAAACAGCGGATCGGCGGTTTCGCCGTTGACGTCGATCTTCTTAAACTGCGGGAACTCCGTGCCGAACTTCAGCGTGCAGAACGAATGGATCTCGTCCTCGCTGCCGGGCGCCTGGTTGGCAAACTGGTTGCAGGGGAAGTCGAGGATCTCGAACCCTCTGTCGCGGAACTCTTTGTACATCGCCTCGAGCGGCTCATAGTGCGGGGTAAAGCCGCAGCCGGTCGCCGTGTTGACGATCAAAAGGACCTTGCCCTTGTACTCGGAAAGCGCAACGTCGTTTCCTTTTCTGTCCTTGACGATAAAATCATAGATGCTTTTCATAGTGTTTCTCCTTTCGCTTGTTCCGTTTTGTCTTGGTTTGCCAACAGTTCATACAGCAGATCGTACAGCATCTGTGCCTTTTCGGGAGGCAGGTCGATACAGCCCGCGACCGCCCGGGGAACGTCCCTGACCCGGCTTTGCAGCTGCCTGCCTTTGTCGGTCAGCGTGATCACGACGACGCGCTCGTCCTCGCGGCTGCGCTGCCGGTCCACATAGCCCTCCTGCTCCATCTTTTTGAGAAGCGGGGAAAGCGTTCCGTTGTCCAGCATCAGTTTTCTGCAGATCTCTCCGACCGTGATCCCGTCCTTCTCCCAAAGCACCAGAAAAACCAGATACTGCGTATAGGTCAGTCCCAGCGGCTTCAGATGGGGCGTGTACAGGTTCGTTACGTTCCTTGCGGCGGCATACAGCGGGAAGCAAAGCTGACGGTCCAGCCTCATCCGTTCCCGGTCATCGTATTCCATATTTGCCTCCTGTTAAATATTTTGAACAATTATATTTTATCAA
>ONMC01000023.1 GCA_900318745.1 uncultured Eubacteriales bacterium
GGTAGGTGTGCACCACGTCGTAGCCGGCCTGCCGGCGGTAGACCTGCAGATGGGAGTAGCTGACCATGGCGAGCAGCGCCAGCGGCAGATCGAGGAACAGCGCGGACTTTGTGAACGCAACGTCGCCGGTGATCGCGGAGGGCAGTCCGATGACGAGCAGCATGTTGAACAGGTTCGCACCGATGATGTTGCCGAGCCCCACGTCCTCGCGGCCCTTGATCGCAGAGGTGACGGTGGTGACCAGCTCCGGCAGCGAAGTGCCGAGCGCGATCATCGTGACCGCAATGACGCGTTCCGAAACGCCGAGCCGTCTTGCCAGAAGCTGACCGTTTTCCACGAGCAGATTTGCCCCCGCGAACAATCCCGCGGCGGACACGACCAGGATCAGCAGCGCCGCCCACAGCGGCATGATCTTTTCGGTTTCGTCGAGTTCCTCAACGCCGTCGCTGTCCTTCAGCTTGATGGAAAGGAATGCATACAGGCAGAAGCCGAGGATCAGCGCGATGCCGACCCAGCGCATGACCGTGCCGACGAAGCCGTCGCTGCGCGCAGGACTCAAGAGAACCGTGACGAACAGCACGACGATCGTCGCGACAAAGTAGATCATGCGCCATCCGACCGATTTCGACTTGACCGTCTTGGTCGGACGGATCAACTGACCGATGCCGGCGATCAGCGCCGTGTTGCAGATGATGCTGCCGAGCGCGTTGCCAACGCTGATTTCGGGCGACTGCGCCGCGCCGACCGCCGCCGTGGTGGAGACAAGGATCTCCGGCAGCGTGGTGCCGAGCGACACGATCGTCGCGCCGACGACGATCTCGGGGATCTTCAGCCGCTTTGCGATCGCAACCGCGGCGTCGACGAATTTATCGCCCGCCACGCAGATGAGCACAAGCCCGACTGCGAACAGCACGATGGTCCAAAACAGAGAATCGGGGACAGAAAATGACATAGACTACCTTTCCTTTCCGCACAGAAGTAAAAAAAACAGACCTCTATGCATACAAAAATAGGATGCATAAAAGTCTCGCACATTCAGATCGGCAGCGGGGCGGATGCCCGTGCTGACGCCGCAGATCACGCTTCGCGTCGGCTACTCCCTTTTACCCGTTTATTATATGTGAACTTTGTGCAAACGTCAAGGGCGAATTGTGGCAAAGCCGGTGCTTCTCTGCTATAATGCAAAGTGGATATTTGTCCATAGGAATGCGGATAAGGCGCGTACACGGGACGTGCCGTCCGTGTGGACGGCCTTTCGGGCGAAGGGGCGTTCCGGTTCCATCTGATCGATTTTTGGGGGTACCATTATGCAAATCATCATCGACGGACGTCCGGTCGAAGCAAAAGCGGACGAATCGCTGCTTTCGATGGTCAAGCGCCTCGGACTGGATACCGACAGCTTAAAAACACGGCCTCTGGCGGCGGATATCGCGGGCGAGGTATTTACGCTCAACTATATTCCGATGCGGCAGAAGGAACAGGGCGGAGCATCCGTCGATGCCGTACCGGAAGGAGAGCAGAACGAAGCGCCGACGACGCTGCGCATGCGCAAAGCGATCCGCAAGAGCAACGGCGATATCAAACTGATCCGCTACTCGGAGACGCGCGGCAAAGCGATCTATGAGCGCACGATGCTGTACGTGTTCTTTCTTGCCATGCGCGAACTGTTCCCGCATGCAAAGACGAAGGTCAACTATGCGATCGGCGCAGGGATTGACATTTCGGTCGATATGCCGGAGCTGCCGTTCTCGCAGGACGATGTGGAGGCGGTGCGCGCGAAGATGCGCGAGATCGTGCAGGCGGACTATCCGCTGATCCGCAAGCGTCTCAGTATTGCGGATGCGATCCGCCTGTTCGAACAGGACGGGCAGGAGGACAAGGTGCGGCTGCTGAAGTGGCGCCGGTTCACCTATTTCGACGTCTATGTGCATGAGGATTATGCGGACTATTTCTACGGCGAGATGTGTCCGTCGACCGCGTATGCGAGCGTGTTTGACCTGCAGCACAGAAACGGCGGGCTGTTTTTGCTGCGTCCGTCGACGCAGGATGCCGACATCGCGACGCGCTATGTCTATCAGCCGAATCTTTCGAAGGCTTTCGCCACGACGGACCGCTGGACGGATCTGATGCACTGTCGCTGCGTTGCGGACCTCAATGCGATGGTCGAGGACGGCTCCGTGCGCGAGCTGATCCGGGTCAACGAAGCGCTGCACGAGCGCCGCTTTGCGGAGATCGCTACCGAGATCGTCAACCGCGGCGCGCGCGCGGTGCTGATCGCGGGCCCTTCGAGTTCCGGCAAGACGACGAGCGCGAACCGTGTGGCGACGCAGCTGCGCGTGCTCGGCAAGACGCCGATCCTGCTGTCGCTCGACGATTACTACATCGACCGCTCGCTGATTCAGCCGGACGAGAACGGCGAGTTCGATTACGAGCACATCAATATGATCGACGTGCCGCAGTTCAACGAGGATCTGGAAGCGCTGCTGGAAGGAAAGCGCGTGGAGATCCCGCACTTCGATTTCAAGACCGGCACGCGGCAGATGATCGGACATTACGTGCAGCTTCGGGAGAACGCGGTGCTGATCATCGAAGGATTGCATGCGCTGAATCCGATGCTGCTGACGCCGCGCATCGACAAGCGGCTGATCTTCAAGCTTTATGTATCGGCGCTTGCGACGCTGAATCTCGACGACCATAACCGCATCCCGACCACGGACGTGCGGCTTCTGCGGCGCATGATGCGCGATTACGAAACGCGCGGCGCTACGATCGAGCGAACGCTCGGCATGTGGGAGAGCGTGAAGCGCGGGGAACAGCGCTGGATCTTCCCGTATCAGGAGAGTGCGGACGAGATCATGAACACGACGCTCGTGTACGAGCTGGCGGTGCTGAAAAAGCATCTGTATCCGCTGCTGCAGGCGGTCGAATCGTCAAGCCCCTGCTATGACGAGGTCATCGGCACGATCAAGTTTTTGAACTATATCCAGGATGCGGCGGTCGAGGACGAGATCCCGCCCACAAGCATTCTGCGCGAATTTGTCGGCGGCAATGCGTTTTACCGCTGAGGGAGGAACCATGCGTAACACAATCGGAAAACTGTGCGTCATCATCGGAACGCTGCTGCTGATCTTTGCGGTTGCGTTCATCTCGGTCTCGTTTGTTCTGCGCGACTCCGAGTTCATCGAGGATGAATATGAGAAGCAGAACGTCAGCGAGCTGATGGGCATGAGCACGCCGGACCTTTCGGCGGCGACGGACGCCCTGCTCGATTATATGCGCGGCGAGCGCGACAACATCCGCTTCGGCGCGCGCGTCAACGGCGCTGATCTCGAAGATATCTTTTATCACGAAAAGGAAGTCGTGCACATGGCGGAGGTCCAATCGCTGTGGCTCGGACTCGTTTCGTTTTCGCGTTATGCGCTGCTCGTCGGCGTCGTGCTTCTGACGGTCGGGGCGATCCTGCCCGATCGCGGCAAAAAGCGCGCCGTGATCGGCTCCGGCGTGATTTGGGGCGCGGGCATTTTCGGCGGCGTGCTGGTGTTCTTCGGCGCGTGGGCGATCATGAATTTCCAGAGTTTCTGGACCGTATTCCACTTTATCATCTTCCCGGGCTCGCTGTTCCAGTATCTGGCGGCGGGTGCAACGCCTGCGGCGATGAACGAACTGAACTGGGTGCTTTCGAGCGACAGTCTGATGGTTAAAATGCTGATGCCGATCTTCCCGGGACTCGTGATGCGCTGCGCGATCTTTGTGATCGCGGAGATCGTGCTTGCGCTGCTGATCGGGCTGCTGATTCGTTTCGCCGGCAGCAGAAAGGTCACGGAAGCCGTGGCGGACATCGTCACCGTCGAGCGCGATACGAACGAGCCGGTCGTCGTCGACGGACCGAACCTGGTCCTTGCGCATCAGCTGCAGAACGCGCCGGTCAGCAAGCGGGAAGAGCTGAAGCGCCGCGCCGAGGCGGGATTGCCGCTGTATGAGGAACAGAAACGCGTGAAGGAGGAACGGCAGGAGCCGACGATCGAATTGCGCGAGGATGCTCCCGATCCGGAGCCGACGCAAGCGGAACCGGTTCCTGCGAAAGAAGAACCGGAACAGCTGCAGGAACCGACGATCGAACTGCGCGGGGAAGCGCCGGATGAAGAACCGGCAGAGGAACCGGAGGAAGAGAAAGAGCAAGAGGAATGAGCTACGAACAACGGGCAAAAGAGAAACAGGACGCTCTGATCGCGTCGGGACGCGCGACGGTGCTCGCGATCGAATCCTCGTGCGATGAAACGGCGTGCGCGATCGTGCGCAACGGGCGCGAGGTGCTGTCGAACACGGTGCATACGCAGATCCCGCTGCACAGAAAATACGGCGGCGTCGTGCCGGAACTGGCAAGCCGCAACCATGTGGAACGGATCGGCGCGGTCGTCGAAGCGGCGCTGACCGATGCGGACATGACGCTGCAGGACATCGACGCGATCGCGGTCACCTGCGGACCGGGTCTGGTCGGTGCGCTTCTGGTCGGCGTCAGCTATGCAAAGGGGCTCGCGCTGTCGCATGATCTGCCGCTGATCGGCACGAACCACATTCTCGGGCACATCGCCGCGAACTATCTGACGTTTCCGGACCTGGAACCGCCGTTCACCTGCCTGATCGCGTCCGGCGGGCACAGCCATATCGTGCGCGTTGAGGACTATGATCGCTGCACGCTGATCGGCCGCACGCGCGACGATGCGGCGGGCGAGGCGTTCGACAAGGTCGCGCGCGTGCTGGGGCTGCCCTATCCGGGCGGTCCGGAGCTTGAAAAACTCGCGAAGGACGGCGATCCGAAGGCGATCCGCTTCCGTTCCGCGTTCAACGAACGCGAAGACGAGTATGATATGAGCTTTTCGGGGTTGAAGACCGCGGTCATCAACGTGCTGCATACGTCGGAGCAGCGCGGCGAAACGATCAATCGCGCGGACGTTGCGGCAAGCTTCCAGTACGAGGTGATCTCGATCCTTTCGGACAAAGCGGTCCGCGCCGCCTCCGATACGCTTGCGCTTGCGGGCGGCGTTTCGGCAAACGCCGCGCTGCGCAATATGCTTGCGCGAAAGTCGCAGAAAAAGGGCATTCGCTTCTGCTGCCCCGATTTTAAATACTGCACCGACAACGCCGCGATGATCGGCAGCGCCGGATACTATCTGCTGATGAAAGGGCACCGCGACGGGCTCGATCTCAACGCAACGCCTTATCTTTCGGTCGTATAAAGGAAACACATGAAATCGTTCGCAAAATCAAGGGATATGAATATGCTGGAAGGACCTCTGCTCGGCAAGGTCTTTCTGTTTGCGCTGCCGCTGATGCTGACAAATCTGCTGCAGATGCTGTATTCCGCGGCGGACATGATCATTGCGGGCATGTCGGGCGTGGAAGGTGCGATCGGATCGATCGGTACCTGCGGCGCGATGATCAATTTCATTCTGAACATCTTTTCCGGCTTTGCGATCGGCACGAACGTTGTCGTGGCAAGAAATATCGGCCGCGCCGATCGGGAAGCGACAAGCGCTTCGGTGCATACCTCGCTGGTGATGGCGGCGCTGTTCGGCGCGATCTGCGCAGGCGTGGGACTTCTCGTCAACCGACCGATCCTGAAACTGCTCGGCGACGAGGGACATGTGCTCGAACTCGCAACGCTTTACACATGCATCTATTTTGCAGGCGCTCCGTTTCTTGCGGTATCCAACTATATGATCGCGATCCTTCGCGCAAAGGGCGACACGCGTACGCCGCTGTTCATTCTGACCGGCACGGGGCTTCTGAACGTCTGCATGAATCTGTTCTTCGTGCTCGTTCTGCATCGTTCGGTCGACGGCGTGGCGTATGCAACGGTAATCGCCAACGCCGCGAACGTCATTCTTCTCGGCATCGTGCTGATGCGTGATCCCGGATGGTGTCGGCTGGAGCTGAAGAAACTGCGCATCGATCGCGGCGCCATGAAGGAAATCATCCGCGACGGTCTGCCCGCGGGCGTGCAGGGTATGCTGTTTTCGCTTTCCAACATGCTGATCCAAAGCACGATCATCGGGCTCAACAATGCCGCATGTCCCGGCGGCTCTTCGATCATCGACGGCAACGCCGCGGCGACGAATCTCGAGGGCTTTGCCTATGTCGCTACGAACTCGGTGTATCAGGCCTCGGTCACGTTTACGAGCCAGCACCACGGCGCACGGATGTATCAGCGCATCGGCGCCGTCATGCGCAGCTGCTATTTCGTCACCGCCATGGTCGCGTTTGCGGCGTCGGTGATCCTGTTGACCTTCCGGCATCCGCTGCTGGGGCTGTATATCCAGAACGGCGACGAGATGGCGCTCGAAACGGCATATACGCGCTTTTATGTGATGATCGCGCCGTACTTTACGCTCGCGTTTATGGAAGTCGGATCGGGCGTTCTGAGAGGGCTCGGCAAGTCCACGCTGTCTACGGTGATCTCGCTGATCGGTTCCTGCGTGTTCCGTCTTTTCTGGATCTATGTGATCTTCCCGCTGGTTCCGCAGCTTTGGATGGTATACCTTTCGTACCCGATCTCATGGGCGCTGACCGCGGCGACGCACTTCACGGTTTCGATGATCGTCCGCCGGCGCTATATGCGCATGTTCCCGGAAGGCGCGGAGGACTGACGCACGGAGAGCAGCAAAAAAGAGGGCCTGCGTTGAAACGCAGCCCTCTTTTTGTATGTCGGTTACATCAGTCTGCAGACCGCTTCCGCAAACGCCGCGGGGTCGTCGAGCGGCAGACCCGCCACGAGCTTTGCCTGCGCAAGCAGCAGCTCGGCGTATTCTTTGAACTGCTCATCGTCAAGTCCGTTCAGCTTGGCATAGACCGGATGATCCGGATTCAGATCGAGATGGAAGGTCATCGGGAGATTTGCGCCGTTCGGCATCTGACGAAGCACCTTGTACATCTCCACGCTCATGCCCTCTTCGCCGGACAGACACGCCGCCGCATTCTTCAGCCGGTCGGTCAGCCGCACGTCGAGCACCTTATCGCCGAGCGCGTTTTTGAGACGCTCCAGAAGGGGCTTTGCCTCTTCGGCTTTCTTTTCCATTTCTTTCTTCTCTTCCTCGGTGCCGAGATCGAGGTCCGGATCGGAAACGGATTTGAACGGCTTCTCCTGATACGATTCCAGGATGCGCAGCGCAAACTCGTCGACGTCTTCGGTGAGGCAGAGGATATCGTATCCCATATCCGCAACGCGCTCCGCCTGAGCGTGTCCTTTAGGAAATCCTTGTTCATGCCGAACTTGTCGTATACGCCGAACTTGAGCGTTCTGCCGAACGCCTTGAAGAATTCCTCATACGCCTCGCGTTCCTCGCGCTGCATGCGCAAGAGCTCCGAAAGGATCTTCTTTTTGAGGTTGTTCGCGATCGCGGAAAGCTGACGGTCATGCTGCAGCATTTCGCGCGAGATGTTCAGCGAAAGGTCCGGCGAGTCCACAAGACCCTGCACGAAATTGAAATATTCGGGCAGCAGCTCCTCGCAGTGCTCCATGATCATGACGCCGTTGGCATACAGCTTCAGTCCGCGCTTATATTCCTTCGTGTTGAAATCGAACGGCGCTTTCTTGGGAACGAACAGAAGCGCCGTATAGGAGAGCATGCCCTCCGTGTTGATGTGCAGCGTCGAAGCGGGATCCTCGAAATCATGGAACGCATCGCGATAAAACTGCGCGTATTCCTCCTTGGTGATCTCGTTCTTGTTCTTGCGCCACAGCGGGACCTGACTGTTCAGCGTCTTGTCCTCGACGACGGTTTCATATTCGTCGCTGCCTTCCTTCTTGCGCGAACGTTCGACCTGCATGCGGATCGGATAGCGGATGTAATCGCTGTATTTTTTCACGAGCGATTCGAGACGGTAGGTCTCCAGAAATTCGCCGTAGCTTTCCTCTTCCGTATCGTCCTTCAGCGTCAGGACGATCTTCGTGCCGATCGGCGCATAGTCGCACGGCTTGACCGTGTAGCCGTCCACGCCGTCGGATTCCCACACTGCAGCGTCTTCGCCTTCTTTGTGAGAGTACACCGTCACGCGCTTCGCCGCCATGAACGCCGCATAGAAGCCGACGCCGAACTTGCCGATGATGTCGATGTTCTCTGCGTCGCTGTGTTCGGACTTGAACGCCAGCGTGCCGCTCTTTGCGATCGTGCCGAGGTTCTGTTCCAGTTCCGCTGCGCTCATGCCGCAGCCGTTGTCGGTGATCGTAAGCGTTCTTGCTTCCCGATCGGGCTCGATGCGGATCTCGAACTGTGCCTTGTCTATGCCGGTTTCACCGCTCTGCATTGCTGCATAATAGCGCTTGTCGATCGCGTCGGATGCGTTGCTGATCAGTTCGCGAAGAAAGATCTCGCGGTGCGTATAGATCGAATGGATCATCAGATCCAATAGCTTTTTGGATTCTGCCTTGAATTGCTTTTTGCTCATTGTGTTCGCCTCACATTCTGTTTTAGCACTCTCGCCTTTCGAGTGCCAAACACATGATACCGCGCGCGCTTTGAAAATGCAACCCCCGTGCGCAAGAGTTTGCCTTAAAGTCACAATTGTCCCGGGAATCTGCTTTCGTCGGTTGACGGACCGCATGCCGATGCGGTACAATATTTGTCGAATGATAGAAAACCGGGAGGAATGCAGATGATTGCGTTCGGGATTTTTGCGGCGATGATATTCGTGCTGATGCTCGCGATTCTGGAGCTCAATAAAAACACGCTGATCGGGTTTGCGCTGTTGATCGCGCTGACCGTCGGATTCGTCGTACTGTTCATCAAGGTCCTGCACGGCGGAAAGTGGTATTGGAAAGTGCTCGGCTGGCTCGGGTGGCTTGCTGCGTTTGCTGCGATCCTGTTTCTGACATGGCCGCCGACAAAGGCGGTCCCGGCGTATGAGGGAAGCAAGCCGGAATACACCGACGTCGTCTCGCTGAAGGACGGCGATGTGCGCGGCGTCAGGATCGCGGACGGCGCGGTCGAGCTGTATGCGGGCATTCCGTATGCGAAACCGCCGGTGGGCGATCTGCGCTGGCGCGAGCCGCAGGATCCGGAGCCGTGGGACGGCGTGCGCGACTGCGATCATTTCGCGCCGATGTGCATGCAGCCGACGGACGTTCCGATCTATTCGAGCCTGAAGCAGATCATCGGGTTTCATGACTATCGCATTTCTCTGAGCGACAACTACATCGCGCCGGTATCGGAGGACGGGCTCTATGTAAATGTGTGGAAGCCCGCCGGAGAGGCGAAAGATCTGCCGGTGCTGGTCTATATCCACGGCGGTACGCTGCAGACCGGACAGCCGTGGTACGGCGATTATGCCGGGACCGGTCTTGCGAAGCGCGGGATGGTCGTGGTCAATCTCGGGTATCGCCTCGGCATCTTCGGATACTTTGCGGATGAAGCGCTTGCGGCGGAATCCGAACACGGCACGACCGGAAACTACGGGCTTCTGGATCAGATCAAGGCGATCGAATGGGTGAAACAGAACGTCGCGGCATTCGGCGGCGACCCCGATAACATCACGATCGCGGGCGAATCGGCGGGCTCCGCCAGCGTCAGCGCGATCTGCACGTCGCCGCTTGCAAAGGGACTGTTCCGCCGCGCGGTGATGGAGAGTTCGACCGTCGCATCGATCGAACCGCCGCATTCGTTCAGAAGCTTTGCGGATGCGCTGCAGTCCGGCGCGGAGCTGAAAACGCGCTACGGCGTACAGACTGCGCAGGAGCTGCGCGCGATCGACGCCGGAACGCTCGTGAATGAAGCGTATACGCAGCATCATATGACCGTCGACGGATACGCGCTGACCGAGACGCCGTACGAATCGTATCGCAAGGGCGTTTATAACGAGGAGCAGCAGCTGCACGGCTATAATTCCGAGGAAAGCGGTCCGTTCATCATTTTCGGACATGCAAACCTGAAGAATTACGAACAGAAGGTGCGCGGCTTCTTCAAGTCGTATGCGGACGATGTGCTTGCGATCTATGCACCGCAGACCGATGCGGAGGCGGACGCATACTGGGCGCGCATTTACGGCGCAATCTTCTTCGATTACCCGCATTACTGCCTTGCAAGGCACGCGGGCGAGAACGGGATCCCGTCTTACGAGTATTATTTCTCCAAGCAGAACGGACGGCTTTCCGCATGGCACAGCGGCGAAATGATCTATCTGTACGGCAACATTCCGGCGGATTCCGGGCTGTTCGATGCGAATGACCGGCAGCTGTCCGAAACGATGATGCAGTACGTGTACAACTTCGCAAAGACCGGCGATCCGAACGGAGACGGGCTGCCCGTGTGGGAGCGCACCGACGACGGAACGCGGCTTATGGAGTTCGGCGAACAGATCGCCATGCGCGACGAGCAGTCGCTTGCACTGTTTGCGGTGCTCGATCGCATGTACGGCAGCGAGCAATAAACGGCGGATCCGATCGATCGCGCGTCGGATATTGAAAAATACATCGAATTTTGTTAAAATAAGAAACGATCATTGAGTTGGGGGGAGCCGATGAAACGGTATCCGAATGTTCGCCTGCTGTCATGCTGCATCGGAGCATGCATGCTGATCGCGGGATGCAGTGCAGCGCCTGCCGCGCCGGAGCCGACGCCGGAAATCACGTCGTCGCTTGAACCAGAGGACGTCTCGGTCGAGCTGATCACGGCGGAGCCGGCAGCGCCCGCGCCCACGCCGGAGCCGACGCCTTCGCCGACCCCGGAACCGACGCCCGAACCGACGGAGGAACCGACGCCGGAGCCGATGGTGATCAGCGATGCGATGCTGGAGGAAGGATTTGTCGACAGCTACTTTGACGACGCGGTGTTCGTCGGCGATTCGCTGACACGCTCGTTTTCGAACTTCGTGCGCGAAAAACGGCAGAGGCAGGGGGCATATCTCGGCGAAGCGCAGTTTCTGGGCACCGTTTCGATGAGCGTTAAGGTCGCGAGCGCGGACAAGGCAAATCCGGGAGGCGTTTCGTTCACGTATCGCGGACAGGCCGTATCCCTGACGGACGGGATCTCGGCAACCGGTGCGAAGAAGGCATTCCTGATGCTCGGCATGAATGACCTCGGCTATCGCAAGTGGGACACAGTCGGGCAGGAATACGGCAATATGATCGATACGATCCGAAGCAAGTGTCCGGATACCCGCGTCATCGTGCTCGGTGTACTGCCGGTAACGGCACAGTTCTGTAAAAACAATCACGTGACGATCGAAACGTGGAACACGTTCAACGATTCTCTCAAGACGATCTGCGAGGAGCACGGCGCGACATTCTATACGTTCGCGCAGGAACTGATGGATGAAAACGGGTATCTCAGGAAGACGTATGCGGAAGGGAGTTTCCATCTGCAGGAATCGGGCGAGCTGATCTGGGTCCATGCGATGCGCGTGTTTGCCGCAGCGGAACAGTATCCCGACGCGATCATTAAAAACCCGTAAGAGTAAAGGAGTTTGTATGAAACGGATTCTATTGATAGTTTTAACCGCGGCGCTTCTCTGCGCCTGCACTGCCGGCGCAAAGGAGCCGGTCGTCGAGATCGATGCGCGCGCCGAAAACACGCCGCAGCCGCAGGAGACGGCACAGACGGTCGCAGCGGAACCCGCAGAAACGGCAGCGGCGGAGCAGACGGAAGAGCCTGCGCAGCAAATCGCGCAAAACTATGCGGAGCGTGTCGTCGCGGCGTGGGAAGCGGCGGGATACCTTGAGGGATTCGCACCGTATTTTTCGGACGATCTTTTAGATCTGTACGGCATCGATCTGTCTGCATGCGTCAGCGGCGCCGGATATGCGGAAACCGCCGGCTATGCGCAGGAGATCGTGATCGTCGAGGCAGACGAGGCGACGGCGGCGCAGATCGAATCGCTGCTTTCGGACCATCTTTCGATGATGAAGGAACAGTTCCGCTCCTATGACGCGGACGCACTGGCGCTCGTCGAGCATGCGGTGCTTACCAATGAAAACGGCGTCGTTCTGATGATCGTTTCGCCGCACGCGGAAGAGATGCAGCGCATCGCTTCGGGTGTTGACCGGTAATGGTCTTTTCCTCACTGACATTTCTGTTTGCATTTTTGCCGATCGCACTGATCGGGTGGTATGTGCTGCCCAGAACGTGCAGGATCGGCTTTTTGCTGCTGATCAGTCTGGTGTTTTATGCGTGGGGCGAGCCGCTGTACGTACTGCTGATGATCGGGTCGATCGTCGTCAACTGGGCGATCGGACTTTTGATGGACCGCAGCAAACAGCACAGGAAGCTTTATCTGATCGGTTCTGTTGTGCTGAACCTCGCACTGCTGGCCGTCTTTAAGTACGCCGGGCTTTTCTGGAACACCGTTCGCGGATTGTTCCCTGCGCCGCTTTCCGAAGCCTCTGTATCCATCCGTCTGCCGATCGGCATTTCGTTTTTCACGTTCCAGATCATGTCGTACGTGATCGACTTGTACCGCGGGAAGGCACAGGTGCAGAAGAACCCGATCAAGTTCGGCGCATACGTTGCCATGTTTCCGCAGCTGATCGCGGGACCGATCGTGCGGTACGTCGACATCGAAGCGCAGCTGGATGCGCCGGAACGCTCCCTTTCGGGATTTGCCGACGGCGTGCGGCAGTTCATCGTCGGACTGTCCAAAAAGGTCCTGCTTGCCAATGCAATGGCGGTCCTGTATGCAAAACTCTGCGAGAATCCGTCTGCGATCGGCATACTCGGCGCGTGGGTGGGATTGTTCTCCTATACGTTTCAGATCTACTTTGATTTCTCGGGGTACTCCGACATGGCCTGCGGGCTCGGTCGGATGCTCGGTTTCCGCTTCGTCAAAAACTTCGATTATCCCTACATCGCCGGGAGCATTACGGATTTCTGGAGGCGCTGGCACATTTCGCTGTCTACGTGGTTCCGCGAATACGTTTATATCCCGCTCGGCGGAAACCGCAGAGGGAAGGCGCGGCAAATGCTGAATCTGCTGATCGTCTGGGGATTGACCGGCCTGTGGCACGGCGCAAGCTGGAATTTCGTGCTGTGGGGACTGTATTACGGCGTTCTGCTGATCGTCGAAAAGCTCTTTTTGGGCAAACGGATCGAAAGAATGCCGGGGATCGTTCGGCACATCTATACAATAATCGTTGTGGCAGTCGGGTGGGGGATATTCTCGTTCACCGATCTTTCCGCGCTCGGCATCTGGTTCGGCGCGTTGATCGGCATCGGCAACCGATGCCTGCTCGGCACGGAAAGCGCGGCGTGGTGTCTCGGGTATTTGCCGATGCTTCTGATTTGCGCGTTCGCGTCTACGCCCGTCGCGGCGAATCTTGTAAAGCGTCTGGAACACTTCCGCTGGTTTGCGCCGGTGCAGCTTGCAGGCGCCGCCGTGCTCTTTTTGCTGTGCCTTGCCGCGCTCGCGTCGCAAAGCTATAATCCGTTTATCTATTTCCGGTTCTGAGGGGAGGTGCGGACATGAAACGAAATCCATGGAATATTCTGACCGTCGCATTGTTTGCGCTGATCCTGCTCGCCGTTCCGGTATATTGGCTGTTTTTCCCCGAAAAGACGTTCTCCGAAGCGGAGCGCCGCTATCTTGCGGAGGCGCCGAAGCTGTCCGCGCAAAAGCTGACGGACTGGAGCTTTGACGATGCGGTCGAAGGGTATCTTGCCGACCATGTTCCGCTGCGCGATGCGCTCGTCGGCGTCAACGCCTATGCGACGCTGCTGACGGGGCGGCAGGTAAGCGCCGAAGCGTTCATGGACCGCGACGGGTATCTGGTCGCAAAGCCGTTTGAATTCGACCGACAGGAACTTCACAAGCGCTTAAGCCGTATCGCAACGCTCGGTGAAACGACCGGGCTCGAACCGCAGATGCTGATCGTTCCCTCGTCCGGATATGTGCGAAGCGGGCGGCTTCCGGGCACGCTTGCCGCGCTGTACCGGGATGCGGACGTGCTGTCCGCGATCGAGACGTACGGCGGCATGCGGCTGATCCCGATCGAAGATCTGTTCCGCGAAAAAGGACAGGACTGGTTCTATCGCACCGACCATCATTGGACGGCGGACGGTGCATATGCAGCGTATGAGGCATACATGCGGGTGCAGGGGCGCGAGCCGCTTGCGCGCGACGCATTCTATCATCATACGGTCAGGGGGTACGTCGGTTCCACGCGCTCGCGCAGCGCGCTGTGGCTGACGCCGCCCGAGACGATGACGATCGACGAGCCGATCGGCTGCGACGTGACGGTGACGTTTTCCGACCGCGAAGGCACATTCTCCGATCTGTTCTTTTATGAGCATCTGAAGGAGTATGACTGGTATCCGCTGTTTCTGGACGGCAATCATCCGATCACGGTGATCGAAAACCGTGCCGCCGCATCCGACGCGCCGGTGCTGCTGATGGTCAAGGACTCGTTCGGCAACACGCTCGCACCGCTGCTCGTTCCGTCGTACCGAACAATCGTCATGGTCGATCCGCGCTATTATCGGCAGAGCGTATCCGACCTTGCCCGGCAGTACGGCGCAGCCGAACTGCTGTTCTGCTTCTCGACCGAGCGCATCGCGACCGATCTCAATCTGAAACTGCTCAAATGATATGCAAATCGGCGATTGACATCCGCACCGGTTTGCGATACAATAAACATCGCGTTGAAGGTGTCAGGTACCGTCCGAACGCAGTCAAAGAGAGCCCGCGCCGCGGCTGAAAGCGCGGGAACAGAGCACGGACGGGAAGGTTCAGCATCGGAGCATCCCGGATTCGGGCGCATCCCTGCGTTATCGGGGGCAAGAGAGAAGGGCGATCGCCCTTAACTTGGGTGGTACCGCGGAAAAACTTTTTCGTCCCATGCGTGATGCATGGGACTTTATCTTTATAAGGAGGAAACTATGAGCATGACAATGCAGGAACTGCGCGAGCAGTTCTATGAAAAACTGCAGCAGGCAAACGCCGCGGAAGCGTTTGAAGAACTGCGCGTCCGTTATCTCGGCAAAAAAGGCGAGGTGACCGGGCTTTTGAAAAACATGGGTGCGATCGCGCCCGAACAGCGCAAGGAATACGGCGCAAAGGTCAACGCGCTGAAGGAAGAGGTCGAAAACAGCATCAGAAAGCGCATCGAGGAGGCGCACGCGAAGGAACTGGAAATGAAGATCGCGGCGACCGAACGGTACGACCTGACGCTGCCGTCGACGCTCAGTCAGGGCAGCTATCACCCGATCACGCTCGTGCAGCGCGAGGTCGAGCAGATCTTTGCTTCGATGGGGTTCACGATCGAGGACTACGACGAGATCGTCGACGATTACCACTGCTTCGAAGCGCTGAACATTCCGAAGCACCATCCGGCGCGCGACATGCAGGACACGTACTATCTCGATAACGGGCAGCTTTTGAAGACGCACACGTCCGCCGCGCAGAACGCGATCATGCGGAAATACGGCGCGCCGCTTCGCGCGATCTTCCCGGGCCGGTGCTTCCGCAACGAGAGCACGGACGCCTGCCATGAAAACACGTTCTTCCAGATGGAAGGCATCATGATCGATGAGAACATCTCGATCTCGAACCTCATCTATTTCATGAAGACGATGCTCAGTGAGGTCTTCCAGCGCGACGTCAAAGTGCGCCTCAGACCCGGCTTCTTCCCGTTCGTCGAACCGGGATTCGAACTCGATATTTCGTGCGCGATCTGCGGCGGCACGGGATGCCCCTCGTGCAAGAACAGCGGCTGGCTGGAGCTGTGCCCCTGCGGCATGATCCATCCGAACGTGCTGAAGGCCGGCGGCATCGATACCGATAAGTACACGGGCTTCGCGTTCGGTCTGGGACTGACGCGTCTTGCCATGATGAAATACGGGATCAAGGATATTCGCGATCTGAACAGCGCGAACCTCAAGTCCCTCGATCAGTTTGTGAAGTAAGGAGGAAAAGCCATGAAAGTTTCCATGAATTGGATTTCCGATTACGTCGACCTTTCCGGTCTCGATCGGGAGGAGCTGATCCGTCGCTTCACGCTGTCCACTGCGGAGGTGGAGGAGGTCTATCATCTCGGGACCGAGGTCAACGGCGTCGTGGTTGCCGAGATCACGAAGATCGACGAGCATCCCAACTCGAAAAAACTGCATCTTCTGGAACTCGATCTCGGCGATCATACCGACCGCTGCGTATGCGGCGCGCAAAACGTGCGCGTCGGCATGCGCGTGCCGTTTGCACCGTTCGGCGCATCCGTGGTCGGCATGACGATCGGCGAAGCGACGATCGCGGGCGTGGTGTCGCGCGGGATGTGCTGCTCGGCGGCAGAGCTCGGGATCGCGGATTCGTCTTCCGGATTGCTGGAACTGCCCGCAGACGCGCCGCTCGGCAAGCCGGTCAAGGAGCTTTACGCCTTTGACGACATCGTGTTCGAGGTCGACAATAAATCCCTGACAAACCGCCCCGATCTGTGGGGACATTACGGCATCGCGCGCGAGTTCGCGGCGATGGCGAAGCGCCCGTTAAAGCCGCTCGATCTGTGCGATCTGTCCGCGTTCGACGCGCTCGATCCGGTTCCGCTCGGCGACATCGATCCGGAGCTGTGCCATCGCTATTCGGCGATCCGCGCCGATCATATCACCAAAAAGGTCAGCCCGATCGACATGCAGATCCGCCTGTATTACTGCGGCATGCGCGCGATCTCTCTTCTGGCGGACCTGACGAATTACATCATGCTTGAGCTCGGACAGCCGACGCACGCGTTCGATTCGAGGAAAGTCGGCACGATCGGCGTACAGCGCTTCCCCGAGACATTCACGTTCCGCACGCTTGACGGCACGGACCGCAGGATCGATCCCGAAACGCTGATGATCACGAGCGACGGCAACCCGGTTGCGGTTGCGGGCGTGATGGGCGGCGAAAACAGCGAGATCGTTTCGGACACCGAATCGGTCACGCTCGAATGCGCAACGTTCTCGGCGGTTTCGGTGCGCAAGACATCCGGCAGGATCGGTCTTCGCACGGACGCGAGCATGCGCTATGAAAAGACGCTCGATCCCGCGCTTTGCGAAACGGCGGCGGCACGATTCCTGAAGCTGCTGTTTGCGATCGACGGCGGTGCAAAGGTCGTTTCACGCTATACCGATCGCTATAACTACCGCTATCCGGTGATCGACCTGCACTTCGACAAGGCGTTCGTCGACCGCTACACCGGCATCGATATTTCCGACGCGCAGATCAACGAAACGCTGACGCGTCTCGGCTTTGCGGTGCGGCAGGAAGGCTCGTCGTTCGACGTCACCGTGCCTTCGTGGCGCGCGACCAAGGACGTGACGATCCCGGCGGACGTCATCGAGGAGATCACGCGCATCTACGGATACGATAACTTCAGGATCGAAACCACGATGAGCGCGCTGCGCCCCGTGCGGCCGCTTCGCACCAAGTCGGATGAAGCCGCGATCAAGGATGCGCTCGTCAAGATGTTCGGTCTGCACGAGGTCCACACCTATTTGTGGTGCGACGCAAAGAAGCTCACCGACCTCAGGATCCCGCTGCCCGAAAACGTCAGGCTTTTGAACGGCATGAATCCGGACGCAACGGTGCTTCGCACGGCGATGATGCACACGCTTCTGCCGGCATTGAAGGAGAACCGTTTCTACGCGCCGTCGTTCGGCATCTTTGAAATCGGACGCACGGTGAAGGGACTTCGTCCCGACGGTACATGCAACGAACGCAGAACACTCGGCGTCGCCCTGCTTTCACACGATAAGGAGCGCGATGCGTTCCTGCATGCGCGTGATATGATCACGGCGGTGCTCTTCGACCTTCGCAGGGGTCAGCCCGCGTTTGTGCGCGTCAAGCCGATCAACGCATGGGAGCATCCGGCGAACACGGCGGCGATCATGCTCGCAGGCCGCACGGTCGGCACGCTCTCGACCGTGCATCCCGAAGTGGCGGCGCAGATCGATAAAAAGGCGACGCTCATCACCTGCGAACTCGATCTCGACACGCTTGCCGAAATCGGCGAGACCGATATTCAGTATCGCGAGCCGTCCCGTTTCCCGGGCATCGACATCGACCTTTCGTTCATGCTCGATAAGGATGTGACGTTCGCGGACGTCGTGCGTCCGTTCGAACAGGATCGCGATGAAACGCTCTCGAATATTTCGCTGGTCGACCTTTATGAAGCGGAAGGCAAGAGCATGACGATCCGGCTCTCGTTCGTTTCGCCGGTCAAGACGCTTTCGAAGGCGGAGGTGCAGGCGTATATCGACCGCATCCTCGCCGTACTTGCAGAACAGAACATCCGACTTCGTGCATAACAGGAGGCAACTATGGCATTCGACGTCAAAAAAGTCAAAGAAGATCTGGTACGCTGGCTGACGCAATGGTTTTCGGACAACGGCCCCGGATGCAACGCGGTGATCGGCATTTCCGGCGGCAAGGACAGCTCGGTCACGGCCGCGCTGTGCGTTGCGGCGCTCGGCAGGGATCGCGTCATCGGCGTGCTGATGCCGAACGGCGATCAGTATGACATCGACGTATCCGAAGCGCTCGTCAAGCATCTCGGCATCCGGTCGTTCGTCGTCAACATCAAGGACGCATACAACGGAGTCGTGAACGCGGCAAAGGCGGCGGGCGTGGAGCTCTCCGAACAGTCGTACATCAACCTTGCGCCGCGTCTTCGCATGAGTACGCTCTATGCGGTGTCGCAGTCGTACAACGGTCGCGTGATCAACACCTGCAACCTCAGCGAGGACTGGGTCGGGTATTCGACACGTTACGGCGATTCCGTGGGCGACGTGTGTCCGCTCGGCAAGCTGACGGTGGCAGAGGTCAAGGAACTCGGTTCCTATCTCGGCTTGCCCGACATGTTCGTGCACAAGGTTCCGAGCGACGGGCTGTGCGGCAAGACGGACGAGGACAACCTCGGCTTCACCTATGCGGTGCTCGATCGCTACATCCGCACCGGCGAGATCGACGATCCGGAGACGAAAGCGCTGATCGACCGCAAGCATAAGGCGAACCTCTTTAAGCTCGAGCTGATGCAGACCTTCCCGTATACGCCCGAGTCATGAACGAACGCGAAAGCAATCCGGTCCGCTCGATCCAAAAGGCGGCGGCGATCCTCGACCTGCTGGCGGAATCGAAGCAACCGTTGTCTTTGACCGAGATCGCGGAACAGACCGGCTGGGCGAAAAGCACGGCGTACGGGCTGCTGTGTTCGATGCGGTCCGTCGGATTCGTGGAACAGAGCGCGGAAACGGGACGCTACACGCTCGGCGTGCGGCTGTTCGAGTACGGCAGCGCCGTGCAGAGCACGCGCAACATCCTGACGCTCAGCCGCGAACCGATGCACGCGCTCGTCGAGGCGTCCGGCGAGTCCGCCGTCCTTTCGATGCTCGATCGCGGCGAGGTCCTGATCCTCGGACATGCGGAGCCGGACAGCAGCTTTCATATCGTATCGGAGACCGGTCGGCACCTGCCGTCGTTCTGCACCGCGCAGGGCAAGATCCTGCTTTCCGAGCAGCCCGTGTCAAGCGTTCGCCGCATCTTTGAAGCGCATGTGCAGGCGTTCACGCCGCACACCGCAACATCGTACGAGCAGCTTGCAACGGAGCTTGCTTCGGTTCGCGAAACCGGCTTTGCGATCGAGAACGGCGAGTTTCGCGTCGGGATTCGCGGCGTTGCGGCGCCGATCCGCGACCATCACGGCGAGATCCGCTATGCGATCGGGCTCATCGGCATGTTCCGGCGCGTCGATTCGGATGAATTTCGCGCCGCGACCGCGCATGTCAAGGAAACGGCAGAAACGTTGTCCGCCATGCTCGGATACCGAAAAAACTGAATCAAAAGGAGCTTCCCGGACGGAAGCTCCTTTTTTGTCCCATAAACGGGATTGCAACGCAAGCCGAGGCGTGGTACAATACAATCGAAGGTGAATGGTATGGAATTCGATCGGATCATCCGGAACGGAAGCGTAATCGACGGCAGCGGCGCGAAGGCGCGGCGTGCCGACGTCGGCATCCTCGGAAAAACGATCGCGGCGATCGGCGATCTTTCGGCAGCGTCCGCAAAGCAGACCGGCGATGCGTCGGGCAAGGTCGTTGCACCGGGATTTGTGGATATCCACCGCCATGCGGACGCGGCGATCCTCCGCGAGGGGTTCGGCGCGGCGGAGCTTTCGCAGGGGCTGACCGCGATCCTCAACGGCAACTGCGGCGTGTCGATCGCGCCGATCGAAGGGCGATTCCGGGAAGCGTCGAAGGCGTATCTGCGCCCGATCCTCGGCGAGATCGGCGACGTTCCGACCGGCAGCATCGCGGCGTATCATAAGGAACTCAGGTCCTGCCCGATGCCGATCCATGCGGGCATGCTTGCGGGACTCGGAACGATCCGCACAAATGCTGCGGGCTTTCGGACGACGCTTGACGACGCTGATTATCGCGCGATTCATCGGAGTCTGGAACGGATGCTGTCGGACGGCGCGCGCGGCGTGTCGCTCGGACTCGGCTACGCGCCGGAGTGCTTTTTCGATACGGAAGGGCTGATCCGCGCGCTCGAACCGATCCGTCACACGAACATCGTGCTTTCGGCGCATATGCGCAGCGAGGCGATGAACCTTTCGGATTCGATCGATGAGGTGATCGCAGTCGCAAAGGCACTGCACGTGCCGTTGGAAATCAGCCATCTGAAGGCGACCGGCAAGGCACAGTGGGGTTCGCTGATCCATACGGCGCTGACACAGATCCGCCGCGCGCGCGAGGACGGCGCGGACGTTACATGCGACGCATATCCTTACACGGCGGGCAGCACGCAGCTGATGCATGTCCTTCCTCCGGAGTTTCTGGAGGGCGGCGTCGATGCGATCGCAAAGCGGCTGACCGACCCGGCGGCACTCGAACGGCTCGGAAGGCGGCTCGAAAGCGGGCGCGATTTCGACAATTATGCGATGCTGATCGGTTGGGAAAACATTCGCATCTCTTCGGTGCGGCTTGCAGAGGATCGACAGTATCTGGGCAGGACGGTCGCCGAAGCGGCGGACGGCGGGGAACCGTGGCGGTTTGCGGCGGCGCTGCTTGCGCGCGAAAAATGCGCGGTCACGATGATCGACCGGCTGACCGACGAAGACGATATCGCGGCGATCTACGGCGAACCGTTTTCGTGCGTGATCTCCGACGCGACGTATCCGACGGAGGGCGATCCGCATCCGCGCGTGTACGGCACGTTTGTGCATGCGATCGAGCGGTTCGTGAACGAAAAGCGCGTGCTGACCCTTGAGGAGATGATCCGAAAGATGACGCGCGTCCCCGCGGATCGGTACGGTCTGACGGGAAAAGGACGCATCGAGGTCGGCGCGGACGCGGATCTTCTGGTATTCGATCCGAAGCGCCTGAAGGATCATGCAACATACGACGATCCGCGGCAGCGCTGCACGGGGATCGAAACGGTTCTGGTCAACGGAACGGCGGCAATCGAACAAGGCATTTGTACGGGCGCGTGCGGCGGCACGGTGCTGTAAGGAGCGAACATGAAACATGAAAATCAGAAATTCAAGATCCTTTTGATCCGGGACTGGCTCGATGAAACGGATGAACTGCATCCGCTGACGATCGCGGACATCATCGAACGGCTGAAGCGCGAGGACATCCATGCCGAGCGCAAAAGCGTCACGGACGATCTGATGACGCTGTCCGAGTACGGTCTGGACATTGAGTCGCTGACGATCGGAAAGAAGAAGGGATACTATCTTGCGTCGCGTGCGTTCGAAACGGCGGAGCTGAAAATGCTGGTCGACAGCGTGCAGGCCGCACGGTTTCTGTCGATCGGAAAGACGAAGCGACTGATCAAAAAACTCGCGGCGCTGTCGAGCCGCGGGGAAGGCGCGCTGCTGCGCCGTCAGCTCTATGTGAGCGAGCGGAACAAGTCCGACAACGAATCCATCTTCTATAACATCGACGCCATTCACGGCGCGATCGCTGAGGACAGGGAGATCACGTTTTTGTACTGGCAGTATGACATCAACAAAAAGCGCGTTGCGCGCAAAAACGGCGCGCGCTACTGCATCAGCCCGTACGCACTCGTATGGGACGATGAATATTATTATCTGATCGGCTATGATGCGGAGGATGCAAAGATCAAGCATTACCGCGTCGATAAGATGAGCGCGATCCGCGTGTCGGAACAGCCGCGCAAGGGCGGAGATGTGTTTGATCAGATCGATATGAGCCGGTACACGAGCCGCAATTTTTCGATGTTTGCCGGCGAGGAAGCCGATGTGGTGCTCGACTGCGACCGCGAGATGATCGGCGTGATCATCGATCGGTTCGGCACGGACGTTTCCCTGCACGGAAAGGAGAACGGCTTTTCGGCATTCGTTCGCGTCGCCGTATCGGAGCAGTTCTTCGGCTGGGTCGCGGCGCTCGGCGGTGCGGTACGCATCGCATCTCCCGCGTCCGTGCACGACGCATTCGTGCAGCATCTCGATCGGGTCAAAGAGGCGCAGAACTAAAGGATCCCGCACGGCGGGAAAAACAAAGAAAACAAAAAAGCCGACCGTCCGGTCGACTTTTATGCTGCTGTCAGTCTTCTGTCACGGGGACGTCGTCCACTGACGCCAGCTTCCTGGAAAACTCGGCGTATGCTTCCTCGTCGGTCACGCGCAGATACTCGACTGCTGCGAGCGCACGAACCGCCTTCTTTCCGGCGTCGTCCAGACGCGCATAACGGTCCAGAAGTTCGCGCTTTTCGCCGTCCAGAAAGACGGGATTGTCTCCGGGAACGGGCTTGATGTTCAGCACTTCACACATGTGCATAACGGTCTCAAAAGAAGTTCCGCCTACACCCTTCTGCAGCGCAGTGATAATCGTCGATTGCGGCACGCCGATATACATCGAGAACTGGCGAACACTGCGAAACTGCTTTTTAATCTCGGTTTTTAACAGCTTAGTAAGTTCGTTCATTTCACACACCTCCTAATATACTATACTAACATGAGAAAATTCGCACGTCAATAAAAATCTGTGTAAAAAATCAATAAAAATATATAATAATACAATCGCTTTTTTTCTGATATGAAGCGCGCGGTACGCGATTTTCGGAAATCCGCCGACGATTCCGGCGGAACGGTGCATGTGTGTGAAATGTGCATAAAAAGAGGGTGTGAAACGGTCGTTTCACACCCTTTCCGGATTCAGTCGATCTTTTCAAACATGTCCTTGTCGACGCCGCAGATCGGGCAGCACCAATCGTCGGGCAGGTCTTCAAACGGGGTGCCGGGTGCGATGCCGCTGTCGGGATCGCCCACTTCGGGATCATAGATATAGCCGCACGGGCCGCACTGATATTTTGCCATGTTTTTTCCTCCTTGCAGATTCTGGATACAGTATAACAAACCGACGGCATATCGCGCAAGCCCCAAAGAGGAATCGGCAAAATTTTATTCGGAAACGGTTGTTGCACGGCAAAAGATATGATATACTTTCATCCAAAGAGATTTCACATTCAGGAGGACATACCATGCGCAGACGTATCATCGCAATGCTTTTGATCCTGCTTATGACGTTCGGCGTGTTTGCGTGTACAGAACCCGCTGCGGATCCGGACGCGGACGCAACGCCGCTG
>ONMC01000004.1 GCA_900318745.1 uncultured Eubacteriales bacterium
GAATATGACGAGGATCACGCAGCGTTCTGCGATGCGGCGGAATCGTTTGACGCCGGCACGTCGACCGTTCCGGTGCTGTATATCCCGGAAGGGATCCTGTCCGTGCAGATGATCCGGGTCACGCCGGAAGCGGAGCGCGATTTGAAGATCGAAACGAACCGCTCGGAAATGACGGAGCTCGAAGCGGAATACGGCAGACTGATGCTGAACAACGAGAACGCCGCGCGTCAGGCGGAGATTGTTACGCGGTACGCAGAGCTGAAGGCGGAAAGCGAAGAGCTGGAGGAGGCGTATATCGGCGAGTCCCGTCGGGCGATCAACAAGGCGTATGAAGCGTTGGAAGAGGGGACGCCGTTCGAGGACGTCATGAAGCAGTACAATGCGGACGGCAGCACGGCAATCGTCATGATGAGCGCGAGCGAGGACGAGCGTTACGGCGAGCTGTGCGAGTATGCATCGGAGCTGCCCGTCGGCACGTATTCGGAGCCGATCCTGATCGACGATGTGTATTACATCGTGAAGCTTGTTGAAAAACCGCAGGCCGGCGCGATCGATCGCGCATCGATCGCCGAAGCGGTCGAAACGGCAGCGAAGGACGCTCTGAAGACGGAGGCGTGGGAACAGCTTCTGTCGGAATGGGAAACCGAAGCCGGAACGAGCGCGGTCCGTCACGAAGAGACGTATGCCGCGATCGGCTATCTCAACAACTGACGACAGAGGGAAGACGCGGTCTTCCCTTTTATCAAATCACAAGGAGGAATCAACCATGTATTGCACCAAGTGCGGAAATCAGCTTCCGGACGATGCGCAGGTTTGCGACGTGTGCGGCGAACGCTTTGCACCCGAACCGCAAAAAGGTCCCGAACTGATGTTCGAACAGCCGAAAGCACAGAAGGAAACGAAACAGACCGGCGTGCCGAGCGCATTCAGAAAGTGGGTCAAGGAGCAGGGACTGTTCTGCCTGATCGCAAAGGCAGTGGCCGTTACCGTCATGGCATTCTACATGCTGGTCTCCATCGTGCACATGAT
Organism: uncultured Eubacteriales bacterium; assembly: GCA_900318745.1. Taxonomy (GTDB): domain Bacteria; phylum Bacillota; class Clostridia; order Christensenellales; family CAG-138; genus UBA3792. Next base: position 1,030 of record ONMC01000004.1, read on the forward strand.
CACGCTCGCGGTCGCACGGTATCCGGGCGGCACGATCTTCGCGCAGTTCTTCACCGAGCTGCTCCAGGGCGTCGTTTACGGCGTGATCATCTGGCTGCTTTCCGACGCGGTCCTGTATCTGCAGAATCTCGTCAAGCTGAAAAAGCAGGAACAGAAGAAATAACGCAACGCAAAAAGAGCTGTGCAGACGCACAGCTCTTTTCGTTTTGTTCCTTACGCGAGCTTCTGTTCGAGGCGTTCGCGGATCGCCTTGATGAAGTCGAGCGTGTTGACCGCGGTGGGCGTGATGCCCTCAACGAGATTCACGAGGTCCTTCGTCATGATGCCGTCCTTTAACGTATCGATGCACGCTTCTTCGAGCTTCGTGCCGAACGCGACGAGATCGTCGAGACCGTCGAGTTCGCCGCGCTTTTTCAGAGCGCCGCTCCACGCATAGATCGTCGCCATCGGGTTCGTGGAGGTTTCCTCGCCCTTCAGGTACTTATAATAGTGGCGCGTGACGGTGCCGTGCGCCGCTTCGAACTCGAAGTTGCCGTCCGGGCTGCACAGCACGGAGGTCATCATCGCGAGCGAGCCGAACGCGGTGGAGACCATGTCGCTCATGACGTCGCCGTCGTAGTTCTTGAGCGCCCAGATGAAGCCGCCTTTACTGCGGATCACGCGCGCGACCGCATCGTCGATCAGGGTGTAGAAGTAGGTGAGGCCGAGCTTTTCGAACGTTTCCTTGTAGTCCTTTTCGTAGACCGCCTGGAAGATGTTGCGGAAGTTCATGTCGTACTTCTTGCTGATCGTGTCCTTTGCGGAGAACCACAGATCCTGCTTGGTTTCGATCGCGTACTTGAAGCACGAATGCGCAAACGAGGTGATCGAGGTGTCCTTGTTGTAGATTCCCTGCAGAATGCCGGGGCATTCGAAATCATAGATCGTCTCGCGGAATTCCGCACCGTTTTCGCCGGTGAAGACCAGTTCCGCCTTGCCCTTTTCGGGGACGCGGTACTCGGTGCCCTTATAGAGATCGCCGTATGCGTGACGGGCGATCGTGATCGGCTTTTCCCAGTTCTTGACGACCGGCTTGATGTTGTCGATGATGATCGGCGCGCGGAACACGGTACCGTCGAGGATCGCGCGGATCGTGCCGTTCGGGCTCTTCCACATCTCATGCAGGTTGTACTCGGTCATGCGCTGCGCGTTCGGGGTGATCGTTGCGCACTTAACGCCCACGCCGTACTTTTTGATCGCGTTGCCCGCGTCCTTGGTGATCTGATCCTTCGTTTCATCGCGCTTCGGGAGTCCGAGGTCATAATACTCGGTCTTGAGATCGACAAACGGCAGAAGCAGCTCGTCCTTGATCATCTTCCAGATGATCCGGGTCATTTCATCACCGTCCATCTCGACGAGCGGCGTGGTCATTCTGATCTTTTCCATAGATTCCTCCTGTTGAATTTTGAAAATGTTCGAACGCCGGCAGGGAGCCCCGCCGGCGGGGCCGTTATTTGTTCTGTGCCGCGTAGTAGTTCATCAGGCAGCCCTCGAGGATGATTGTCTTCTCATCCGCGGTGAGCCCCTTCACATACAGCGTGATATCTTCGACCGTGCCGTCCTTTCTGATCGCCTTTGCGGGGATTTCCTCCCTGCCGGTTGCGATCGCTTCCCGGATGCCGGGCACGAACACGAAGTCGCCTTCCTCATACGGGAACGCCGCGCCTTCCGCAAGCGTGAACGGCACGATGCCCCAGTTGATGCAGTTGGAGCGATAGCGCTTCGTCGCATACTCATAGCAGATGTTCGCAAAGCCGCCGAGCACCTTCTGGCAGGACGCCGCCTGTTCGCGCGCGGAGCCGTCGCCCGGCTTGTTTGCAAACACGCAGGAACCGAACTGGGTGTTCTTCAGAAGTTCGTCTGCATTGCCGACCGCGGACAGCGCCTTCACGATCTTTTCGGGCTTCTGCCCTTCGCGGCGCGCCGCCTCGTCCTTGGAGACCGCCTTGGAGCGTCCGACGTATTCGGGCACTCTGCGCGAAAGCGCAAACTCCGAAAGGCGCAGCGGGTTACTGCGGTACGACGACGTTTCGCCGGACGGGATCAGCTCGTCGGTCGTCGTGACCGGATCGCGGATGACCGCGTCGAGCTCGAGCAGCATGTTGTCGGTGAGCGCATACATCTTCGGCCAATCGGTGATGTTGGGTCCGAGGATCAGCTCTTCTTCGGGATGCGGATTTGCAAAGCCGTAGTAGCAGCGCTTCTCGTAGACGGAGCGGTCGAACTCGTACGGCACGCGCTCAAACTCGTAGTCGACGTCGGTTGCGGCGGTGATGTAACCGCCGTTTCTGGCGGTCGCCGCGATCGAACGCGCATCCATCAGCGCGACGGCGCTGATCTGCCCTTCGCCGGGCTTCGAGCCTTCGCGGTTCGGGAAGTTGCGCGTGGTGTGACGCAGCGAAAGCTCGTTGTTTGCCGGCACGTCGCCTGCGCCGAAGCACGGACCGCAGAACGACGGCTTGATGAGCGCGCCCGCTTCGAGAAGCGTTTCAACCTGACCGTCTCTGGTCAGCGCCAGACTCGTCGGGACGCTCGTCGGATACACGGAAAGGGAGAAGTAGCCGTTGCCGGTGCTGCCGCCCTTCAGGATGGCGGCGGCTTCGGTGATGTTGTCGAACAGACCGCCGGAGCAGCCCGCGATGACGCCCTGATCCGCCAGCACGCCTTCCTTGTGGATCTTCGAACGCAGATCGAGATGCGCCTTCGGGAACTTCTTCTTCGCTTCCTCTTCGACTTTTGCGAGGAGCTCGTCCGCGTGCTCGAGGAACTCGTGGATCGTGTAGGCATTCGACGGATGGAACGGCAGCGCGATCATGGATTCGACCTTGTCGAGCTCGATCGTGATCATCGCGTCGTAGTACGCGCCTTCCGCGGGCTCGAGTTTTTCGTATGCGTGCGGACGCTTGTGGATGTTGTAGTAGTTTTCGATCTCCTCGTCGGTCGCCCAGATCGAGGAGAGACAGGTGGTTTCGGTCGTCATGACGTCGATGCCGCTGCGGAAGTCGTAGGGCAGGTTCTTGAGACCCGGGCCCGCAAACTCGAGGATCTTGTTCTTGACAAGCCCTTCGGCAAACGTCGCCTTGACGAGCGCGAGCGCTACGTCGTGCGGACCGATGCCCTTCTTCGGCGCGCCGGTGAGATAGCACAGCACCACTTCGGGCGGCTTGATGTCGTAGGTGTTCTTCAAAAGCTGCTTGACGAGCTCCGGACCGCCTTCGCCGACGCCCATCGTGCCGAGCGCGCCGTAGCGCGTGTGGCTGTCGGAACCGAGGATCATGTTGCCGCAGGTGGCGAGCTCTTCACGCGCATAGGAATGAATGACGCTTTCGTTTGCCGGAACAAAGATGCCGCCGTACTTCTTCGCGGCGGACAGACCGAACACGTGGTCGTCCTCGTTGATCGTACCGCCGACCGCGCAAAGCGAGTTGTGGCAGTTTGTCATGGCGTACGGGATCGGGAACTCCTTCAGACCGCTTGCGCGCGCTGTCTGGATGATGCCGACATAGGTGATATCGTGCGAGACGAGCGCGTCGAAATGGATGTGCATGACGCCGTCGTTGCTCGGTTCGCGGTGCGCGTTCATGATGCGATAGCCGATCGTGCCGTTGCGCCATTTCGCCTTGTCGATGTCCGCGGGCGCCGGCTGCGGGGCGCCGTTGATCCACTGCATGCCCTGTGCGAGATACTTGATCATCTTCTTCGTTGTCCTCCGGTTGAAATTTGTAGATCGATGCGGGATCTCCGCTTCTTCTGAATTTATTATAAAATCAGGAGTGTATATTTTCAAATATATTTTTTATAAATTATCATAGAGAATCTCTATGATTCTTTCGTGCAGGGGTTGCAAAGGGACCGGGTCGTCTGCTATACTGAAACCGACGGCAGATTTGCGAATTTTGACGGAATCAGCGATATGATACCTGCTTTTTGCGTAAAAAGGAAGCTTGCTGCCGCAATCGGTACGACAATAAGGGAGGCGAATATGGATCTTTCTCTGCTCGCGGCGCCGCTGAAAGGGAAGATGGCGGCACGTTATAAAGATTTTCTATCCACATGCGGTCTGCGCGACGAAGGCGATGCAGACGTGATCGCGCTGATGACGGACGAGGACTTCAACATCGTCGCGTGCGGCGCGCGTGCGGGAAATACGCTCAAGCAGTTTGCGGTCTCGCCGGATTATGAGGGCGAGGGCGCGTGTGCAACGGTGCTGACCGCGCTGATGAACGACGCGATGCAGCGCGGCATTCTGCGCCTGTTTCTGTGCACCAAACCGAAAAACCGGGCGATGTTCGCGTCGATGGGGTTTGAACCGATCGCGGCGACGGCAGACGCGGTGCTGATGGAGAACCGCAGAAACGGACTCGAACAGTTTCTCGCATCGATCCCGCGGCACGAGGGCGTGTGCGGCGCGGTCGTCATGAACAGCGATCCGTTCACCAAAGGGCATCTGCACCTTCTCGAATACGCCGCCGCGCACTGCGACGCGCTGTACGTGTTTGCGGTTTCGGAAAACGGCTCGATGTTTTCACCCGAAGAACGCTTTGACATGATCGTCAACGGCTCCGCGCACATCAAAAACCGTTTCGTGTTCCGAAGCGACGCATATCTCGTTTCCCGTGCGACGTTTCCGGCGTACTTCATCCGCGACGAGCACGACGTCGATCGTGTGCGTTCCGACCTCGATATTGAACTGTTCCGCTCGCGCATCGCGCCGGCGCTTCACATCACGAAGCGCTTTGTGGGACAGGAACCGTTTTCGCCGACGACGAACGCGTATAACGAGCGGATGAAAGAACTTTTGCCCGAAAAGGGGATCGAACTGGTCGAGATCCCGCGGCTTGCCGGGATCAGCGCAAGCCGTGTGCGGGCGCTGGTCAAAGAGGGGCGCATCGAAGAGATCGGAGAATTTGTTCCGGAGACGACTTATGAAACCATTGTCCGTCACTTTGCAGCAAATGCTTGATGCGCGCGAGCGCCGTGCAAGGGAACAGAGCGCACTGCTGCGGCAGGCGGATGCGGACGACTGCCTTGTTTCGTTTTCTCTGAACATCGCGGGCGACGTGAAGCGCACGCCGAAAACGCGGCTGCTGTTCGATCAGGGCATGCGCGTGTTCGACGCGCTCGGCTTCGCGCAAAGGACGCGGACGGTCACCGACGCCGTCACCGGCACCGAAGCGCTGATCCTCGTGCGGGCGGATGCGGCAGCGGTCAAAACGGTGCTGGAACGGCTTGAGGATGCGGTGCCGTGGGCGCGGCTGTTCGATTTTGACGTGCTGAACGCGGCAGGGGAGAAGCTTTCGCGAAAGGAGCCGCGCCGCTGTCTTGTGTGCGGCGGTCCCGCGGCGGACTGCGCGCGCTCGCGCGCACACGGACTCGATGCGGTCAAAGCGGCGACCGACGCGCTTTTGGAAGAATGCTGTGCTGATACGCTCGCTTCGACGGCGCATGCCGCGCTCGAACAGGAGCTATGCACGACGCCCAAGCCCGGTCTGGTCGATGAAAACAACACCGGCGCGCATGACGACATGGATATTCCGCTGTTTCTGAAAAGCGCGGCGTCGCTCGTACCGTACTTTCGCACGGCGGTGCGGCTCGGCATGCGGCATGCCGGCATGGGATCGCTCAGACATGCGGGACTCGACGCCGAGCGCGCCATGTTCGAGGCGACGGACGGCGTGAATACGCATAAAGGCATGGTGTATTCGATGGGGCTGCTGCTTTACGGCATGGGAGAAGCGATCGACGGCGGCGCGGATGCGATCGGCTGCGCGGCGCGGCTTGCGGCAACCGATGCGGATGCGCGCCTTGCGCGCGCCGAAGCGGCGCAGGATACCAACGGCGGCAGAGTCCTGGCAGACTTCGGTGCGGCCGGCGCGGTCGGAGAGGCGGCGAACGGCTTTTTGCATGCCGTGTTCTGCGCGGACCGGCTGGCGTTCTATCGCAGCGCAGGCGCACAGAATCCCGGTGCGCTCGCGCTGTGCGACACGATGGCGATCCTGGAAGATACGAACGTGCTGCACCGCGGCGGCAGGGAAGGACTGCGCTTTCTGCAGGACGAAGCAGCGCGCATCGGCGCGCTCGACCTGCGCGACCGTGAGGCGGCGCTTTTACAGCTCGACGCGGCCTGCATCCGCCGCAACCTTTCGCCGGGCGGCAGTGCGGACATGCTCGCGCTCGCATATCTGCTCGACGCGTGGCGGACGCTTTCAAAGGATCTCTTCGGGGAGGTGCGCGCATGACGCTGCAACAGCTTCGATACTTTTGCGTGACCGCCGAGGTTCTGCACTATACGCGCGCGGCGGAGCTTCTCTATATCTCGCAGCCGAGTCTGTCCTATGCGCTTTCGAAGCTCGAAAAGGAGCTGAACATGCCGCTGTTTGAAAAGCGCGGCAAGCAGGTCGCGCTGACCGCCTACGGCACGGAGTTTCTGCCGTATGCCAAGCGCGCGCTTTCGGAGCTTTCAAAGGGGCAGGAGCGGCTCAAGGAACTTCGCGCACCGGCTGCCGGGATCATCAACATCGGCTACATTTACAGCACGAGCTTTTCGGTTTTGCCGTCGTTTGTCGATCAGTTTTATGCGCATCACGACAGCCGTCACGTCGCGTTCCGCTTTCATCAGGGCATGGCGGGCGTGCTGATCGAGCAGCTGCTGAACGGTTCTCTGGACCTTTTGATCGCCGGAAAGCCGGACATCGATTCGATCGATTACGTAACGATCGCAAGCCAGCAGCTGTACCTGGCGGTTCCGGCGTCGCACCGGCTTGCCTCGCGCGAGAACGTCGCGCTTTCCGACATTGCGGGCGAGCAGTTCATTTCGATCACGCACGATGCGATCATCTATCGGGAGCTCGCCGACCGGTTCAAGCGTGCATCGTTCACGCCGAACATCGTCTTTGAGGCGGACGAATACAGCTCGATCGCAGCGTCCGTCACAGTCGGGGCAGGCGTTGCCATCATGCCGAAGCTCCCCGTGCTCGACAATTTCAATCTCAAGCTGATCCCGTTTTCCGACGACTCGATGACGCGGGACGTGTGCATGCTGCGATACCGGATGCACACGATGTCCGAAGCGGTGCAAAGCGTCTGGTCGTTCGCCCGGCAGGCGTCCGAGCTTTTCAGCCGGCAAAAGGAACGGTAACGAAAATCCCTGCAACACATGTTGCAGGGATTTTTATGTCCGTATGAAACGCTTTGATCAGCGCTTTTTGCGCGCGATCAGAAAGATGACGACGGCGAGCACCGCCGCGGCGCCGATCGCGATCGGAACGATCGGAATCCTGCCGCCCTGCGCACTGTCCGGCTGCGGCGTTGTCTCGGGCAGCGTCGTTCCGACCGGTTCCGTCGTCGAAAAAGCCGTCGGCGCTTCGGTCGGTTCCGGCGTCGGAGAAGCCGTCGGTTCTTCGGTCGGCTCCGGCGTCGGAGGAACATAATTGCTTAAGTCTTCGGGCGGAATGTTCTCGAGAAAATCATCGTGGTTCACATCGTCGCCGACCGTGCTGAACGCCAGACCGTACTGCGACGGCTGATACTTGTCGTTTTTGATGCCGTTGATCATGCCGAGCTCCTCCTTGTCCCAGAGGATCATGCCCTGCACGGCAAGCTCGCGCGCGGTCTGTCCGTCGAAGAACGCAAGCGGCGTGTCGACGTCGATCGTGAGCGTGTTTTCGGGATACAGGTGATAGTACAGCTTTTTGACCTGCCATGCGCCGTACTGCGCCGCGGAATCCGGATACTGCGCCGGATCCGCCGCCGCCGCGACCGCGTCGCGCGTGATCTCGGCGGTCAGCTTGGTGCGTCCGTCTCCGTAATCGCCGTTCACAATGTCGTGCGTGACCACGACCTCCGGCTTTACGCGGCGGATCTCTGCGGTCAGAAGCTCGATCGGGTCGCGCGGATCGTCGTCGAACCACAGCTTGTGATTCGTGGAATAGGAGCCGACGTGCTTATCCTTGAATTCGAAAAACGTCTTGAAATGGCGCAGCCCGGAAAGATAGGAACCGGGACTGCTCTTGCGCTGGCGACCGATCGTGTCGCAGGCGATGTCCGCGACGGAGACGGTGTATCCGCGATCGGTGTACGTCGGCAGAACGGCGGTAAAGACCAGGATGTCATCGTAGCCGCGCGCCTCGACCAGCAGGATATCCGTCTTGTCGAGCGGTTCCTCCCAGGCGATCGCTTTCGGCTGGACCTGCTTTTCACTATAGGCGAACAGCTCCGCCATCTTGCCCTCGCCCTCCAGAACGGTCATGCGGATCTCGGTCACGCCCGCTTCGGGAAAAACGGTCAGAAACCGGATCACGTTTCCGTATTCGCGCGAGGATACGACGCTGCCCGCGGCGTCGACGCATTCGACCAGCGCGCGGGTCGGGATGTCCAGCCATTCCCAGTACAGCGCGGCGACGGGACGCTTTTCCGTCCATTTCACGGTAAATCCGTCGCCCTCGTGCATGGAGACCGTGGTGGAGAACGTGTTATCGGTCAGGTAGTTCATGGTCACGCTGTCCGCGCGCACTTCGATCGTGCAGTCGTCGTTGCAGTTCGCGTCCGCGAACGCAAGCGACGGGGTCAGAAGAAGGAGCGCGGCAAGCAGCGCGGCAAACAGCCGTCCGGTCAACAGACGGCGCAGGTTGTGAGAGCGATTCGGCTCCGAATGATTCCGTTTCACGCAGCATCCTCCGTCGGAAAGCAAACGCTTTGATTTCGTCCTCCATTATATGACGGCGCAGGAGGAAAGTCAATTCCGCGGGACGGGCGCGGAGAAACGAAGACCGCGGTCTGCCCGCGGTCTCCGTGCTGCCTGTTCGTTTTTCAAATCTCAACCGACCCGTTGCGGCGTCAGTTTTCGATCGCCCGATCCAGATACCGTTTCGCCGTTTCTGCGGGAACGCCGCATTCTTCGATCAAGGCGGTTTCGATCCATGCGCGGTACCGATCGGACGGCGGATTGCTTTGATGCCGGACCGGCGACGTGAACGAAACGATCGGATTCCCGTCTTCGGCAGGACCGAGATCTACCCGCTCGGTATACCAATCGCCCTCCTGCTTCTGGACTTCGGCAAACTGCTCTTTCGTGATCCGGTACAGACGCAGATAGATCTCGTCGTCTCCGTCCGGATCGAAAAAGGCGACGCCGCCGTAATCCCATTTTTTGCTGCTTTTCGCAAAATACAGCTGTCCGCGCACGGTTTGAAACGCTTCGCCCGTCCACAGGGATTTGTCGGTACAGCCCTTTTCCGGGATCCCGTTGGCAGGATTGACCGTTCCCTTGATGTAGGAGCGAAAGCGCGACGCGCTCAGATTGGACCCGTAGCAGGCATACCAGACCGTATCATTCTTTTTCATTCCATTTTCCTCCTGCGATCTTCTCCCCGAGGGTTTCTTTTGCATATACGTATACGAAGACGTCGATGCGACCGCTTTCATTTTCCGCGGGGACCCGGATCCTGTGATACAGCGATCCTTCTCCTTCGTATTCGTCCATATTCCGAAGCATATCGGAATCGACCTCATATACTTCGCCGTACACGCAGTCTCCTGCCGACGGACGGATCCCGGGATACCATCCGAGACGATACATCGCGTAATCCTTCAGCCGGTATTCGCCTATGAATCCGGCGCCTTTCAGAAATCCGTGCGCACGTTCGCCGCGCATCAGCGTTCCGTACACGAACACACAATACCGGTCGTTCATTCTTCAAACACCTCTCTTTTGATCTCCTGTGCACGTTTTACGATCAGATCCTGCATGAAATCGAGCGATTTTTGCGCGAGGATGTCGTTGTGCGTTTCGTCCTTTATCATTTTTCCGGTATTCCGCAAGTCCCGCGAACACGTATCCCTGCGCAAGCGACAACAGGCCGAACGTCCGTGCTTCGTGCTCAACGTCGTTGATAAAGTCGTTTTCGAACACCACGTTATCCCCGTGCTCGGAAAGCATGACCGGCATCATGGATCTCAGATCGTCATATACCTGCGTCGTGCCGTTCTCCGTGTTTTCCGCCGTAACTCTGTACATGACGGCGACCTCCTTTCATTCGGTGATCTTCGGCGGGAACGCCTGCTCGAACGATTCCAGAACGGAAAGCAGGCGGCGGTCCAGATACCGCTTTGCACGGGTCCGAAGGGACTCCGGAATCCCGTAATATGCTTCCGCGATCGCGCCTGTGCAGGCGGCAAGCGTATCGCTGTCGCCGCCGATGCTGATCGCGTTGCGGATCGCGTCCTCGAAGTCCGTCGATTCGAGAAACGCCTCGATCGCCTGAGGAATCGTTTCCTGACAGGTTTCGTTGAACGCGTAATCGTCGCGGATCTCGTCGAGCGTGAAATCCAACGGATAATACCGCTGCCGGACCTGCGCGCGGATCTCCTCTTTCGTCGCGCCGTGCAGTGCGAGATAGGTCGCAACGGCGATCGCCTCCGCACCCTTGATCCCCTCCGGATGGTTGTGCGTGACCGCGGTCACCGCTTCGCTCATGGCGATGCACGTTTCAAGATCGCGCGCCGCCCAGGCGACCGCGCTGACGCGCATCCCGGCGCCGTTTCCGTAGCTGTTGTACGGCTTCGGATCGTCGCTGTATATCCAACCGTAAAAGCGTTCGCCGTAGCCGCAGTCCGGATACGGACGTCCGATCTTCTGCATGCAGCGGACCGTCTGATCCGGCAAACGCCCCGGATCGCCGCAGCAGTCGAGGATCGCCTTTGCCACGGCCAGCGTCATCACGGAATCGTCCGTGAAGAAACAGCGCCGATCGAAGAACCCGAACTCCTTTGACTTGATATTGTCCCATTCAAACCTTGACCCGACAATATCGCCGATGATTGCACCCAGCATTGTTTTGTCCTCCGCTTTCTGTCTTATATTATAGCATATCATGTGTCCCATAAATCGACAAGGTCTTGTGACAGAGATCCTCGAAAAAGAAAAAACGGCGCAAAATGCGTACCTATTATGACACGATCCGTGCCGTGCTGACGGATGCCGCAGTCCCTTTTTCGAAAAAAGACGGAACAGGATCGTTTTCTGTCCGATTTATCGGATAGATGATAATGGATAATGGATTTGAAGAGAGGGAGAACCCCTGTATCGAGTCAAAAGGAGGAGCCGGAAATGCGCATGATGGGCTTTGGCAGAGACGATAAGAAGACGGAGGCAGCAGCGCCGCAGACGGAAAAATCCGATCAGCCGGTGAGATCCCTTGTGCGGATCCGGTTCGACCGCTTCGATCGGGAACTCACGTATTTCAACGATCGGTTCGACCTGAAGGAGGGCGATCGGGTGTTTGTTTCCGGCAAGCTTGCAGGGCAGATCGGCGTCGTCATCTCGGTGACAACGAAGTTCCGCATCAAACGATCCGATTACGAGTGCGTGATCGCGCCGGCGCAGACGCCGATCCACGGCACGTATCGCCCCGTTGCGGATAAGATGCTGAGCTATGACGGCAACGCGCTGTCGCCCGAGGCGTTCCGTATGTGGGTGATGCCGCCGGAGGAGCCGACGGAGGATCCCGAGGATGAAGTCATCATCGGCGACGGCTATGAGATCCCGCTGGACGATCCGCGCCGTGCGGAGGGCGTCGACGACGCCGTGTTTCGCCGCGCGCTGGATATATGCAGGCAAGGCAGGGTCGGGTATATCGCCGTAAGGGACGGCGTCGGGCGTGCGTATGTGGAAGGCGAGCACTGGTACGAACTGGAGTTCTGCATGCGCAATCATGCGATCGCGGAGGCTTACTGCGGCTGTCCGTACCCGGGACTGTGCAAGCATCTGCTTGCGGTCGCCGTCACACTGTCGGCAATGTCCAAGCGCGGCGAGCCGGATCTTTCCCGCGACTTCGTGCTGATCGACGCCGATCGGTTTTTCGGTATGGTCCGGCAGAACGAACTGCCCGTGACGGTATAAAACAAGTTTGGAGGCGGGATCGGAAAAATACCTCCTATCACACACCTCTTCCGATCCCGCTCTCCGAAATCCTTTGCCCGATGCGGCGCCGGTTCTTCCGGGAGATTTCCCGTCATGTGTCTTTTTCATTTTCCGATCTTTTGGTCTCCGGCAGACCACACATGCTTTTCTTTTGCGGCGGAGGGCTTGTTCTGCGCCACGGCGTCAATGCCAGATCCACCGCCTTCGCCGCTCCTTCGATATGGTGAAGCTTTGTCGCGCCGACAACAGGAGAGGTTGTCTTCGTCAGCAGCCAGGCAAGAGAGACTTCCGTCATGGTCACGCCGTGCATTTGGGCCAGCTCCGCCACCCGGGTGATGATCACATTGTCCTGTTCGGCCGTTGCGTCATACTTGAACTTCGCATAGGCATGCTTATCATCTTACCTCTCCTCGAATCTTGACAATCGCCGCAATTATACCATGCCCTGTTGATAATAACAAGAAATAAAACCTCTCCTGTCTTGGTAGACAAAAGAGGTTTCTTTTCTGCCTAAGTACGCCCAAAAGTACACTTTTTAGGCTAAGTACAACTAAAAGTACACTAGAGAAAAAGGGATTATGAAAACTATACTGCTCGGAGACTAATCGCTATTTTGCTCAGTCCACACGGAATAGCTTACGTCATTTGCGGCACGACTTGCTTCTTCTGCAGCTTCTTTTGCCGAGTCTGCGGCATCCTGAGCAGCGTAGTATGCCAAACGCTGATACTCTGCGGCTTCTTGAGCTGCTTCCAGGCGCTCCTGCTCAATTCTTAGCATTTCCGCACGATGTGCCTCAGCCTTCTCCATCTCAACCCGTTTTAGTTCTTCATCATGCCAAAGATTGAGTGCTTCCTTGAGCGAGTCTGCTCGGCCATCTCGTAGATAGTCAATTAATATGGATACTATCTCTATCTTTTTGTATTTCTCGCTAATGATAGTATTTGTGCGAACGCTATTTGAGTACTCTTTATACGCCTGATCCGCGCGACGATACTCAGCTTCAGCTGCGGCTACTGCGTCTTTCTTTTCTTGTTCCGCTGTTTCTTGAAGCGCAGCGCGTTCTGCCTGATAGTCATAATAGTACGCTTTTTCCGCCAACGGATACTGCTTGCGGTACTCAGCAATGGCTTTCTCGTATTTTGACTTTTTTGCCATGTATATTGGTACTGCCAATTTGATCAAGCCTCTCGGCTTTATCGGCTCTGACCCGATCTTATCAGCAATATATGAGGATTTATGGGAATCATCAAATGATTCCAACTTTGAGCGGAAAGTGTTAAGAACGCTTTGCCGATTTGAAATGGCTCTATCTAAAGCATTTTTTTCGCGGCGCTGGGCTTCTAAATCCTTTAGCAACGAAATAAGCTGGTTTACGGACTCCTGTTTATCCATTCTGAATCACTCCTAATTACCGGTTTAGATGCCTTTAACAAAAATATTATACCACGGCAGCGGTCAGAATACAATGCCGACAGGGTAATCAATCATATCGTTATTTGAACGATTCAAATCCTTCCGCCCTGGCTTTTTGGGGCGTACTTAATCTCGGTAAAGTACAAACAAAAAGGTACGTCGTTTTGTGCCCTGAAAAAGGTAAAATTGGGCTTCCGAACAGTCATGAAACCGCTCGGAAGCCCAATTTTTCGAAAAACACCGTATTTTTGCTCAAATAGCACGAAAAAGCCGCCTTTGTCGTGGTAGACAAAAGCGGCTACTCTTATGGCGTGCCTGGGAGGATTCGAACCTCTGGCCTTCAGAGTCGGAGTCTGACACTCTATCCAGCTGAGCTACAGGCACATGATCGGGATCGTCCCGAACGCCTGCCTATTATAACACAGGATTCCGAACGTTGCAGGAACCGCAAAAAACGGTTCCGTCTGGGATTACGGTTCACATCCGGGCTTCCAGCGGTAGTTTCTGCCGGGCTGCAGCGGTTCGCCGGAGCTTTCGATCAGCTCGGAGACCGTGACGAGTTCGTAGCCCTGATCGAGGAGCCAGGGGATCATTTCGTCGAGCACGTTGAGCGTCGGCTGATGGTGATCGTGACAGAGGATGATCGCGCCGTTGCGCGTTTTCTTTTTCACGACCTCCATGATCTTTTTCTCGTTTTGCGTCAGCCAGTCGGCGGTGTCCACCGACCATTTGACGACCGCCATGCCCGCCGCCTTCGCGCCGCTGTAGACGGACCCGTCCGTCTTTCCTCCCGGCGGACGCATGGTGCGCGGCGTGTAGCCGCCTTCGATCCAGCCGGAGAACTCGTCGGCGGCTTTCAGAAGACGCTTGCAGTTCGTACTGCTCGAAAAGGTCGTCATGTCGTCGTGGTTCCAGCCGTGCACGCCGATCTCACAGCCCTGATCGATCATTTGCTGCAGCATCGGACCGGTTTTGTCGTTGACGGCGGACGCGAGCAAATAGAATGTTGCGACGACGTGATACTCGCGAAGCTTGGCAAGGACCGGCTCGGTCAGCGTCAGATTCGGACCGTCGTCGAAGGTCAGCGCGACCATCGGGCGGTTCGGATCCTTGGTCGGTTCGGGCGTCGGCGTGGGTTCCGGCGTGGGCGACGGCGTGGGCGTCGGGGAAGGCGTCGGCACCGGGATCGGCGTCAGAACCGGCGGTTCGGTCGTCAGCACGATCGCTTCCGCCTCCGGTTCCGGTTCTGCGGGCGCTTCGGTCGGGACCGCGCTCGGCGCTTCCGCCTGCCGGAAGCTTTCGCCCGCGCACGCGAGACAGAGCAGCAGACATAACAAAATGGAAAGAAGTCGTTTCATGTGTCGAATGGTATCATAATTTGTCGAAAAAAGCAATGTTTCCGTCGAAAAAGAAAGCGGGGAAGCGCGGTAGACAGAAACCGCGTCCGGATTTTGCGCCGTACGCTTTTTGACTTGCTTTTGCGGCGGATATCCCGTATAATGATAGTTGTACAATATTGCAATTTGCAAAGGAGATCGAAACATGTACGAAAACAAAATCGGTGTTCTGGTACCCAATGTCATGCTTCCCCCGAAGGGGACGGATTTTTCGAAGTGGGCGGTCGTCGCGTGCGATCAGTTCACGTCGCAGCCCGAGTACTGGGAAGCGGCACGCGCCTATATCGGCGACGCTCCCACCACGCTCGACCTGTTCCTGCCGGAAGCATTTTTAGGCAAAGAGGGCGAAGCCGAGCGCATCGCGAAGATCCGCCAAAATATGCGCGACTACATGGAAAAGGGCATCCTGGAAACGAAGCCGCAGGGCTTTGTGCTGGTTAAGCGCTCCGTCGCGGGGAACACGCGCTGGGGTCTTGTCATGGCGCTTGATCTCGAATGCTATGATTATAACAAGGGCGCAACGACGCTGATCCGCGCGACCGAGGGCACGATCGTCGAACGCATCCCGCCGCGTCTCAGAATCCGCGAAGGCGCGCCGCTGGAGCTTCCGCACATCCTCGTTCTGATCGACGACCCGAAGCGCACCGTGATCGAGCCGCTTGCGGCAAAGACCGACGCGCTCGAAACGCTCTATGATACCGACCTGATGCTCGACGGCGGTCACATCACCGGCTGGTTGGTCGACGGCGCGAACGACGTGCAGGGCGCGATCGACGCGCTGGGCGTTCTGACCGACGCAGACGCGTTCAAGGCAAAGTACGGCGATCATGCGCCGCTGCTGTTTGCGATGGGCGACGGCAACCACAGCTTTGCGACCGCAAAGGCGAACTGGGAAAAGGTCAAGGCAACGCTCAGCCCCGAGGAGCAGAAGGACCATCCTGCGCGTTATGCACTCGTGGAGGTCGAGAACGTGCACGACGACGGCATCATCTTTGAGCCGATCCACCGCGTGCTGTTCGGTCTCGGCGGCATGGAAGGCGCGGAGAAGATCCTTGCAAAGCTCAAGGAACAGAACGGCGGCGCGAAGATCGTGCTTTCCGACGACATGCCGAAAGCATCCGGCGGCGAAGTGCACACGATCCCGTTCTGCACGGGCAATCTCTTCGGCGCGTTCGTCGTGGACGGTCCCGCGGCACAGCTTGCGGTCGGAACGCTGCAGAATGCGATCGACGCGCTTCTGAAGGAAACAAAAGGCGCGGAAGTCGACTACATCCACGGCGAAGCGGTCGTGCGCGATCTCGCATCCAAGCCGGACACGATGGGCTTCCTGCTTCCCGCGATGCAAAAGTCCGAACTGTTCCCGACCGTCGTTTACGACGGCGCACTGCCCAGAAAGACGTTCTCGATGGGCGAAGCGAACGAGAAGCGCTACTATCTCGAGTGCAGAAAGATCGAAAAATAAAAGGAAAACCGAATGGTTAAAACCGTCAAGTTCGGCGGAAGCTCTCTTGCCTCCGCCGAACAGTTTCAGAAAGTCAAAGCGATCATCGAACGCGACAGCGCGCGGCGGTACGTGGTGGTCAGCGCGCCGGGAAAGCGGTTCCCGGGCGACGACAAGATCACCGATCTGCTGTACCGCTGCCAGGCGCTTGCCGCGTCCGGTCGGTCGTTCGACGCCGAATATGCGAAGATCGCGGAGCGGTTCTGCGGGATCCGGGACGGGCTCGGGCTTTCGTACGACATCGAATCGGAGCTCGACGCGATCCGTTTGCGCATCGAAGCAGGCGCGTCGCCGGACGAGGCGGCAAGCCGCGGCGAATACCTGAACGGCAAGCTGCTTTCGGCGTATCTTTGCATTCCGTTTCTGGACGCGGCGGAATTTGTGCGCTTCCGCGACGACGGCACGTTTGACGACAACGCGACGATGCAGCGCAGCGAGACGGTGAAAGCATACGAGCGCGCGGTGATCCCGGGCTTTTACGGACAAAAGCGCAATGGCTCGGTGCGCACGTTCTCCCGCGGCGGCAGCGACATCACCGGCGCGATCGTTGCGCGCGGCACGCAGAGCGACGTGTACGAAAACTGGACCGACGTTTCCGGTTTTCTGATGACCGATCCGCGCATCGTGCCGGAGGCGAAGACGATCGAGACGGTCACGTATTCGGAGCTTCGCGAGCTCAGCTATATGGGCGCGTCGGTGCTGCATGAGGATTCAATCTTCCCGGTGCGGCGCGCGCGCATTCCGATCCATGTGCGAAACACCAACGATCCGGACGCGCCCGGCACGATGATCGTACCGGACAGCATGGCGACCGATAAGGAACAGATGCGTCCGCTGACCGGCATCGCGGGGCGCCGCGGCTACACGGTCATCACGCTCACCAAGGACAATCTGCACAACGAGCTCGGCTTTTCGTACCGGCTGATGGGGATCCTTGCGCGAAACGGCATCTCCGCCGAGCGCATGCCGTCCGGCATCGACACGATTTCGCTCGTCATCGACGACAAGCGGCTTTCGGGGAAGATGGATCAGCTCTATCATGACATCATGATCGAATGCGCGCCGGACACGGTCGAGATCGCAAGCTGCATCGCGTTGATCGCCTCGGTCGGCATCGGCATGGTGCGCAACCCCGCCGTTGCCGCACGGCTCTTTACCGCGCTGAACGACGCGGACGTCAACGCGCGTCTGATCGATCAGGACAGCAACGAAATGAACATCATCATCGGCGTGGAGCAGCGCGACTTCGAGCGCGCGATCCGTGCCGTATACCACGCGTTCGCGTAAACGGTCCGGTTCATGCGGCGTCCGCTGTTCTTGACGTTCGCCCTGCGGCGCGAAAGAGAAGGCTGAGCCGCTGCACAGCTACCGATATAATTTCACACGATTGCCGAATACCGCCATGATCGCCTCTGTGAGGCGGTTTTTTTCGTCTCCGGAAAGGTCGTAGACGGTCAGCTTCAAAGGCGACATATTGACGAGCAGCTGCAGAATTCCGTCGGGCGTGCAGTCCACATACTCGATGCGCACGTCGCCGTCGTCGGACAGCGTGATCGTGCCGTCCGGATGGATGCACACCGACAGCGATCCGACCCGCGCCTTGCGGGTTTCGGCAAAGCGCTTCAGCGTTTCAAGCAGTTCGCCGTACTCCTTTTGCATCAGCACCTTCGCCGCCGCGCGTTCGACCGCGACCTCCCACAGCATCAGAAACTCCTGCATCCGGAAGCGCAGAAACCCCTCGAGGCAGACGGTGTTCCGTTCCGAAAGATAATCGAGGAGCTTTTTCATCAGCACGGCGGGCTCCTCGCGGCGCTGCGCCGCTTCGATCGCGTCGCGCAGGATCTCCTGCTTTTCGGACAGCGACAGCGGCAGCGCATCCGTAAATTCCGCAAGCGCGAAGCAGCGGACGTCGTGTCCCAGAATCTGCGACAGCGCATGCGCCGCCGCGCGCTCGGGATGTTCGCCGCGCACCTTCAAAAGAACGCCGTTGTCCGTGATCTCCAGCGAATACGCGTTGTCGAGACCGCGCATGTGCCGATCGATCAGCCGGCCGAGCGGCAGATCATATTCATATGTCAGAATCCGATAGACGACCATGCCATGCTCCTTTTCTGTATCCTATGCCCGCACGGCGTTAGTTTGTGCCGATCGTCCGAAGGAAAATACATAAAAAAGAAGCTTCCGGAGAAGCTCCTTTGAAAAATGCGAGCGGTTATTCGTCGCTGCGGTATGCCGAGACCACGTCGTCGTCGAGCACGACCGCGAGGAGCATTTCGCCCTTCGACGCTTTCGGCTCGATGTGGATCTGCTCCGTATTGATCGGCGTTCTGGTGCCGTGGCGCTGCTCGATCACGAGCGTGAACGGCTGCTGCACCGTGCCGGCATAGGCAATGCGCGTGCCGTTGCTGCCGTTCTTGCGGAAGTCGAACGTCTTGACGCCCTTGCCGTTTCTGCCCTGCTGTTCATAGTCGAACAGGAAGCTGCGCTTGCCGAATCCGCGGTCCGACAGCACGATCAGCTCGCCTTCGTCGCCGACCGGCATGCACGCCATGACGCGATCTTTCGGTTCAAGCCTGATGCCGATGACGCCCGCCGCCGTGCGTCCGGTCTCCGGCACGGAATCCGCGGCGAAGCGGATGCACATGCCGCGTTCGGTCACGAGCAGAATGTCCATCGTGGGCATCGGGTATGCGCCGAGAAGCGTATCCTTATCCTTCAGGTTCAACGCCGCGGTACGCTTGCCGCGCACGCGATAGTCCGCCGCTTTCGACCGTTTCACCATGCCGCCGGTCGTGCAGAACAGATAGCTGCCTTCGTCGGAATCGGGGAACGCGCCGACGATCGTTTCACCCTTTTCAAGCTCGATCAGACTCACAAGGTTGGCGGCGCGCGCACTCGGACGCGTTTCGGGGATGTCATCGACCTTCAGATTCAGCATCGCGCCGCGGTTTGTGAAGAGACGGATGCTTTCGTTGCTGTTGACCTCTAAAATGCGTTCCGGCTTATCCGCGCGGATCTGCGAAAGATTGAACTGGCGCTTCAGACACTTTCGGATCTTAAGGTCTGCGCACACCGCGACGATCATCTCTTCGACCGCTTCCGGCTCGTTCGAAGGCACCTCGACCTCGCCTTCTGCGGAGATGATCTGCGTCTTGCGGCGTCCGTCGAACAGCTTGCGCACGTCGAGAAGTTCCTTTTTGATCAGGTGCACGAGCTTCGTATCGGATGCGAGGATCGCTTCGAGCTCGGCGATCAGCTTTTTGACTTCTTTGTATTCCTTTTCGATCGCCAGAAGCTCGAGATTCGTGAGCTTTTGGAGCCGCAGATCGAGGATGGCCTGCGCCTGGACCTCGGTGAGGCTGAAGGTCTTCATCAGTCCTTCGCGCGCTTCCTTCGGCGATTTGCTTGCGCGGATCAGCTTGATGACGCGGTCAAGATTGTTGACCGCCACCATCAGACCTTCCAAAATGTGACAGCGCTTCTTTGCGATCTCCAGCTCGGTCTTCGTGCGGCGCGTCACGACGGCGCGCTGATGGCGCACGTAGTATTCGATGATCTGTTTCAGATTCAGCTGCTGCGGCTTGCCGTCGGCGATTGCCACATAGTTTGCTCCGAACGTGCACTGCAGGTCGGAATACTTGAACAGCAGCTGCAGGATGCGCTCCGGGTCGCCGTCCTTCTTGATCTCGATGACGGCGCGCGTGCCCATGCGGTCGGACTCGTCGCGGATGTCGGAGACGGCGGCGAACATCGCTTTCTTTTCCTGCGTGATCTCGAGGATCTTCGAAAGGCATGCCGCCTTGTTCACCTGATACGGGAATTCGTCGATGACGATGCGCGTCTTGCCGTTTTTGACCTCTTCGAAATGCGTGCGCGCACGCATGGTCAGCTTGCCGCGGCCGGTTTCGTAGCTTTGCGCGATCTCCGGCGAGTCCAGCAGAAAGCCGCCGGTCGGAAAGTCCGGCGCAGGCATGATCTTCAGAAGATCGGCGATCTTGATGCGCGGGTTGTCGAGAACGGCGCAAACCGCGTCGATCGCTTCGACCGGGTTGTGCGGCGGGATCGAGGTCGCGAGACCGACCGCGATGCCGTTCGCGCCGTTGACGAGCAGGTTCGGAAAGCGTCCGGGCAGCAGCTCCGGCTCTTTTAAGGTGTCGTCGAAGTTCCAGGTGAAGTCGACGGTGTCCTTGTCGATGTCCTTCAAAAGCAGCATCGCTGCGTCGGTCATGCGCGCTTCGGTGTAACGCATTGCCGCCGCGGAGTCGCCGTCGACCGAGCCGAAGTTGCCGTGACCGTCGACGAGCGTGACGCCCATATTGAACGGCTGCGCCATGCGGACCATTGCGTCGTAAACCGAGGAGTCGCCGTGCGGATGGTATTTACCGAGGCAGTCGCCGACGATACGCGCGCTCTTTCTGTGCGGCTTGTCGGGGGAGAGACCCAGCTCCATCATGGTATACAGGATGCGCCGCTGCACGGGCTTCAGACCGTCTTCGACGCGCGGCAGCGCGCGCTCTAAGATGACGTGCTCCGCATACGGCATCATCGATTCATGCATGACCTCGTCCATGCTCTTTAAGAGGATGGTTTCGGTCGGCTTGGGGGTCGTTGTCTTTGCCATGGCTTACTCCTTGATCTTTTCAAACACCGCATTGCTGCGATTGAAATCCGCGTACTCGAAAATGTATTCCTTGCGCGACTGCACCTTGTCGCCCATCAGAACGGTGACGAGGTGTTCGACTTCCGCCGCGTCCTCGATCGTAACGCGCGTCAGCCGGCGCCCCTCCGGATTCATCGTCGTTTCCCAAAGCTGTTCCGGATTCATTTCGCCGAGACCTTTATAGCGCTGCAGCGTATAGTTCTTGCCGGAAATGCTGCGCATCGCCGTTTTCAGCGCCGCGTCGTCATAGCAGTAAACGGGCGGCTGGTTCGGCTTCTGCACGCGATACAGCGGCGCCATGCCGATGAAGACGTGCCCTTCGGTGATCAGCGGACGCATATAGCGATAGAAGAACGTCAGAAGGATCGCGCGGATGTGCGCGCCGTCCTGGTCCGCGTCGGCGAGGATGATGATCTTGTTGTATTTGAGCGAGGAGATGTCGAAATCGTCTCCGATGCCCGTGCCGAGCGCCGTGATGATCGAGCGGAACTCATCGTTCTGCAGCACCTGCTCGAGCCGCTTCTTTTCGACGTTCAGCGGTTTGCCGCGCAGCGGCAGGATCGCCTGAAACTTGCGGTCGCGTCCCTGCTTGGCGCTGCCGCCTGCGGAGTCGCCCTCCACGATGAACAGTTCGTTCAGAGAATAGTCTCTGCCGGTGCAGCTGGAAAGCTTTCCGACGAGCGGCGCGTTTTCGAGTTTGCTCTTTTCGCGCGCGTTCTCCTTTGCTTTTCTTGCGGCGCTTCTCGCCTTTGCGGCCTTCACGGCCTTTTCCGCGATCAGGTTCGCCGTGTTCGCGTTCTTGAGGTTTTCGAGCCACGGCACGAGCGTTGCATTCAGCACGGCTTCGACCGCCGGACGCGCTTCGGTGTTGCCGAGTTTCGTCTTGGTCTGTCCCTCGAACTGCACCGTGTGCATTTTGAGCGACAGCACCGCCGTCATGCCTTCGCGGAAATCCTCGCCCGCGAGCGACGGATCCTTATCCTTCAGAACACCGGTCTTGCGGCAGTAATCGTTGAAGATCTTCGTGATCGCCGCCTTGAATCCGGTTTCGTGCGTGCCGCCCTCGGTCGTGGGGATGTTGTTCACGTACGACGCGATCGTTTCGGCGTATTCGTCGTTGTGCAGGATCGCCGCCTCGACGACAATGCCGTTCGACTCGCCTTTGATGTGGATCGGCGGATCGTACAGCGCGTTTTTGTCTTCCTGAATGTAGCGGACAAAGTCCGAGAGCCCGCCGTCGTACTTGAATTCGGCGTGCTTCTGCTTTTCGCGGTTGTCGTCCAGCACGAGCTTCACGCCGCGGTTCAGATACGCAAGCTCGCGAAGCCGCTTCATGACGACGGAATACTGCATGTCGATCGTTTCAAACACGCGGTCATCGGGAAGGAACGTCACGACCGTGCCCTGCTTGCGCGTGCGTCCGATTTCGGTGAGCGGATACTTCGGCTTGCCCGAAACGATCTTGCCCTCTTCGTTTTCGACGCTTTCAAATTCCATGCGGTACGCGCGGTTTTCGTGATAGACCTCGACCTGCACCCAGCGCGACAGCGCGTTGACGACCGATGCGCCGACGCCGTGCAGACCGCCCGAATACGAATAGGCGGTGTTGCCGAACTTGCCGCCGGCATGCAGCTGCGTAAAGACGACCTCGACGCCCGAAACGCCGAGCTTTTCATGGATGCCGACGGGAATGCCGCGGCCGTTGTCCGAGACGGTGACGGAGCGGTCCTTGTTCAGCGTGACGGTGATCTCGCTCGCATAGCCGTTTGCGGCTTCGTCGATCGAGTTGTCCACGATCTCCCAAAGAAGGTGGTGCAGACCCGGCAGACCGGTCGAGCCGATGTACATGCCGGGACGCATTCTGACCGCGTCCAGTCCTTCCATAACGGTGATATTTTTGACGGAATACTCTTCCATAGATTGCCTCCAATGTCCGGTTCCGTTCATTATACCACAAGATGTTGTACCTGCGTGCGCTTTCGACGCCGTATTTACGTTTTGTTCATTTTTCATAGAAAATTTGCTTTCCGGACGCATTTGCATGGTGACAAGCACAGAGGATTGGTGTATAATCTACCATGTATATATATGTGGAAATCTACCTTCTGAAGAAAGGAGCCGTATGGAGACCGTTTTTTCGCATACGCCGATCATGGTTTCGGACGTACTGGAGCTCATGAAGCCGGAGCGCGGCGGCATTTTTGTCGACGGCACGCTCGGCGGCGGCGGGCATGCGCAGGCGGTTCTGGAACGTCTCGGCGATCGCGGCATGCTCTGCGGTATCGACCGCGACGACGACGCACTGCGGGCGGCGTCCGCACGGCTTTCGCGGTTCGGCGATCGGTTCGTGCCGATCAAGGGCAACTTTTTCGATATGAAACAGCTGCTCCTTTCACGCGGCATCACGAAGGTCGACGGGATTTTGCTGGATCTCGGCGTCAGCTCGTATCAGCTGGACGCGGCGGAGCGCGGTTTTTCGTACCGCCACGAAGCGCCGCTCGATATGCGCATGGATCAAAGCGCGCCGCTTTCGGCAAAGATCGTGGTGAACGAGTGGCCGGAGGAGGAGCTTCGGCGCATCTTCTGGGAGTACGGCGAGGAAAAGTTTTCGGGCAGGATTGCACAGCGCATCGCGGAGCGCCGCAAAACGAAGCCGATTGAAACGACGACGGAGCTTGCGGAGCTCATCAAGGGCGCGATCCCGGCGAAGTTCAAAAACGAGCCGCAGCATCCGGCACGGCGCTGCTTTCAGGCGATCCGCATCGCGGTCAACGGCGAGCTGGACGGGCTGAACGACGCGGTCCGCTCGGCGCACGATCTGCTGAATCCGGGCGGACGGCTTGCGATCATCACGTTCCATTCGCTGGAGGACCGGATCGTCAAAAACGCCTTCCGCAGCTTTGAGAATCCCTGCACCTGTCCGAAGTCGGCGCCGGTGTGCATCTGCGGCAAAAAACCGACCGCAAAGGTTCTGACGCGCCATCCGATCGTCGCGTCGGAACAGGAACAGAAAGAGAATTCGCGTTCGACGAGCGCAAAACTGCGCGCGATCGTGCGCATCGATCCCGAAACGGGAACATATTGATTAGAAAGGAGCCGCGGCATGGACGTTTCGTTCGATAAAAATCCGAAAACGATCCGCAATCCGCAGACACGGATTTTTTCACCGACGCAGACGGGCACGCCTACGCCGGTGCTGGAAGACGCGTCGATGCCCGTGCGTCCGCAGCCGAGCCGGGAAGCGCAGACCGCAAAAAAGGTGCGTACCGTGGTGCGGCTGACGACCTCGTCGAAGATCCTGATCCTGCTGTCCGTATTTGCGATCGCGGCGACCGCGCTGTTCGCGCTGTTCGGCTCCGCGGAGTACGCGCGCATCATCAGCGAAACGGCGGCGGTCAATTCTGAGATCGAAACATACAACGAACAGATCTCGCAGCTTCGCAAGTCGCAGAGTTCGATGAACGACTTTGCCACGATCAACGAGGTCTGCCGCGAACGCGGCATGACGATGAACTGGTATCGGGGAGAAGGCTTAAGCACGGCGCCGACGGACGGAGAAACCGCTCCGACCGTGCCGCCGACCGAAGCGCCTGCAACACCCGGACCGACTGGAGATTGACGGAATGAAGACCCCACGCTTCGGCGTGATCGCGAACCGGACCGGCACGGCGAAAACAACCGTTCGCCGCACCGCAAAGACCCGGGTCCGCATCGCGCCGCAAAAAAGAAAACTGCTCGTAGCCATGATTTTTGCAGGGCTTGCCTTTGCGTTGGTCATCGGCAAGCTGTTCGTGGTGTCGCTGGTGCAGGGCAAGTACTGGACGAACAAGGCGATGAGCCAGTGGACCCGCGTCGTTTCGCTCAAGGCGGAGCGCGGCAAGATCCTCGACCGCAACGGCACGGTGCTCGCCTCGTCGTATACGACCTATCAGGTCTGCGTCAATCCGCAGAACATTCAGCCGAGCGACCGCGAGCGAATCGCAAACATCCTCTCGATGTATCTGGACCTCGACTATGACACCGTCTTTGCAAAGATCACGAAGAAGAAACGCGTGAACACGCCGACGCCGGACCCGAACAATCCGGACGCGGCGCAGAACGAAAGTCACGAAGAGGTCCTGCTTTCGCAGGTCAAGATCAAGGACCAGGTCGACAAAGAAGTCATTTCGAAGCTCAACGCAATGCAGCTGGGCAGCGGCGTCAGCTATTACAGCGACGTCAAGCGCGACTATCCGGAATCGGGCTATTATGCGCAGCTGATCGGCTTCACAAACATCGACGGCGACGGACAGACCGGCGTGGAACTGACCGAGAACAAATTTCTCGCGGGCGAAGACGGACATCAGAAGATGGACACGGACCGCGACAACAACCCGGTCCCCGGCGGCGAGGAGGAGTTCATCGAATCCGTTCCAGGCGCGAACGTCGTGCTGACGACCGACACGGGCCTGCAGGGCATCCTGGAGAACGCGCTCGAAGAGGCGTGCACGGTCAACAACGCGAACACGGCGTCCGGTCTGCTGCTCGACGCGCACACCGGCGCGATCCTGTCGATCGGCTCGTATCCGAGCTTCGATTCGTCGAACCCGCCGCGTTCCGACGCAAAGGTCCTGCTCGAGCTGTCGAAGAACCGCATCGTGACCGACACGTACGAGCCGGGCTCGACGTTCAAAGTCGTGACGCTGGCGGCGGCGCTCGAATCCGGCGCGGTCACGCTCGGCACCGAGTTCAACTGCAAGGGATCGCTGACGGTCAAGGGAGACAAGATCAAGTGCTGGAAGAGCGGCGGTCACGGCAGCGAAACGCTCGCGGAAGCCGTGGCAAACAGCTGCAATCCCGCATTCATGTCGATGGCGCTGCGGATGGGAATCGACACCTTCTACGATTACATCTTTCAGTTCGGCTTCGGCGAATCCACCGACAGCGGCGTGATGGGCGAAACGAGCGGCAAGGTCACGCACAAGAAATACATCCGCGACGCGGACCTCGCGCGCATCGGATTCGGTCAAAGCATCAGCTGCACCGGCATGCAGCTTGCCATGGCGTTCACCGCATGCATCAACGGCGGCGAGCTTCTGAAACCGTATGTCATCTCGGAGATCGTCGATCAGGACGGCACGGTGCTCGAAAAGAACGAGCGCACGGTCGTGCGGCAGGTGATCTCGCCGTCGACGTCGACGACGATCCGTTCGCTGCTTCGCAACGTCGTGGAAAAGGGCAGCGGCAAGAACGCGCAGGTGTACGGCTATTCGGTCGGCGGCAAGACCGGCACGTCGCAGAAATACGAGGAGGACGGCAGCGTTTCGAGCTCCAAGCTGATTGCGTCGTTCATCGGCTTTGCGCCGGTCGACGATCCGCAGTTCGTCTGCCTGATCATCGTCGACGAGCCGCAGGTGCCGCAGGTATACGGCAGCACGGTCGCGGCGCCGTTCGTGCAGCAGGTGCTTGCCGGCGCATTGTCCTATATGGGCGTACAGCCGGACAACACAAACCAGTCCGCGACGGTGCCGAACGTCAGGGGACTGACCGTTTCGCAGGCGGCGCGCATCCTGCGGGAAGCGGGGCTTGAAGCGGTCTATATCGAAGCGGAAGAGAATTCCACGGTCGGCAACCAGTCGCCGGCGCCGAACACGGTCGTCGTGCGGGGCAGCACGGTGCTGCTGTATTCGACCGGATACGCATTCTTTGCGGAGCTTTCCGAGGAAGTGGAAACGGTCGAAGTGCCCGATGTGGAGGGGCTGGACCGCATGGATGCGCTGGATAAACTGAAAAAAGCCGGTCTGATCATGGACTACGACAAGCACAACTGTGCCGGGACCGTGGTTTATCAGGACCTGACGGAAGGATTCAAGGTGCCGGTCGGAACGGTCGTGCACGTACAGTTTGAAGTCAAGAACAAGAACGATGATTGATACGGGGGAAACAGTATGCTGTTGTCTGTTATCGCCGCGGATCTCGGCCTGCCCGTTACGGGCGGCGACGCAGAGATCACATCGGTGGAATACGATTCAAGAAAGGTCAGGGAAGGCAGTCTGTTCTGCTGCATGAAGGGACTCATCAGCGACGGACACAACTTCGCCGCGCAGGCGGTGGACAAAGGCGCCGCGGCGCTGCTGGTGGAGCATCTGCTGCCGCTCGACGTGCCGCAGATCGTCGCCCCGGACGGACGCGTTGCGATGGCGCATGCCGCCGCCGCATTCTACGGGCACCCGGAACGTGAGATGATCATGCTCGGCGTGACCGGCACGAACGGCAAGACGAGCACGACGTATATGGTCAAGTCGATCGCGGAAGCAGCAGGCAAAAAAGTGGGGCTGATCGGCACGATCCACAACATGATCGGCGACGAGCAGTTCGAAACCGGACGCACCACGCCGGAGTCGGCGGACCTGTTTGCGCTCTTGAGACGCATGGCGGACGAGAACGTGGACCTCGTGATCATGGAGGTGTCGAGCCATGCGCTTGTGCAGGATCGCGTGGCGGGCATCCCGTTCCGCGTCGGGCTCTTCACGAACCTCACGCAGGACCATCTCGACTATCACAAGACGTTCGATCACTATCTCGAAGCGAAGAAGTTGCTGTTCCGCCAGAGCGATCTCGCGATCATCAACATCGACGATCCGTACGCGGAACGCATGTCGGACGGGCTTACGATCCCGATCAAAACGATGGGCATCCAGCATCGCGCGGACTATACGGCGATCAACATCGACATCCGCACAGACGGCGTGCGCTTCCATCTGCGCACCCCGAACGGCGAGGGTCCCGTGCGCATGCACATCTCCGGTCTGTTTTCGGTCTATAACGCGATGGGCGCGGCGGCGATCGCACAGTCGATCGGCATCTCGTTTGCGGACATTCTGAAAGGACTCGAATCGCTGTCCGGCGTTTCGGGACGGCTTCAGTCCGTCGATACGCACGGACGTCCGTTCGCGGTCTATGTGGACTATGCGCACACGCCCGATGCGCTCGAAAACGTTCTGACGTCGGTGCGCGCGTTTGCAAAGGCGCGCGTCATATCGCTGTTCGGCTGCGGCGGCGACCGCGACCGCACCAAGCGCCCGCAGATGGGCGAGATCGGCGGACGGCATTCGGATTTTGTCGTCGTCACGAGCGACAATCCGCGGTCCGAGAATCCGGAGGACATCGTGCGCGCCGTGGAACTCGGCGTGCAGAAGAGCGGCACGCCGTACCTGTCGATCGTCAACCGCAGAGAGGCGATTGCCTATGCGCTTTCGATCCTGGAGCCGGACGACATCCTTGTGATCGCCGGCAAGGGACATGAGAATTATCAGGAGATCAACGGCGTCAAACACCATTTTGACGACCGCGAGATCGTTGAGGAACTTTTGAAGGATTAACGCATGGATACCATTGTTGTGAATTCGCTGCTCGCGCTGATCACCGCCTTCGGCGTTGCGGCGCTGCTGGGACCGCTGCTGATCCCGGTGCTGCATCGGCTGAAGTTCGGGCAGAACGTGCGCGACGACGGACCGCAAACACATCTCAAAAAGCAGGATACCCCCACGATGGGCGGCGTGATGATCCTGATCGCGATCGTAGCGGCGACGCTGATCTTTGCGCGTAAAAATTACTCGCTTGCGATCGTAGCGCTGCTGATGTCGGTGCTGTTCGGGCTCGTGGGATTCCTGGACGATTTCATCAAGATCATGAAGAAGCGATCGATGGGACTTCGCGCCTGGCAGAAGATCGCCGCGCAGTTCGTTCTGTCGCTTGTGTTTGCACTGATCATGTATTTTCAGCCGCAGACCGGCACGACGATCTTTCTGGATCGGCTGGACCTCGGCATCTTCTTCATTCCGTTTGCGATGTTCGTCATCATCGCAACGGTCAATTCGGTCAACCTGATCGACGGACTGGACGGGCTTTCCTCGTCCGTCACGTCCGTTTACGCGATCGGGGTCGGCGCGATGCTGATCCTGTATGTGCTTTCGCACAACACCGCCGCAGGGAACACGGACGAAGCGCTTGCCGTGTCCGAACTGCTCGGCGGGATATCGGGGCTTTCGGTGTTCGCGTTTGCGACGGCGGGCGCGTGCCTCGGTTTTCTGGTCCACAACGCGTATCCCGCCAAGGTCTTTATGGGCGATCTCGGCGCGTTTACGCTGGGCGGCGCGGTCGCTGCGATGGCGCTTCTTTCGCGCACGTCGCTGCTGCTGCCGCTGATGGGCGTGATGTACGTCGCTTCGTCGGTATCGGTCATTCTGCAGGTCGGCTCGTATAAGCTCCGGCAGAAGCGGATCTTCCGCATGGCGCCGCTGCATCATCATTTCGAGCTCGGCGGCGTACCGGAAACGAAGATCGTTTCCATGTACAGCATCGTGACCGCGGTTGCGTCCGCGGCTGCGTTATTGATTTTCTGGTTCTGTAAGTAAGGGGGTTCTGACAGTATGGCAAAACAAAAAACGGCGTTGATCGTCGGCATGGCAAAGAGCGGCGTCGCCGCAGCGCGTCTGTTGTATCAGGACGGCTATCGCATCATCGTCAATGACATGAAGCCCGAGATCAAGGGGCTGTTCGATCAGCTTTCGGGCATCGCATATGAGGTCAAGCTCGGCGCGAATCCGATGGATCTTCTGGACGGCGTGGATCTGCTGATCCCGAGTCCGATCATCCCGATGACGCGCAACTTCATCGTTGAGGCGAAGCGCCGCGGCATCGAGGTCATCTCGGAGATCGAACTCGGCTACCGCTATTCGAAGGCGGACTTCGTGTGCATCACCGGCACCAACGGCAAAACGACCTGCACCGCGCTCTGCGGCGAACTTTTTAAGGCGGCCGGACGCAAAACGTTCGTGCTCGGCAACATCGGCGTGGCGATCTCGGCGCACGCGCTGGAAACGAAGCCCGGCGACGTCGTCGTGGCGGAGACCGCGGCGCTGCAGCTCGAAGGCAACGTGCGCTTCCACGCAAAGGCGGCGGGCGTGTGCAACATCACGCCGGACCATCTCGATCACTTCGGCACGATGGAAAACTACATCGAAGCCAAGGCGAAGATCCTGGACAATCAGACCGCAGACGACTATGCGGTGCTGAATTGGGACGATGAAACGGTGCGCGGCTTTGCTTCCCGCACGCCGGCGCATGTGCTGTACTTCTCGCGCAAGACGGAGGTTGACGAAGGCATGTTCGTGCGCAGCGGCATGCTCGTGTATCGTATGAACGGCGAGGAAAAGACGCTGATGGCGGCGGACGAGATCCGCATCCCCGGCGGTCACAACCTCGAAAACGCGATGCTCTGCGCGCTGCTGGCTCTTTCGCAGGGCATTGCGCCCGAAACGATCCGCGAGGTCCTGATGACCTTTGCGGGCGTCGAACACCGCATCGAATACGTCTGCACCAGAAGCGGCGTCGATTACATCAATGACTCGAAGGGCACGAATCCGGCGTCCACGGTCCGCGCGATCGAGGCGATGAAGAAGCCGACCGTGCTGCTGCTGGGCGGTTACGACAAGCACATCGGATTCGACGAGCTGTTCGACGCGTTCACGCCGATCGTCAAGGCGTGCGTCGTGCTCGGCGACACCAAACAGCAGATCCTGGACTGTGCAAAGGCGCACGGCTATGCGGATCTGTGCACCACGGCGGACACGTTCGAGGATGCGTGCGCGAAGGCACGCGACCTTGCAAGCCCGGGCGACTGCGTGCTCTTAAGCCCCGCATGCGCAAGCTGGGATATGTTCGACAACTACGAAACGCGCGGACGTGTGTTCAAAGAGATCGCGCGCTCATACAAATAAACCGGAGGCCAAATGGCGGAACAACAAGCAAAAAAGAGATCGATTTTCCAACGCATCCGGGATGCGCGGCTTTTGCGCGGCAAGATGGACTTTTCCCTCCTGCTGGTGATTTCCGCACTCTGCGCGTTCGGACTGGTCATGGTCTTTTCCGCCAGCTACTATTACGCGCAGCACTATTCCGGCGCGAACAACGACAGCTTCTATTATCTGAAGCGTCAGATCCTGTACCTTGCGATCGGCTATCCGGTCATGCTGCTGGTTTCGATGATCGATTACCGCATCATCGAGCGGCTGCGCTCGCTGTTCATGGCGATCTCGATCATCCTGCTGATCGCGGTGCTCCTGTGGGGGCGCGACCTGAACGGCGGCAAGCGCTGGCTGGTCATCGCCGGTATTTCGATTCAGCCTTCGGAGCTTGCGAAGTTCGGTCTCATGATCTTCATGTGCTCGTACATGTCACGTCACAGAAACGAAATGAATTCGTTCCGTTACGGCATGATCCCGATGCTGATCGCGATCGGCGTCATTGCGGGTCTCGTCATGCTGCAGCCGAACATGTCCATGGCGGTTATCATCGGCTTCATCGGGATCGTTCTGCTGTATCTCGGCGGGTGCGATCTGAAGCAGCTTCTGATCCTTGCCGCGATCGCCGTCGTCGCGTTCTTCATCCTGGCGTTCGCGCAGCCGTACCGTGTTGCGCGTATGACGTCGTTCTCCAACCCCGAGAACGATCCGCAGGGCACCGGCTATCAGCTTTTGCAGTCGTATTACGCGATCGGCTCGGGCGGCCTGTTCGGCAAGGGACTCAACAACAGCTATCAGAAACTGCTGTACATGACCTACGGCGAGTCCGACTTTATCTTCGCGATCCTGTGCGAGGAGTTCGGGTTCATCGGCGGCTTCTTCGTCATTCTGATGTACGCGTGGATCGTGTTCCGCGGGATGATCGTTTCCATGCGCTGCCGCAACCGGTTCGGCAGTCTGCTGGCAGCCGGTATCTCGATCGTTTTCGGCTTCCAGGTATTCGTCAACATCGGCGTTGTCACGGGACTTTTGCCGACGACCGGTCAGGCGCTTCCGTTCATATCGGCGGGAGGAACGTCTCTGCTGGTCTTCCTTGCCGCAATGGGATTGCTGCTCAGCATTTCGCGCGACACGAATCCTTACGGATAACGGCACATTTCGGAGTCCTGCCGCATAAGATGCAGTATCATGCGGGAGGAACTGCGGAACATGTCGAATGTTTTGGTGCGCGGCGGCGCGAAACTGACGGGTGAGGTCGCGGCGCAGGGATCGAAAAATGCGGCGCTGCCGATCCTGGCGGCGACGCTGCTTGTGAAGGAACCGATACGGCTTTTGAACTGTCCGCGGCTTCGGGACGTCGGCAATATGCTGCACATCCTGGAATCGCTCGGGTGTACCGTATACCGCGACGGGAACGACCTCGTCGTGGACAGCGGCACGGCGACGAATTTCGTACTGCCGACCGCGCTCTCGCGCGAGCTGCGCTCTTCGATCTTTCTGCTCGGCTCGGTGCTGTCGCGCTTTTCGGAAGCCGACGCGCCGTATCCCGGCGGCTGCGAGATCGGCAATCGACCGATCGATCTGCATCTTTCGGGACTTCGGCAGCTGAACGCCGAGATCGTCGAGCAGGGCGGACGCATCCGATGCAAAGGAGCGAACCTTACCGGCGCGGTGGTCGACTTTGAATATCCGAGCGTCGGCGCGACCGAAAACATCATGCTGGCGGCATGCCGCGCAAACGGCACGACCGTGATCCGCAACGCGGCGTGCGAGCCGGAGATCGTCGATCTGCAGGGATTTCTGTGCGCGTGCGGGTTTCGCGTGAAAGGCGCGGGCACACCGACGATTTGCATCGAGGGCGTAAAGACCGGGCACGGCACAAGCTATCGCATCATGCCGGACCGCATCGTGACCGGCACATACCTCATCGGCGCCGCGATCACGCGCGGAGACGTCGCCGTGACCGATACGCGTCCCGACACGGTCGAAGCGCTGCTTTCGAAGCTCGGCGCATGCGGGTGCACGGTCACGCGCTACGAACGTGCGGTGCGGGTCGCTGCGGATGCGCGCGTGCGCGCGGTTGCGTTTACGGAAACGCGCCCGTATCCGGGATTTCCGACCGATCTGCAGCCGCAGTTGTTTACGCTGCTGTCGATCGCGCAGGGAACGTCGGTCGTGGTGGAAAACGTGTTTGAAAACCGGTTCAAACACGCACAGGAATTGAAAAAGATGGGTGCGGATAACCGCATTCTGGATCGCACGGCGATCATCACGGGAGTCGGGCGCCTGCACGGCGCGACCGTCACCGCGCATGATCTCCGGGGCGGCGCGGCGCTGATGCTCGCGGGACTTTGCGCGGAGGGCGACACGCTGATCGAACATGCGGAGCGCATCGAGCGCGGCTATGAACAGCCGGATCGCGTGATCGGCGCGCTGGGCGGCACGGTCGAACGGCAGGGCTGACGCAGAAAGGAAAAAAGATTGGCTAAGAAAAACAAACCGACCGATCGCGAACGGGACGGGTTTCTGTTCGAGGAAGGCGCGGGAACGGAGGAGGAGCTCGTCGATCTGTTCAACGACGACGAGCCCGATCCCGACGAAGCGGACGGGACAGCGATCGAAGACGGATCCGAAGCGGAGCCGGACGAGGGCTCCGATACGGCGGACATGCCCGTAAAAGACGAGGAGGACAAGATCCCGTCGTCTGTTTCGAGCACGTTCCGTTTCGATCGCTACGGTCGGCGCATCGATAAAAAGAAAAACCGCTACGGCAAACGCAAAAATGCGCCGAAGGCAACGACCACGGTTGTTGAGCATGATACGGAGGCAAAGCGCGAATATGACGAAGCGCGTGCGCGCGCCGAGGAGCGTGCCAGAATACGCGCGAAGGAGGAAGCGCGGCAGCGCGCACTGAAGAAAGCGGAAAAGCAGAAGCAGCGCAAGCGCAGTCTGTCCACCGCGCTGTTCGGCGTGCTTGCCGTCGCGCTGCTGCTCGCCATGGTCTGGTTTGTGACGCGGCTTACGACGGTGCGCGTAGCGGACGTGCCGGACGGGTATACCGAACAGGATATCGTGACGCTCAGCAAATTGAAGCGCGGACGCTCGATGCTGTTCCAAAGCACGGTGAACGCGGAGAAAGCGATCGAATCGGACCCGTATCTGGAGGCGACGGTGCAGTATTCCTTCCCGTCCACGGTGCGCATCGCGGTCACGAAGCGCGCCGAAGCCGCATGCGTGCGGTGGGGTCCGCAGAACGAGTATCTTGCGATCATCGACGAAAAAGGAACGGTGCTCAACGAAGCCGCAGAAAGCGCGGGAACACTTTTGATCGCAGAGGGCATGAGCATTTCGAACGCGGCAAACGGCACACGGCTCGGAGATCCGACGGACACGCGCGTCGCCGCGCTGATCCGCATCCTGACAAAGCTCAAGGAGCTGGGCCTGCTTTCGCGCTCGCCGCGCATCAGCCGGATCGATATGACGGAGCTGATGCAGATCCGCATCTACACGGAGGGGACCTCGTATACGATCGAGGTCGGCGATCCGTCCAACCTTGATACAAAGCTGATGCTGCTGCAAAAGCACTGGGACGAGATCATGAACAAGGCGGCGGAGTACGTTCGCAACGGTCACGCGACCGCCACGATCTATCTGTACGCAAAGGGCGGCGTCAGCATCTCGCCGTACGAGCCGGGCTACTCCTATGTGGCGCCGGTCACCACCTATCTCCCCGAAACGCCGCAGCCACAGGAGACGCCGGAGGGCGGAGACGAACCGGACGAAAGCCCCGAACCCACAACGCCTTCCGTCACACCGATGCCGCACCAGAGCGATCCGTTTACCGGCTGATCGATCCATATCATACAGACAAAAGCAGCCCCGAAAAGGGGCTGCTTCTGCGTAGGGGGGTGTATTTATTCGACTGCCGTTTCGGGCTCCAGCACCGTCTTTACGGCGCCGGACGGATCGCCCTGCACGGTTACGTTGCGATTGACCTTCGCGTCGTAGGTTCCGGCCTTCATGATGTCCACCAGATCGAGTCCGGTCACTTCCTTCATCGTTTCGATCGTGCGTGCGAGGACGCTGGGGACGTAGCTTCCCATCGTGTCCACGCCGCTGCCGCCGCGACCGCCGTCGATGATGGTTACCTTGTCGATGGATTCGAGCGGCTTTGCGATCGACGCCGCCATCTCGGGCAGCGCCTTGACGATCATTTCGATCATCGCCGCCTGGCCGTACTTCTTCATCGCTTCCGCTTTCTTTTCGAGCGCTTCCGCCTCCGCGATGCCGCGGGCTTCGATGGCTGCCGCTTCCGCTTCGCCGACCGCCTTGATGCCTTCGGCTTCCTGCATCTTCGCGTACTTTGCGGCTTCCGCCTGCACGCGCTGCGCTTCGGCTTCCTTCTCGCGTTCGAACTTCTCCGCTTCCGCATGGATTCTGCGGATCTCCGCGGCTTTTTCACGCTCGAATTGTTCCGCTTCCGCCTTGCGCTGCCGTTCGAAGAGCTCCGCCTCCGCCTTTTGCTGACGGGCGAACTTGTCGGCTTCCGCCTTCTTTTTGATCTCCGCCTCGAGCGTTTGCTCGGTCACTTCCACGTCCTTGCGTTTCAGCTCGATCTCGCGTTCCTGCCGCGCGATGTTCGCGTTTGCGGTGGTGACTTCGATCGTCTTGCGCTGCTCCTGCTGCTGGATCTCGTACGCCGCGTCGGCTTCCGCCTGCTTGATGTCGGATTCGCGCTTCAGCTCCGCCTCGCGGATGCGCAGCTCGTTTCTGCGGGATGCGATCTCGCTCTGCGCCGCCACCTGCGCCTCGTTCGCCATCCGTTTTGCTTCCGCTTCGGCGATCGCGACGTCGCGCTCCGCCTGTGCCTTGGCGATCGAAGCGTCCTTCTGGATCTGCGACATATTGTCCTGACCGAGGGCAACGATGAGACCCTTTTCGTCTTCGATCTTCTGGATGTTGCAGGAGATGATCTCCACGCCCAGCGCGTTCATGTCGGTCTGCGCCTTTTCCTGCACCTCGTCGCCGAACTTCTTGCGGTCCGTGTTCAGCTCCTTGAGCTTCACGGTGCCGATGATCTCACGCATGTTGCCCTGCAGCGAGTCGGTCAGCGCCAGCGCGATCGCTTCTTCGCTCATGTTCAGGAAGTTCTTCATCGCGATCTTGATGCCGTCCGGATCGGTTTTCAACCGGATCTTTGCGACCGCGTCGATGTCCACGCCGATGAAGTCGAGCGTCGGCACGTAGCCGTTCGTTTTGATATCGATGCTGATCTGCTTTAAGACCAGCGTGTCCTTCCTTTCCAGGAACGGAAGCTTGATGCCTGCGCGTCCAATCAGGATCTTCGGCGCCTTCTTGATGCCGGAGATGATATACGCCTTATCCGGCGGCGCCTTGACGTATCCGCTGACGAGGATCGCGATCACGATTGCGGCCGCACCCGCGATCAGTCCGATGGTGAGACCCGTATGCTCCGTAATGAAACCCATGTTCCTCTCTCCTTTCAATAGGTCCCTTCGGTTTCGGCAACCGTTCGGCTGCCTCTTGTTTACGGATCCATCATAGCGTACGCGGCGATTTCCCGAAAGGGACGCCGTCTGCAAAAGGCACGGGCTAATTCCGCACAAAGAGCGAAATAACGGTGCGCAAATTGAAGCGATCGCCTCTTCCCAAATGCATGCGCGCGTTGTATAATAACAGCAGAAAGAACATCGGAGGACAAGAGAGTGGGTAAACGGTCGGTGAAGGAACACAAAAACGTGTATCAGCAAAGCCGCGAAGCGTGCGAGCTGAGCCGCGAGGCGGCAAGCGAACGGCTGCAGTATGTGTCGGCGGACCGCATCGAAAAGATCGAAAGCGGCAGAAGCGCGCCGCATCCGGACGAGGTGCTTCTGATGGAGCAGGGGTACGGCAATCCGGAGCTTTCCAATTATTACTGCACGCACGAGTGCCCGATCGGCATGAAGTATGTGCAGAAGGCGGAGCTCAAGGAACTGCCGCAGCTGACGGTGGAGCTTTTGTCGGCGCTGCATGCGATGGAGGATGAGCAGAACCGCCTGATCGACATTGCGGTCGACGGACGCGTCAACGACTTCGAACGCAGACAGTTCGATGTGATCCTCGGGAAGCTGAACGCATTGGACCGGTCCATTCGCGGCATGCGCATCTGGATCGAGCACGCGATGCAGACCGGCAAGATGGAAGAGGCAAAGTAAAACCAAACGTGCGGCTGACGTCGCAGGAGAAATGAAAGGAGAAAACATGGAACAGTACAACTATCAGCAGCAGGTCATCGTGGAACCCGCACCGGCAAAGAAGCCGATCGGTCTGCAGGTCACGGCGCTCATCCTCGGCATCGTCGGAATGGCGCTCGCATTCGTGGCATACTTCGCGACGATCTTTTCGAACATCGGCGCAGCAGCGGCCGCTGACGGATACCCCTTCACGCAGAACGCGGCGGCGGTCTCCGGCGTCAGTCTGATCGCGAGCATCGTGGTCATGGTTCTGTGCCTGGTCGCGCTGATCCTTTCGATCGCAGGTCTCGTCAAGAGCATCCGCCGCGCGACGCGCACGGTCGGCGGCATCATCATGAGCGCGATCGCTCTGAACCTTTCCGGCGCGGGCTTTGCGCTTTCGATCGTCGGCATGGTCATCGGCGGGCTCTTTAGCTTCCTGATTCGTTCCGGCGCGATCCACTGACGAGGCAGAAGAATAAGGCATGACGAAGAAAGAACGGTTGATTCTGGCGCTCTGCGCCGTACTGGGTGCGGCACTGATTTGGACGGTGTGTGCGCTGGAAGCTTCCGGCCGGGCAATGCTGCGCATCAGCGATTTTACCGCGGATGAAGCGGGAACGCTCTACGTCGCCGGACCGCGACAGGTGCGTGTCATCGCGGCGGATCATTCGGTCGTCACGTTTCGTCCTGCCATTCGGTCGATCGATCATATTGAAACGGACGGGCAGACCGTTCGACTGTTCTCCGGTGCGCGTTATCTGCTGCTGGATCGTTCGGGAAACACGGTAGAGTATGGAACGCTTGAGGAGAAGCCGGACTGGGATTCCGTCCGTTTTGCACCCGTTATCCAAGGCGATACAACATACTCGCTGCATGCCTTTCTCGGCATCTATCGGATTGAAAAGCGGACAGGAAACGAAACGACCGTTTGTTGCCGGTCGACCGGATTGGATATTGCCGTACGGATCATGCTTGCTCTCGGCGCGCTGATTCTCTTAGGCGCCGGTATCGGCTTTCCGGTCTACTTCACGGCAAACCAGCGCTTTGCAAAGGACGGCACGATCCTGCCGCCGCGCAATAACGGAAACCGGAAGGATCGAAAAATCGGAGAAACCGTCTGAACTCTGCCGAAAGGCAGTTATCACGCGCAAACAAAAAGGACTTCCCGCGGGAAGTCCTTTTGTGTTGTTGCTCGATTATTCCTGAGCCGGTGCGCCGACGGGGCAAACCTCTGCGCAGTTGCCGCACTCGATGCAGGTGTCGGGATTGATCTCGTACTTGCCGTCGCCTTCCGCGATCGCTTCAACGGGGCACTCTGCCGCGCATGCGCCGCAGGAGATGCATTCATCACTGATTTTGTATGCCATAGTAAAAAACCTCCTCGTAAGATTACAGATTCATTATAGCATGTGTTTTTGAATTTGCAACGGTTTTTTCGCAATGTTTTTCCGCCTTTTTCGAATGGAAAACCATACTATTTTTGTAGGATATGCTCTATTTTTCGGGCAGCTCTTTCTTTCGACAACCGCCGCGGCATAGAATACGGGTCGGGAAGGAGGAAGCCATGCTCTATTCGTTTCAACAGGGACTTTTGAATATGCCGCCCAAGCGGGATCCGGACCGGCGCCTTCTGCTGCTGCCGGCTGAGATGATCCGCCCGAACCCGCATCCGTCGCGCAGGGTGTTTGACCGCGCGTCGCTTTCGGAGCTTATGGTGAGCATCGCGCAGGTCGGGCTGATCCAGCCGCTGATCGTGCGGCAGCTTCCGGACGGCTTTGAACTGATCGCGGGCGAGCGGCGTCTGAAGGCGTGCCGTCTTCTCGGGTGGAAGGAGGTGCCCTGCATCGTGGTGCAGGCGAGCGAAGAAAAGAGTGCCGCCATGTCGCTTGCGGAAAACACGCAGCGCAAGAAGAGAAACTATCTGGAAGAGGCGGAAGCGCTTGAAGCGTATCTCAAAGCGTTCGGCGCGGGCGAGGAGCGGCTGGCGATCCGCATCGGAAAAAGCCAGGCATATCTGAACGACAAGCTTCGGTTGACGAAGCTCTCGCCGGAACTGCGGCTGAAGCTTCGTGCGGCAGGGCTCTCGGAACGCCATGCCCGTGCGCTGCTGCGGCTTGACGATGAGGAGCAGCGTGAAAAAGCGCTCGATGTGATCGAACGCCGCCGCCTTTCCGCCTCCGCAACGGACCGGCTGACGTCCTCGATGGTGCGAAGCGAGAGCGCGGCGCCGATCCGGCTGATCCGCTGCGCAAAGGATTGTCGCCTGTTCGTCAACAGCGTCAAAACCTGCATCGAACAGCTTGACGGCACCGGTATCTCCGCCACGCTCGAAGAAACCCGCCGCGAGGACGGGCTGGATCTGGTGATCCACGTAAAGACGTAACAAAAAGCCCTCCCGATACGCGGGAGGGCAAAGGATCAGAAGTTTCGGCAGATCGCGAGGATCAGACCGTTTTCTTCGTCGATCAGACCTTTCTTGAGGTTCGCATTGATCTCGGCAAAGGCGGCGACTGCGGCGCGCAGGCGCTCAACGGAGAATTTCTGCGCGTTTTTGAGCGTCATCTCGGCCGCTTTCGGATTGCCGCCGATCGCCTTCAGGATCTCGGCGCGCGGACGCTTTTCCTCGGTCATCTCCTTAGCGATCAGCAAGCCTTTCATCCGCCCTTCCAAAAACGACGCGATGCCGAGCACGTTCTCATTGCGCCCCCTGAGCGCTTCGGAAAGCTGCTTCATTGCGGCTTTTTTGTTGCCCGCGAGAAGCGCGTTGAGCATCGGAAAGATCTCGAACTCCACGGACGGCGTCACGACGGTCTTCAGCACCGCAGCGTTGATCGCACCGCCTTCGCCGACATAATCGCACAGCTTGGACGCTTCGTTTTCGAGCCGGTACGCGTCGGTGCCGACCATGCTGATCAGCTGAAATGCTTCCGGACGGTCGAGCCGCACCCGACGGTTTGCGCACAGCCGCATGCACATGCGCATCGCGCGATCCTCGTCCAGCGGATCGAACGAGACGAACCGGTCCTTGCTTTTGAACAGCTTCGTCAGCGCGCTGTCCTTCGCGGCGCCGCGCCGCAAAAAGATCGTGATCGCGTCCGGCGTCTGAAACAGCGTATCGAGCGCGCGGAGCTTTTCGAGTCCTGTATAGACCTCTTCGTCGGAAAACTCGGTGACGATCGAGACGCACATCGAATCGAACACCGGTACGCTTCTGAGCGCATCCAGAAGAAGCAGCGGGTCGGGCGCTTTTTGCCGCTTGAGATTCAGATCGAGGAAGCCGGGATCCAGCAGCGCAACGATGCGGTCGACCGCCTGCTGCTTTACGAGCTCTTCGCTGCCCGCAAAGTAGTAAGCGCCCGAAAGCGTGCGGCTGTTCGTTTTTTCAAACAATTCCCGTTCGTTCATCGTTCGGCTCCTATCCGGTGATATCACCGAAATTATAACACAGAGAAAAACGGATTACAATGAAAAAAAGTCCTTGCATTTGGGGAAAAACTGTGATATAGTACAAAAGCTAACGGTCCTTCTTGCCTTCAGGAGAAGGCCACAAGACCATAAGGAGGTGAAATACATGAATCAGTACGAAGTTTTGTACGTGATCACGCCCGAACTGGATGACGAAGCGAATCAGGCCGTTATGGGTAAATTTGCAGACATCATCACCGCGAACGGCGGCGAGATCGAGAAGACCGATGTGTGGGGCAAGCGTCGCCTGGCATATCCGATCGATTACAAGACGGAGGGCTTTTATGTTCTGGTCGCGTTCAACGCGAACCCCGAACTGCCCCATGAGCTCGAGCGCAATATGCGCAACGATGAACGGCTCATTCGCTACATGGTCACTCGTAAGGAAGCATAAGCAACCAAAGTAAACAGCACGAAAGAACGGAGGATACGAAAGAATGAACAAGATTACTTTGATCGGCAACCTGACCCATGACCCCGAGGTGCGCAGCACGCCCAGCGGCGTGACCGTATGCACCTTTACCATCGCCGTTAACAGACGCTTCGCAAACCAAGGCGGGGAAAGACAAACGGATTTCTTCCGCATCAATGCCTGGCGGCAGCTGGGTGATACCTGCGCGCGCTACCTCAGTAAGGGCCGCAAGGTCGCCGTCATCGGCGAGCTGCAGGCGCGCACCTATGAAGCAAAGGACGGCACGACCCGTATGTCGCTCGACGTATCGGCAGATGAAGTTGAGTTCCTGACGCCCAAAGCAGCAGACGAAACCGGCAGCGGTTACTCCGCGCCGCGTCCGCAGGCGAACCCGCAGGATCTCGCCGGATTCACCGACATCAGTTCCGACGACTTACCTTTCTAAAAATTTTACAGGAGGCATCACATGGAAGATCGTAAACTGCGTCCCCGTCGTCCGAGAAGCAGACGCAAAGTTTGCCGTTTCTGCGTTGAGAAGGCCACATCCATCGATTATAAGGACATCAAAAAGCTGCAGGGCTTCATTTCCGAGAGCGGAAAGATCATGCCCCGCCGCATGTCCGGCGTGTGCGCCGAGCATCAGCGCGATCTCGCGGTCGCGATCAAGCGCGCGCGGATCATGGCTCTGCTGCCCTACTGCGCAGAGTAACATTCAATTACAACCGACCGCTTAGCACGAGACCTTCGGGTCTCGTTTTTTTGTACAAAAAAACCGCTCCACAACGTGAAGCGGGAATCGGAAAAGACCGTTATCTGCTGATTTCGCAGCTGATGGCTTCTACGCCTTCCGTTTCGTTTAAGAAATCGATCAGATCGGTAATGGTGGTGCTGTTGTTTAACCGAAGGTTGAGCTCATACTTTGCACCTTCCTGCAAAAAACTGATCTTGGTGGAAATGATCAGGATGCGGTGCTTATCTGCATACTCGTTGAATGCCTGACGGAACGCCTTTGCATCGACAACCATACAGCTGACCAACCCGATCACCGTTGAATCGGTGCCGATCGTGAACCGGTGCATGATGATCTGGATAACGGCGATGATGAGCGTTGCAAAGAGCCCGATTACATACATGCCTGCGCCGATCGCAAGCCCGATGGCCGCGGTTGCCCAGATCCCTGCCGCCGTCGTAAGACCATGGGTGGAATTGCCGGTACGGAAAATCATTCCCGCTCCGAGAAACGATACGCCGGAAATGATCTGTGCCGCAAGACGCGCAGGGTCCGTGCCGTTTGTGCCGAACAGCTTCGCGCCGACGGGAGAGATAAGGTCGCTGAACGCGTACTTCGATATGAGCATGGTCAATGCCGCTGCGCAGCATACAATGATGTGCGTGCGAACGCCCGCCTCTTTCAGTCGCTTTGTACGTTCATAACCGATGCATGCGCCGCAAACGCAGGCAACGAGAATCCGCACGAAAAACTCCGCATACTGCAGCAAGGAAAATTGTCCGAGCATATACCCGGCGAGAGTACCTGTCATTTGACACCGCCTTTCCGGACAGACCGTCATTGGTAACGCAAACGTTTGCGCTTCTTATGTGTTTATCTTATCACGTTCCGCCGCGATTGTCAACCGGTTCCGTGATTCAGTGCAGGATCAGCATATAAATGAAGACCGAACAGACTGCGGCGACCAGCATCAGCAGCGCAAACGACAGGTTGCCGGTCAGCCGGTGGGTCGTATCGCGAAGAGTCATGCGCGCGCGGAACGCGCCTTCCGCGTAGCGATGACTGTCTTTCGCTTCCTTGCCGTGCCGCTGTTCGATGCGATCGATGCGGCTGCCGAGCCGATAGGCGATCGAGGCGCGCGCCTTATCTTCGACGGGCGGTGCGCTTTCGCGATACACGGTTTTGCGAAGAAGCAGAATAAATGCATCCAAAAGATCCGACAGCGCGTGCGAAAGGACGAGCCCGCTGCGGAACAGGCCCTTTGCAAGCGGAGCAGACGCTTTGTTTTCACCGAAGATCCCGGTGAGGAACGACGCGCCGCGAAACATGCCTTTTGCAAGCGGCGCGGTGAGCTTGTTTTCGCCGAACAGCGCGGCGACCGGACCGAGCAGACCGGGGAGCCACCGGAGCAGGAGAGGGCGATAGAGAAGCTCCTCAAGATCGAGCCAATCCGGCCAGCGGTTCACATAGACGCGCACGTCGCCTTCGCGCTTCATCAGCATGGTGCGCACGAAACCGAAGTACAGCGCGACGCCGATCGCGATTGAGACGAGACCGCCCTTGAGATTTTCCCACGAAAGGTAGTGCACCGCGTGTTCAAGCGCTCCGGCGCGGAAAAAGTCGGTGCCGAGATCGGCGAGCGCGTTCATCGAAACGGATGCGGAGAGTCCCAGCGCGGGCAGCGCGAGCGCGCACAGCAGGAGCACGGCGGTGCTGATGCGGTTCATGTACGGCCGTTTCGCGTCGAACGCCGCCTGCTTTGTCGGATGCGCTTCAACAAAGAGCGCAACGAACAGTTTGGTCATGTATGCGACGGTGATGCCGCCGGAAAAGAGGAAGATCCATTCGACGGCGCGGAGCCCGAACGCGCCGGTCAGTGAGATCCCTTCGACGATGCTTTCATGCAGCAGCGTTTTGCTGATATAGCCGTTGAACAGCGGAAACCCGCCGATGCCGAGCCCGCCGGACAGAAACGCGAGCATCAGAACCGGTTTGCGCCGACCGAAGCCGCGGATCTCGTTGAGATCGAGCGCATGCAGGTTCATATAGACGACGCCCGCCGAAAGGAACAGCACGAGCTTGAACAGCGAATGGTTCAGCATGTGCAGCAGCGTGCCGCGGGCGGCGAGCGCGTTTTCCTCGCCGAGGATGCCGAGCATGCCGATGCCGACGAGGATGAACCCGATCTGACTGACCGACGAGCAGGCGAGCGTGCGCTTGAGGTCGATCGAGAACAGCGCGAGCAGCGCGCCGAGCAGCATCGTGACCGTGCCGAGCGCGAGGATCACCGCGCCCCACGCGGGATCGTTTCGGAACAGATTGCAGGTGATCGCGAGCACGCCGAAGATACCGGATTTGGTGAGCAATCCGGACAGCAGCGCGCTTGCGGGCGCAGGCGCGACCGGATGCGCTTTCGGCAGCCAGATGTGCAGCGGGAACATACCCGCCTTTGCGCCGAAGCCGAACAGCACGCAGCCGCCTGCGACGTACAGGATCGCCTTGTTATCGCACGCCCGCGCCGCGTCGTACAGCTCTGAAATCACCGTCGTGCCGAGCGTAAATTGGAGCAGGAACAGTCCCATCAGCGCGACAAGCCCGCCGATCACCGCGACGGCAAGGTACGTGTTCGCCGCTTTCGTCGCGGCGGGCGTCTCCTCCTGAATGACCCAGGTGTAGGATGTGAACGACATGATCTCGAAGAAGATCAGCGCCGTGAACAGATCGCGCGCGAGAAACACGCCCATCGTCGCGCCGAGCGTCATGAGGTTGAAGAAGTAGTAGCGGTTCTCGGTCGTGTAATGCGAGAAGTACTCGTTGCCGAGCAGCATCGTCATCGTCCACAGGAACGCGATCACGACGAGGTAGACCTTGCGGAATCCGTCGGTTTCAAAATGCATGCCGAGTCCCGCAATCCCGTCGACGCCCGTCTGCTGCGGCGGCAGAAACAGCATCGAAACGGCAAGCAGCAGTTCGATCACGGTCGTGCCCGCGGCAAGCGCGTTGCGCAGACGGCGGCTTTTGCGCCCGACGAGCCATACGGCGAACGCCGCCGCCATCGGGAAGAAGATCAAAGCGTACAGCATCACGGCGCCTCCTAAACAAGTCCGGATGCGATCGCATCCGTCACAGCGAGGATCGGTTTTGCGAACATGCCGCAAAGAAGCGTGCCTGCGGCGAGCAGAACCATCGGCACAAGCATTTCCCACGACGCCTCGTGCACGGTTTCGAGCCCATCGAGGTTCGAATCGCGCGCGGGGAACCATGCGCGGCGCGCGCGGCCGCGGTCAAAAGCTGCCACTTGC
The DNA here is from genome assembly GCA_900318745.1 of uncultured Eubacteriales bacterium. Lineage (GTDB taxonomy): Bacteria > Bacillota > Clostridia > Christensenellales > CAG-138 > UBA3792. Next base: position 45,891 of record ONMC01000004.1, read on the forward strand.
TGACAAAGCCGAAGAACGGCGGCAGTCCCGTCAGCGCGAACGCCGAAAACGTAAAGCAGACGAACGTCACGGGCATCCTGCGGCCGAGCCCGTCAAGCTCATAGATGCTCGTGCGGCCGGTTTGATGCAGCACCGCGCCTGCGCAGAAGAACGCAAGGATCTTGATGCAGGCATGCGCCGCCATATGCATCAGACCGGCGGAAAGTCCCGCGGGCGTCATCAGGACGGCGCCGAGCAGGATATAGGAAAGATTTGCGACCGTAGAGTACGCAAGCCGGCGCTTGAAATGCGATTCCTTGAGCGCGATCGACGAGCCGTATACGATCGTAAATGACGCGAGCAGGATCGCCGCGGTCTGCGCCCAGGAGCCGGACAGCAGATCGATGCCGAAACAGCAGTAGGTCAGGCGGATCACCGCGAACGCGCCCGACTTGACGACGGCGACGGCATGCAGCAGCGCGGTCACGGGCGTCGGCGCAACGGACGCCCTGGGCAGCCATGCGTGCAGAGGGAAGAGCGCCGCCTTTACGCCGAAGCCCAGAAATCCGAACAGCCAGAACAGATACGTGACGTCGTTGCTGTAATAGAGATGTCCCGCAAGGCTGCCGCCGGATTCGAACGGACCTGTTGCGCCGTTGGCGAGCAGAAACACCATCGAGGCGAACGCGAACGCCGCGCCGCCGATCGAGTACAGAAAATACATGCGCGTGGCGCGCACGGCGGCCTTGGTCATCGGCTGCAACACGAGCGGAACGGTTGAGAGCGTCAGGAGCTCATAGAAGCAGTACATCGTAAACAGGTTTCCCGCCATCGCCACGCCGAGCGTCGCGCCGTAGGATACCGTGAAGAACCCGAAAAACATCGGCAGATGCGCTTCGTGCCGCATATAGGCGCGTGCATACAGTACGGTCAGCGGCCACAGCGCGGAAACGATGCCGACGAAAAACCGCCCGAGTCCGTCCAGCCGCAGCGACAGCGTCAGCGCCGGCGCGAACCGCACAAGGTCGAGCGCACCGTCAACGCCGAAGATCAGCAGTACGCAGCAGCCCGCGCTTGTCAGCACGGAGATTGCAAACGCCGACCACGCGAGCATGTTCGACGAGCGTCCCCGCAATGCAACGAGCAGCAGACCGGACACGAACGGAAAAAGGATGATGATCAGCAACAGCAGCGGATTCATGAAGTCTCCTTACAGCAGGGATGCGGCGAGCGAAACAGACCATTGCGTCAGAGGACCGGCGAAGATGCCGATCAGAAGTGAGATCGCGGCAAGCAGCGCGATCGGCAGCCACATGACGGCGGTGCCCTCGTTCGTGCGCGCAAGCGGCGCGAAGTCTTTGCCGGGGAAGAATCCCCTGATCGTGATCGGGAGCAGATAGCCGGCGGTGAGCAGCGCCGAAACAAGCAGCACGACCGGCGCAAGCCAGTTCAGAACGGGCAGACCCGTGTCGAGCGCGCCGAGCGCGAGATACCATTTGCTTACAAAGCCGGCGGCGGGCGGAATGCCGATCAGCCCCAGAGCGGCGATCGTGAACGACCACAGCGTGACCGGCATCGCTTTACCGACGCCCGTCAGCTCGGACACACGCGTTTTTTCGAGGTTCACGATAAACGACCCCGCGACGAGGAACAGGCAGATCTTGATGCACGCGTGAAAGACGACGTGCAGCAGACCGCCCGCAACGCTCTGCGGCGTCATGCAGAACAACCCGACGAGCACGTATGAGATCTGGCTGACGGACGAATAGGCGAGGCGCTTTTTGAATACATCCTCGCGATACGCCATCATCGAGCCCATAAAGACCGTGAGCAGCGCAAGGGAGATCCACGCAATCTGCACCCAGGTGCCGATCAGAAACTCCGCTCCGACGATGTAAAAGATCGTGCGAAGGATCGCCAGTACGCCCGCCTTCGTGATGACAGCGGAAAGCACGGCGCTCGCGGGAGCCGGCGCGACGGGGTGCGCGGTCGGCAGCCAGCCGTGCAGCGGATACATGCCCGCCTTCGCGCCGAAGCCGATCACGCCGAGAAACACGGTGATCTCCAGCAGCGTGCGGTGACCCGCCTTTGCGGCTTCGCCCAGCGTGCCGCCCGCGGTAAAGCGAAGCGTGTCGGCGTGCTGCGCGAGCGTGAAGATCGCGAGCAGCGCAAGGAAGGCACCGCCGACGGAGTAGAACAGATACTTCAGAGCGGCGCGGATCGATTCCTGCGTGCGTTCATGCAGCACGAGCGGCATCGACAAAAGCGTCGCCGCCTCGAAGAACAGATACATCGTAATCAGGTTTTCCGAAGCGTCCATCCCCGCGAGCGCCGCAAGCGAGAACAGCATCCATGCATAGAACGAGGACTGCTGCTCGCCGTGCGCCATGTAACGCGTCGCATATACGCCGGCAAACAGGAATCCGAACACGCCGACGGACAGGAACAGCCGTCCGACGCCGTCGGTTGCAAACCCGACGGTCAGGGTATCTGTCATTGCGAACAGCGGGATCGATGCATCCGGCAAAAACAGATACCAAAGGCAGCATGCCGCTTCGAGCGACAGCGCGGACAAAAAGACCGCGTTGACGGTGCGAAGCTTTGCACGTTTCATCCATGCCAGCGCAAAGCCGGATCCGGTCGGTATCAGCAAGAGAGCAAGTAAAAGAACCCGATTCATAAACGCCTCCTAAAGCAGGGCAAGCCCGCGTTCCAGCAGCAGCACGAGCGGCTCGGCCGCAACGCCGCAGATGATATTCAGACAGATAAAAACGATCGCCGAAACGGCGTAAACGCCCCGGTCGCCGGGCTTTGCACGCGGCGCGTCTGCCTCGGCCGCCGGCATATACAGCGCGATCACGACGCGCATGAAATACCAGCCGTTCAGGATCGTGCTCAGCGCCAGCACGATCAGCGTCGGCACAAGCAGCGAGGCGCGTTCGAAGGCGGCGGCCGCAAACCGATACTTGCTGACGAATCCCATCGTCAGCGGGATGCCGATCATGCTGAACGCACAGATCGAAAAGGTCAGCGCCGCGAGCCGGTTTTTGTGCCCCGCGCCGCGCCAGTCGCCGCGCTTGCGGCTGCCGGACACATCCGCGAGCTGTGCCGACGAAAGAAACAGCGGGGGTTTCGTGAACGCGTGGGTGAGGATATGGAACAGAGCGGCGAGCACGCCGAGATGCGGCGAAAGACTGATGCCCATGTAGATGTATCCGATCTGCGCCGCGGACGAGTACGCGATCATACGGAACACATCCTTTTCGCGCAGGGCGCTGATGCTGCCGACGACGATGCCGATCGCGCCGAACACGTACAGCACGTTCGAGACGCCGCTCCGGTAGAACACGTTCGTGCCGAACACGCGGAAGATCACGCGCAGCAGAAAGAAAATGTATCCCTTCGATACGATACCGGACAGAATGCCGCCCGACGCGGGCGTCGCGTAGCCGTAGGTATCCGGCATCCAGAAGTGGAAGGGGAACAGACCGCTTTTGATCGCAAGACCGACCGTGATCAGCGAGATCGCCGAAAGCAGCACGATGCGGTAGGATCCGCTTTCGTACAGCGCGCCGATCGCTTCCTTAAGGTTCGGCATCAGCAGATGTCCCGTGATCGCGTACAGCAGGATCACGCCGAGCAGAAACAGACCGGAGCCGATCAGCGAGAAGATCATATAGCGGATCGAGGCGAGCGTCGTGCGTCCGATCTGCCGGATCATCAGAAGTCCGCAGGACGAGATTGTGCAGATCTCGATGAACACGTAACCGGTGAACAGGTCGTTCGTGCAGCACAGCACGATCAGCGCCGACAGCACGAGATCGCTCATCACATAGTACAGGCGGTGCTTGCCGTCCTCAAGGTCCTCCGAAAGATGCTTTCTGCCGCCCAACAGGCACAGTCCCATAACGATCGCGAACACGCACAGCAGCAGCGGTTCCAATATGCCGAAGTACAGCTCGTTGCCCCACGGATGCGGATAATGCCCCATGAGATACGTCGTTGCCGCGCCGGTGCGAACGCCGTACCAAAGCAGCAGGGCTGCGCCGATCGCGACGAGCGCGCACAGCGACAGCGACAGCCGCCGCGCCGCGCGACCCGGCAGCACCGAGCTGACGACGGAGCAGATGAGGCAGAGCACAACGGCAAACAGCGGGAAATTCACAACAAACGCCATACGTTATACCCCGTGTTCCTTCTGCGCCATTGCGTAGATCTCGTCGAGATTCAGGCTGTGGTAGCGCTGATAGAGCCGCACGGTCAGCGCCAGCATGACCGCGGTGACCGAAACCGAAACGACGATGCCCGTCAGCACGAGTCCCGCCGGAAGCGGATTCACGTACAGCGCGGGGTCCGTCTCGCCGCTGCGGATGATCGGCGACAGACGGTTTTCAATGTATCCGAGCGACGTCAGCAGCAGATACGCCGCCGTGTCCATGATGTTCAGCCCGATGATCTTTTTTAGAAGGTTGCGGTGCAGCAGCAGGGTCACGAATCCCACGGCGAACAGGATCACCGCCGCAACGGCGATGCGGGAATCCCATAAACGAAGCAGCAGTTCACGCATCAGATCCGCCCCCTTTGAAAAATCGAATACAGTCCGTACATCGTACACGCGACGACGACGCCTACCGCGATATTCAGCGGCAGGATCAGTCCCGCGGAGAGGATGCGTCCCGGCGTGCCGGGCGAGAAGATCGTGTGCAGACCGTTCGCGCCGCAGAAGAATGAATAACACTTCGATACGCTGTAAAAGCAGAGCGCGACGAGGCAGATGATGCGGAACGATTTGAGGTTCAACATCCGTTCGAGCCGCGTAAAGCCGAACGCGATCGCGTACAGGATCAGCCCCGCGCCGATGATCGCGCCGCCGGAGAATCCGCCGCCCGGTCCCAGATGCCCGTTCAGGAGCACGTAGATGCCGAACAGCACAATGATCGGCACGAGCAGCGCGGCGGTCGTCGTCAGAATTCCGTCGCGGCGCATCAGCACGTCCTCCGGATCGGGCTCCGGCTCCGCGTCGCGAAGGGACAGCAGCAGGATCAGCACGGCGGTCAGCGCCGTGTAAAGCACGTGCGATTCGCCGAGCGTATCGAACGCGCGGTAGTCGAGGATCACGCCGGCGACGACGTTCACCGCGCCGGTCTCCGCCATGCCGTCGCGCACGTAGCGCGCGGGCACCTCGTTGTCGGCGGGAACGTTCGCCGCGCCGAACGGCGGCAGGTCGTATACGGTCATCAGCAAAAACGCGATCAGCACGACGCCGAGGATCGCGGCCAGTATCGGATAGATGCGGGAAAAGGCGCGCATCTCGCCGGCGGCAAGCCGCTGCACCGGCTCGTCGGATACCGTGCGGTCGGTCGGCGCGGGACGCATCGGGCGGTTCAGATCGCCCGTCGTCCGCTCGGTCAGATCGAACCGGTCTTCGTCCCATGCGCGGAAGCGCTCAAGAAAGCCTGTCTTTTTCATCGTTCGCCTTTCTGCGGATGTCGCGCAGCTTTTTCAGCGTAATGAACAGCAGAATGCTCGAGATACCCGCGCCGACCGCCGCCTCCGTGACGGCAAGATCGGGGGCCTTCAGAAGCGCCCAAAGAACGGACATGATCGTGCTGTACGCCATGAATATGATCAGGGAGGCGAGCAGGTTTCTGGTCAGGCAGGTCGAGATCCCGCACACCACCAGAAGACCGAGCAGAAGCAGTTCAAAGTAATCCATCCGGGTCCTTCTCCGTTTCTTTCGTATGTTCCATATGGTTCAGCGCGTCTTTGTCGGTGCGCAGCTCCATCCGCGCGACGAGGTGCGACGACAGCGGGCTTCCGATCCAGATGAACCCCAGCACGCCCAAAAGCTTCCATATAAATATAGGCGCGTCCGCCGCGAGCATCAGCGCGGCGAGGATGAACATCACGCCGAGCGTGTCGATGATCGCTGCGCATTGCATGCGGTTCAGCACGAAGCGAAAGCGGAATACGCCGAACACCGAGGTCAGAATCACAAAGATGCCGCAGGCGGCGAGCAGGGCGCAAAGCCCGAACCGAATCCATTCACTCATCTTTCGTTTCCTCCTCCGGCGCGTCGGTACGGCCGCGTCCCATGTGCGTGCGCGTCAGAACGACCACGGCAAGAAAGCTGATCATGCCGTAGATCAGGCAGACGTCGAGCAGCCAGCTTTCCTTCACGAGCAGAGCGACGGTCGCGATCGCAAGCAGCGAGAGCGTGCCGATCATGTTGATGCCCATGATGCGGTCGGCAACGCGCGGTCCGCGGATCGCGCGCACGAGCGCGAACAGGATGCCGGCGCCGAGCGAGAACAGCACGACGATAAATAAGATGCGATATGCCTGTTCCATGCTATGCCTCCATCTTCCGGATCAGCTTGACCAGCGCGCCGTCGTTGATCCCGTCGATCATGTCGCGGCTCATGCAATGCACGGTGAAGCGGTTTTCCTCCACGCGTACCGTGATCGTGCCGGGCGTCAGCGTGATTGAGTTAGCGAGCAAAAACCGCCCGAAGCGGGTTTTGAGATCGGTATCAAAGACGACAAGGTTCTTCTGCACCTTACGGTGCCGCCGCCAGATCAGCCGGATCATCACCACGTTCGATCGCACGATCTCAAAGACCAGTACGCAGAGGTACGCGGCGAACAGCGGGATCCGCCGCAGAAAGCGCAGGTCCTTCTTGGGCGTATAGCCGAACAGCGCATAGCTGAGCAGTCCGACCGCGGCGGTGATGGCCGCGCCGAACAGAACAATCTCCAAGGTGACGGAGCCGTTCAGAATCAGCCATAGACAAAACAACAGCAAATACATGACGCTTGCCTCAAAAAACGTATAAGCAATAAGGGTGCTATACAAACCGCGCAGGCGCGCGGGGAAGAGGAGCTCGGTTTACAGGCGAAAATCCGCCCACACGGCGTTATGATCGGAGAGCTGATCCCCGTTTTCCAGCACCGTGGACACGCAGCCGTGCCGTACGCACGTCGTGTGCTTTGAAACGATCCAGTCGAGATGGAGCTTTAAGAATCCGTCGCAGGTCGGGCGACGCCGCGTTTCGATGCGCTCGCCGTTGCAGGCGCGGTAATCGAAGCCCTCGCGCTCGATCGCGCGGAACAGCGGTTCGTGCTCCGTCGCGTCGACGATTTCGCCGGTCTTTTGCTGCCGAACGTACTGCGCCTCGGCGGCCTCCCGGCTGTAGTCGAATCCGTTCGTGTTGAAATCTCCGCCGATCAGCACCGGCAGATCGCCGAACATGCGCTTTGCGTGCGTGAGGATCGCCTCGACCTGCTTTGCGCGTGCCTCGGGCGAGGTGCGGTTTTCAAGGTGCAGACTGACCGCGCCGACGTGCGTTCCGGCGATGTCGAGCTCGCAGAACACCGCCACGCGCGCGCCGATGCGCTTCTGCTCGTCGAAGTACCAGTTATAGCCCTCCGGCAAATAGAGCGCGTCCGCCTTCACGATCGGCCAGCGCGAAAAGAGCGTGTTGCCCTCGTAGCCCTTTTGATCGCGCGGATTCACAAGCTCGATGAACTCGAGCGCGTAGGCATACTGATACCCGAGCCGCTCGGCAAGCGCGCGGGACGCGTCGATGTTGCCGCTGCGCTCCGTGCCGTCGTCGAACTCGTTTCCAAACAGGATATCGGCATCCTTCAGCGTTTCGCAGGTTCGGAGAAAGTCCGCAATCTCCGAGATCCGGTACCCGTGCTCCACGTTGAACACCGCAGCGCGGATCGTTTCCGGCGCTTTGCGCTCCATAATGGGCAAAAGACCGGTTTGCGGACCGTCAAACTGCGGAATACGGCGCATGACGCGGAACTGACCGTCCGCCGGAACGTCGTCGGACAGACGCACGCGAAGGGAATAAGGGATCGCTTCCATTTGCATATCATTCTCCTGTATTATAAATAAATAGTATATCACTTTGCCGCACCGTTGAAAAGAGGATCGGTCAAAAACATCTCAAATTTCTCCGAAATCCCCGCTCTATATAGTAAAAAATATAGAAAAACTGCGCATAATTTTGCAAAATCAATTGACAAGAAAGGCGTTGCGTGGTAATATTAAGCATATGGAGCGCAAACGTTTGCGCTTTGTTGTATTTCTTGAAATCGAAGGAGGCGCGGAAATGATAAAAGCCGTCATGTTCGATATGGGCGGTACGTTGGAAGACCTGTATTCCGACGAGAAGAACGACCGTGCAACGGCATATGCGCTGTACGAAATCCTGAAAAAACACGGGGTGGAAGTGCCGTATGAGGCGGAACCGCTGTGGGATATCGTGGGGAAAGGCATTGCAGCATACAAGAAGGAATCGGAGCGTACGCAGATCGAGCTGAAGCCGGAGGAGATCTGGTGCGACTGGGGATTCAAAGATATTCCGGTCGACAAGGCGAAGCTCGCAGAGATTAGCGAGGAGATCGCTCATATGTGGGAGACCACGTTCTACGACAGAAAGCTCAGGGAACATGCGGCGGAGATGCTCAAAGGACTGAAGGAGGATCTCGGACTGCATGTGTCGGTGGTCAGCAACACGGGCAGTTTGTTTCAGGTGTTCTCGACACTCAAGCAGTACGGCGTACGGCAATACTTCGATGAGATCACGCTTTCCTCGATCGTGGGATACAGAAAGCCGCATCCCAACATTTTCCGCATCGCCTGCGCGCAGGCAAACCTCCGGCCGGAGGAATGCGCATTCGTCGGCGACACGCTCTCGCGCGACGTCGTCGGTCCGAGAAAGATGGGGTTCGGACGCGTGTTCAAGATCAATTCGTTTCTGACCAAGCAAAAGGACATCGGCAGGTTTGACGTCGAGCCGGACTATGAGGTCACCGATATTTACGATGTATATACGCTCTTGAAAAAAGAGCTGCAGGCGGAATCAAACAACTAATCCCGAAATGGAGGGTCGGATATGGCGAAAAAAGGATGGAAACGTCCTCCGATGACGAAGGAGCGGTTCAAGAATCAGTTCCTGAATGTGATCGGCAATCCGTTCAACGTGATCGTGCTGATCACGCTGCTGATGTTGTTCGTGTTCATTATCATCCCGCTTCTGACGATGGTTCTGAACACCTTTACCGTGACGAGAGGGTCCGCCGAAATGGCGCGCCTCGTCGATCCGGGCGCAAAGCCGGGTGATTATTCGATCTGGGCGTGGAAGTTCCTGTTCGGACCGGACAGCTTCATGTCGTCCGGCAGCATGGGACTGAAGGGGACCGAGATCTACACGAATCTTCTGGAGCCGCTGTGGCATTCGCTGACGGTCGGTTTCTTTGTCACGATCATCTCGGTGCCGCTGGGCGCGCTGATGGCATGGCTGATCGTCCGCACGGACATTCCCGCAAAGGGACTTCTTTCCGCACTGATCCTGATCCCGTACATGATCCCCTCGTGGTGCAAGGCGCTGTCGTGGCTGACCGTGTTCCGCACGCCGAAGTACGGCGGATATTACGGACTCTTGACCGGCCTCGGCATACCGGTGCCGGAATGGCTTGCCTACGGACCGATCGCGATCATCCTCGTCATGGTCCTGCACTATTACGCGTTCTCCTATATCATGGTTTCCGGCGCGCTGCGCTCCATCAACTCCGAGCTTGAGGAGATGGGCGAGATCCAGGGCGCAAACAAGGTGCAGATCTTAAAGAGCATCACGCTGCCGCTGGTGCTGCCGTCGATCCTGTCGGCGACGATCATGACGGTCAGCAAGTCGATCGGCACCTACGGCGTCGCGGCGCGTCTCGGCAACACGATCCAGTATTTCGTCATGGCAACGAAGATGAAGTACTTCCTCGAATCGCAGCAGACGGCGGCGGTCGGCTATATCTTCTCGATGCTGATGATTGCATTGGCGGCAGGCACGATCCTGATCAATCAGAAGCTGATCGGCACGCGCAAATCCTACGCGACGATCGGCGGCAAGGGCACGCGTTCCAACCTGATCCCGCTCGGCGGCGCGAAGTGGCCGATGCTGATCCTCCTCACGATCTTCATCATCGTGGCAATGTTCATGCCGCTGTTCTTCCTCGTTATGGAATCGTTCCAGATCGTGCCGGGCAAGGGCTACGGACTCGACAATCTGTCGCTGTACGCATGGATCGGCTCGCTTGAAAACGCGCCGAACGAGCAGTTCAACCAGCCCGGTCTGTTCCGCAACACCGAATTCTTCCGCTCGCTGTGGAACACGGTCAAGCTTTCCATCCTCGGTTCTCTGATCACCGCGGTCTTCGGACAGTTCTTCGGCTACATCACGACCCGCGGCAGAGGCAAGTGGTACGGCAACGCGGTCGAACAGCTGATCTTTATCCCGTACCTGATGCCGGGCGTTGCGTTCGCGGCGATCTACTACTCGCTGGCGAGCAACTATGTGCCGGTTCTGGTCGGCTCGTTTATGCTGGTCCTGATCGTTTCGGTCGTCAAGCACTTCCCGTTCGCAAGCCGTTCCGGTTCCTCGAACATGATGCAGATCTCCGTCGAGCTGGAGGAAGCGGCGACGATCAACGGCGCCGGCTTCTGGCGCAGGATCCTTTCGATCGTCATTCCGCTTGCAAAGGGCGGCTTCCTTTCGGGCTTTTTGCTCTCCTTCATCAGCATTGCGAAGGAACTCGACCTGATCGCGATCCTGATGACGAACTCCGACAATTACACGCTGTCGTTCCTGTCGTTCAACTATTCGAAGGAAGCGATGCCGCAGGTGGCGGACGCGATCTGTATCATCATCATCGCGTTCATCCTGATCACCAACCGCATCGCGGATAAGTTCGGCGGCAACGTCAGCAAGAGCATGTAACCTCATCGACCGATTGAAGAAAGGAAAACAGTATGAGCAAGATCGTATTAAGTCACATCGATAAATTTTACGGCGAAAACCACGTCCTGCGCGACATCAATCTGACGATCGAGGACGGAGATTTCATGACGCTTCTGGGACCGTCCGGCTGCGGCAAAACCACCACGCTGCGCGTCGTTTCCGGCCTGGAAAAGCCGCAGCACGGCACGATGACGATCGACGATCGCCCCGTGATCGACGCGGAAAAGGCGTTTTATGAAGCGCCCAGCAAGCGCGGACTGAACCTGGTGTTCCAAAGCTACGCGCTGTGGCCGCACATGACGGTGTTCCAGAACGTCGCATTCGGGCTGAAGATCAAGAAAATGAAGAAAGCGCAGATCGAAGAGACGGTCATGCGCGCGTTGAAGACGATGCGGATCGAGGAGTACCGCAACCGGTATCCGAACGAGCTGTCCGGCGGTCAGCAGCAGCGCGTTGCGATCGCGCGCGCCATCGCATCGAGCCCGAAACTGCTGCTGCTCGACGAGCCGCTGTCGAACCTTGACGCACGTCTTCGTATCGACATGCGTGCCGAGCTCAAGCGCCTGCACAAGGACACCGGCACGACGATCATCTACGTCACGCACGACCAGGTCGAAGCGCTGACCATGTCGACCAAGATCGCGCTGTTCAAGGAAGGCGAGATCTCTCAGATCGACACGCCGCTGGGACTCTATACGAACCCGATCGATTTGACGGCGGCGGACTTCATCGGCAATCCGCGCATCAACTTCATCGAAGCGAAGGGCTTCTATAACGGCGATACGCTGTCGGTCACGAGTGAGTTCGGCACCTACGTCTATCCGCACGAGACGGTCAAGACCGACGAGGAGATCCCCGAAAACGAGGAATTCGACTGCGTGCTCGGTCTGCGTCCCGAAATGGTCGATATCTATACCGAGGATCCGCATCACAAGAACACGGTTGCCGCAAAGGTCTATGCCAATCAGCCCGCGGGCAGCGAGACGCTTGTCACGCTGACGGTCGGCGACATCGAATTCCTCGCGATCCAGGTCGGTCTGGTGGATTATGATATGAATCAGGATGTATTTGTCGTCTTGCATCCGGGCCGCATGAACGTGTATAATAAGAAGACGGGACGGCTGATCAAGTTCGCAAAGACCAAGCATAAGGCGGGCGTCGACGACTGATCGCCTCACGCACCATCAATTAAGAAAGGAACGAGACGCATGAAAAAGATTTTCGCGATTCTGTGCGCGCTGCTTCTTCTGTGCACGGCGTTTGCGTGCAAGGGCGGCACCGCCGGCAATACGGCCGAGGAC
>ONMC01000095.1 GCA_900318745.1 uncultured Eubacteriales bacterium
TGCTGCGCCTGAAGCGCGGCGACGGCGTGCAGCTTTGCGACGGGCGGGGCAGCGAATGCGAAGCCGTGATCGACACGATCGCGCCGGACGCGGTCACGTTTCAAACGCAGCCGTGGCGCAGAGCGGTCAGTGAAGCCGAAGCTTCCGTAACGCTGTTTCAATGCCTTCCGAAGGCGGGCAAGATGGAAACGATCATTCAGAAATGCGTTGAGCTCGGCGCTGCAGACTTCGTGCCGGTGCAGTCGGAGCGCTGCGTGGTCGTGCTGAAGGCCCCGTATGAAAGCCGCATCGAGCGCTGGCAGCGCGTTGCGGAGGAAGCGGCAAAGCAGAGCCGCCGCGGCATGATCCCGACCGTCGGTCTGCCGCAAAACCTTGCAAAGCTGGATTTCTCCGCATATGACACGGTGCTTGTCGCGTACGAAAACGAGCATACCGTCTCGCTGAAAACCGCATTGCGCGCGCATCCGTGCAAGCGCATCGCGATCGTGATCGGACCGGAGGGCGGTTTCTCCGAAGAAGAAATCGCACAGCTGATCGCACGCGGCGCGGTTTCTGTCTCGCTCGGCACGCGGATTCTGCGCACCGAGACGGCGGGCATGGCAATGCTCGCGCAGATCATGTACGAGGTGGAGCCGTGAGAGTTGCATTCTATACGCTCGGCTGCAAGGTCAATCATTACGAAACGCAGGCGATGGAGGAACTGTTCCGCGCGGCGGGGCATGAGATCGCTGCGTTTGAGGAGATCGCGGACGCATACGTCGTCAATACGTGCACGGTCACGCAGATCAGCGACAAAAAATCGCGTCAGGTGATCTCACAGGCGCACCGCCGGAATCCGGATGCGATCGTGGCGGCGGTCGGCTGCTATTCCGAAGTCGCAAAGGATTCGGTCGCAAAGCTGGACGGCGTGTCGCTGGTGCTCGGTACCCACGGGCGAAAGGACATCGTGCGATACGTCGAACAGGCGATGCACGAAAAAACGATCCCCAAACTGCCGAAACCGTTTGAACGCCGCACGTTCGAAGAGCTTTCCGCGCAGCATGACAGCCGCACACGCGCCACATTGAAGGTGCAGGACGGATGCAACAGCTTTTGCAGCTACTGCATCATCCCGTTTGCCCGCGGCGCGCTGCGTTCAAGAACGCTCGAGAGCACAAAACACGAGCTCGAAACGCTTGCCCAAAACGGCTATCGCGAGGTGGTTCTCACCGGCATACAGCTTTCGCTGTACGGGATCGATCTGAAGGACAAGCCGGAGCTCTCCGATCTGATCGCGCTTGCGGACGGCATCGAGGGCATCGAGCGCCTGCGGCTCGGCTCGCTGGAACCGCACGTGATCACGGACCGCTTTTTAGAGACTGCACAAAACAGCCGCACGCTGTGCAGACAGTTCCATCTGGCACTGCAGAGCGGATCGGACACGGTGCTTTCCCGCATGAACCGGAGATATACAACGGAGGAGTACCGGACCGCGGTCGATCGCATCCGCGCGTGCATGCCGGACGCGGCGATCACCACGGACGTCATCGCGGGATTTGTCGGCGAGACGGAAGAGGAGCATGCGGAAACGAAGCGGTTTTTGGAAGAGATCGGCTTTGCGCGCATCCATGTCTTTCCGTATTCGAGAAGAAAGGGAACGAAGGCGGACGCAATGGACGGGCATCTCGTCCGTGCGGTCAAGGAAGCGCGGGCAAGGGAGCTGATCGCGATCGGGGAACGGCTGGAACAGCGCTTTGTCGATTCAATGATCGGCAGAACGGAAACCGTCATCATGGAGGACGACGGCACGGGATATACGGGAAACTACGTGCGTGTGCGCTGCAGCGGCGCATGCGGCGAAACGGTACGGGTGAAACTGATCGCGCGCGAGGGAACGACCGCGCTCGGAGAAATCATATAGGAGGAAAACAACATGTGTTTATTCTGTAAGATCGCAGCGGGCGAGATCCCGTCGAAAAAGGCATACGAGGACGAAACAGTCTATGCGTTCCACGACATCGCGCCGCAGGCGCCGGTGCATGTTCTCGTGATTCCCAAAAAACATATCGAGAGCGCGCAGACATTGACGCGTGAGGACGACGCGCTTCTGGGACATATGTTCGAGGTCGCGCGTACGATTGCGGTCGAAAACGGGCTGGACAAAACCGGTTATCGCCTCATCACAAACATCGGCGCGGACGCCGGACAGAGCGTTTTGCATCTGCATCTGCATCTGATCGGCGGCAAGACGCTGAAATGGGACAACTGATCGGTTGCATTTTCGACGGATTTCGCGTATAATGAGGCAGATTGTAAGGCACAGGGGAAGGATACATCTATGACGGCATCGTTGGACGAAGCAAAACGGATCCATCTGATCGGCATCGGAGGCTGCAGCATGAGCGGCATCGCGCGGATCCTGAAGGCACAGGGGCACGAGGTCACGGGTAGCGACCGCGGGCATACGCAGTTTACCGATCGTGTGGAAGCGGACGGCATCACCGTCTATTACGGGCACAGCGCGGAACAGGCAAAGGATGCGGATCTGATCGTCTATTCGGCGGCGATCAAGCCGGACAATCCGGAACGCGTATACGGCCGAGAGCACGGCATTCCGGAACTTGAGCGCAGCGTGGCGCTGGGGCAGCTTTCCGCGCGCTTCAGACACGTCGTCGCAGTCGCGGGATGCCACGGCAAGACGACGATCACCTCGATGCTCGCATTCGTCAATGAAACGGCGAATCTCGACGCAACGGTGCATGTCGGCGGATTTATGGATCTTTTGGGCGGCGGCGTGCGTCTTGGGCAGAGCGATCTGTTTATCACCGAGGCATGCGAGTATGTCGAGAGCTTTCTGACGCTGAAGCCGACCGTTGCAATCATCAACAACATCGACAACGACCATCTCGATTATTACGGCGACATCGATCACATCATCGATGCGTTCCGCCGCTTCATCGCGCTTGTGCCGGAAACGGGCAAGGTGCTCTGCTGCACCGACGACGCATACGTGCGCGGTTTACTGCCGGAACTCGGCGGCAATGTCGAGACCTACGGGCTTCTGGACGGCGATTACCATGCGGATGCGATCCGCTATGACGCGCTCGGTTCGCCTTCGTTCGATCTGTATGATCACGGCGAACGGCTGGGAACCGTGCAGCTGAATGTGCCCGGACGGCACAATGTGATCAATGCGATCGCGGCATGGGCTGCCGCAAAGCAGTACGGTGTGGAATTCGCCCGTTACGCCGAGGCGATGGAACGGTTCTGCAACACGAGCCGCCGGTTCGAACTGCTGGGCGAAAAGAACGGGGTCAAGGTCTTCCACGATTACGGACATCATCCGAACGAGATCAAAGAGACGCTCGCGGCGGCGACGCATGTCCCGCATAACCGCATTTTCTGCGTGTTCCAGTGCAACAGCTATACCCGTGCGCGGACGCTGTTCTGCGAGAACGTAACGTGCTTTGCGGATGCCGACGAGGTGCTCGTGCCCGATATTTATCCGGGCCGCGAGGTCGATACCGGCATCGTCCATGCGCGTGACATGGTCGACGGCATCAACCGCCAAACGCATAACGCGATCTATCTCGGCACATTCGAAGCCATCGCGGCATATCTCGACGAACATGCCGTTCCGGGAGACATCGTGATCACCGTCGGATCCGGCGACGTCTACCGTCAATCGCAAAAACTGCTCTGAGTTCAAAATCAAAAGGTCCTTTCCGGGTATTCGGAAAGGACCATTTTCATATGATGCGGAAAGATTTCAGCTTCCCTGCAAACTCATCGGTCAGCCTCTGAGTGCCGCAATCATTGCTTTCGGGTCTTCGGCTTTAAAGACCGCGCTGCCCGCGACAAGCACGTCCGCACCCGCTTCGATGCACTGCTTTGCGGTTTCGGGATTCACGCCGCCGTCGACTTCGATCAGCGTAGCCAGACCGCGCGCGGCGATCTCGGCTTTCAGGGACCGGATCTTGTTCAGCGTTTCCGGAATGAACGACTGCCCGCCGAAGCCGGGGTTGACGCTCATCAGAAGCACGAGGTCGCATTCGGGAAGCAGATGCACGCATGTTGAGATCGGCGTCGCGGGATTGAGCACCACGCCCGCTTTCATGCCCGCGGCGTGGATCGCCTGCAGCGCGCGGTGCAGATGCTTTTCACTCGATTCGACATGGATCGTCACGATGTCCGCACCGGCGTCCCGGAACGGTTCGATCCAATCCGAAGGATGTTCGACCATCAGATGAACGTCGATCGGCAGATCGGTGAGCGGACGGATCGCCTTGCACATGCCGGGACCGAAGGTGATGTTCGGCACGAAGTTGCCGTCCATGACGTCGAAATGGACCCAATCCGCGCCCTGTTCCTTCAGTGCGCCGACGGCGCCGCCCATTGCGGCAAAGTTTGCGGAGAGGATCGACGGTGCGATCTTAATCATAGCGATGTTTCCTCCTCTGTTGATAATCCTTTGCGATTTCCGTATATCGTTCATAACGCCCCTCGGTCAGCTCGCCGGTATCGAGCAGCGGCTTGACGCCGCAGTCCGGCTCTGTGATATGCATGCAGCCGGGGAAGCGGCAGGGCGATGCGTTTGCAAACTCCGGATAACACGCGTCGAGCGCATCCTGTTCGAGACAATCCGTTTCGAAAAGAGAGAATCCCGGCGTATCCAGAACCGCGCCGCCCCGGTACGGCCAAAGCTCGGCATGGCGCGTCGTATGCCGTCCGCGCTCGGTCTTTTCGGAAAGCCCGCCCGTTTTCAGCTGAAGCTCCGGAAACAGCGCGTTGAGAAGCGACGACTTTCCGACCGCCGACTGTCCTGCAAAGCAGGTCACCTGTCCCGGCAGGATCGCAGAAAGTGCATCGAGACCTTCGCCGGTTTCGGCGCTGACGGTCAGCGGACCGAACGCATGGTATTCGTTCAGAAACGTCTTCAGGATCGACTCCGTTCCCGCGTCGATCTTGTTGAGCACCGGGATCGGGCGAACGTTCATGTGCATCGCGGCGATGATCAGCCGGTCGACCAGCATCCAGTCCGGCGCGGGAGAGGACGCCGCAACGACGATCAGCAGCTGATCGATGTTCGCAACGGCGGGACGCACGGAAAGATTCCGCCGCGGCAGGATCTCCGTAAGCTGCGCATACCCGCTTTCGTGTCGCTCGATGCCTACGCGGTCGCCGACGGTCGGCACGAGTCCCTCTCTGCGGAACGCGCCGCGAGCCTTGCAGGTGACTGCGTCGCCTGCGTCCGTCAGAACCTCGTAAAAGCTTCCGATCCCTTTTAACAGCAAGCCGTATTCCGTCATTTTGCCGTAAACGTTACGGACTGCGTCGCCGCCACTTCGCCGTTGATCGTTAAGAACAGCGTTCGCGTGACCGGCTCGTATCCGGAGATCGTGGGGGAGATGACCGTTTCCGTGTTCTCATACATGCGCTTGGTGGAGTAGAGGATCACACGGTACGGAATGTTTTCATAATTGATCGCGTCGTAGCCGATCTCGATCGTGGATTCGCCCTGCGGAAGCTGCGTCAACGTGAACGAGACGTCCGCCTTGCAGTTGCCGAGAGACGAGCGGTACAGCGTCAGACGGATCGGGGCGGAGGGAACCTGCATCGTATAGGAACGCGGGGTCTGCCGCACGATCACGTTGTTTGCCGTCGCGAGAGACGATTCCGTGACCAGCTCGACCGTAACGGCGAAGTCGTAATCGAATTTACACCATAAATGATGAAACCAAGGAGATTCAATAATGAAACTCTTACAGACACCAAAAACCATGCAAAGAGACCGCGAAATACAGCATGAAATAGAAGACCGAAATAACCGTCATTATCATCATATTTATCTGCTTCAAAAATATCAAGGCAGCACCTGCCCTATATGTAAATCGTCAAACACATCGTTATTACGTTCTAACTTTTGTGATAGTAGCGAATTCCAATGTAATGACTGTCATACACAATGGCGGACAGACCATTGGGAAGTGCAAACTTTAGATAATATCGGAGTTGTTTTTGCGCTAATGGCAATAGTCGGTTTTATGACATTCTGCACTATGCTTATGTCATTTACAACAAAAATAAGTGCACTTATTGGCTTTGGCGTATTTCTTAGTCCAATACTTATATACGGTTTATGCTTGTTTGTCCAATACATACATATTCTTTGGAGGTATGCATGCTTATCAAGAAAAGACCCGTATGATCGTTCAGTAACCTATAAACTCAAGCTAAAGAAAGAAATACGAAGATAAG
>ONMC01000155.1 GCA_900318745.1 uncultured Eubacteriales bacterium
GGTTTCTTCTTCGTCCTCATCTTCGTCTTCATCCTCGTCTTCGTCGTCATCGATCTGTTTCGTGACTCTCGAACGGGAAGGCGTAAAGATGTGACGCTTGGGTTCTTCTTCGGGCTCGTCGTCTTCTTCTTCGACTTCTTCGACATCTTCGACTTCGACGGGCTCGGGCGCGCGCTGCTTCTTTGCAGGCTTCTGCTTCGGCTGTTCGAACAGATCGTCCGGATCCTCGTCGTCAAAGAGATTCTCAGCTTCTTCTTCGACTGTTTCTTCAACGGGCGCCGCCTTTGCCGCTTGTTCGGGGACAACCCACGAAGGACGGCTGAACCGCTTGGTCGGCTGCTGATCCTCAACAACGGCATCTTCCGCGCGTTCCGCTTCCGGTTCGCCTTTGAGGTTCGCTGCGCACACCTTGCAGTACGTCGCATGATCGGGATTATATGCTCCGCACTCTTTACAAATCATAGAGTTACCTCCTAATATGGTCCGATTTTTCTGTTTCTATTATATCATAAAATATCACAGAGTCGTGACGAATGTGTAAACAATTTTTAATTTATGTGCAATTTTTGCTTTCTTGTGATATAAATGGTTACGGATTTCTTCGATACGGAATAGTATGGAACAGAATGAATGAACGGACGGAATACAGATGATTTACTTCGATAACAGCGCAACAACGCAAACCCTGCGGGAAGCCGCCGAACGCGCGTTTCAGACGATGACGCAGGACTATTATAATCCGGCAGCCGCATACGGCGCGGCATACGGAGTCGAAAAACAGGTCAACGAAGCGAGAGCGTATGCGGCGTCGCTGATCGGCGCGAAAGCGGAGGAAATCATATATACGTCGGGCGGCACCGAATCAAACAACATGGCGGTTTACGGTTCGCTCCGCGCCATGCATAAAAAGACCAGGATCGTGACGACCGAAACGGAGCATCCCTCCGTATTTGAAACGATGCATGCTGCCGCAAAGGATTATGGCTTGGAGATTTCGTACGCGCCGCTGCGCCGCGACGGAACGGTTGACGTCGACCGGCTTTCGGATGTGCTGCATGCGGATACGGATTTTGTCAGCATCATGCATGTCAACAATGAACTCGGAAGCGTCAACGATCTCAACGCGATCGCGCGAAAGGTCCGTGCCGTTTCTCCGAATGCGATCCTGCATGCGGACGGCGTACAGGCGTTCATGAAGGTTCCGAGCGGATCACTGCCGGTCGATCTGTACTCTGTTTCGGCGCATAAGCTGCATGCGCCGAAGGGCGTCGGGTTTCTGTATATCAGGAACGGCATTCACTTTGCGGGAGGGCAGATCGGAGGAGGACAGGAACGGAATCTCAGAAGCGGTACGACAAACGCGCCTGGGGTCCTCGGATTTGATACCGCACTGCGAATCTATCAGCAGAATATGAGCGTCTGGCACAGGCAAATGCAAACGGTCAAACTCCGTCTGTATGAGAACCTGATGCGCATCGGTGACGTTTGTGTCAACGGTCCGTCTCCGGAACAGAGCGCGCCGCATATTCTGAATCTTTCATTCCTCGGGGTGCGCGGAGAGGTTCTGCTTCATGCGCTGGAACGGTACGGGATACTTGTTTCCACCGGCTCAGCCTGCTCGGCAAAGAAACAGGGGAAAAACCGCGTTCTGAATGCAATCGGGCTGACCGGCGCAAGGCAGGAAGGCGCGATCCGGTTCAGCTTTTGCCCGTTCAACACGACGGAAGAAGCGGATCTGGCGTCCGAACGGATCGAAGAACAGGTACGAATGCTTCGCAGATATAAAAGGAGATAATCATGCAGAGAGTTATATTGGTACGCTATGCCGAAATCCATTTAAAGGGATTGAATCGCCCGTTTTTCGAGCGTCTGCTGGTCGACCGGATCAAGCAGGCGCTTGAACCGATCCGCGTAAACGTAGAACGCGAACAGGGACGCATCTTCGTATACGGGGTGGAAGAGGAACAGCTGAAAGACAGCATGGAGCGTCTCAAGCGTGTGTTCGGCATCCATTCGATCAGTCCGGCGTGCTGTGTGGACAAAGACTGGAATACGATCCGCGATGCGGCGATTGCCGAAACAAAGGAGCTTGTACAGAACGGTACACCGATGACGTTCAAGTGCTTTGCAAGGCGCGCGGACAAGCGGTTTATGATGACGTCCGAACAGATTTGCAGAGAGCTCGGACACGAGCTTTTGGAAGCGTATCCGAACCTTTCGGTTGACGTGCACCGTCCGGAATTGAAGGTCACGGTGGAGATCCGCCAGCAGAGCGCATTTGTCTATACAAAGGAAATCCTCGGCGCAGGCGGCATGCCGGTCGGATCAAACGGAAAAGCGATGCTGCTGATCTCGGGCGGCATCGACAGCCCCGTCGCCGGCTACATGATCGCAAAGCGCGGCGTCGTGCTCGATGCGGTTCATTTTTACAGCTATCCGTATACGAGCGAACGCGCACGCGACAAGGTGGTCGAGCTTGCAAAACTCGTTTCGCGATATGCAGGCGTGATCAACCTGTATCTCGTTCCGTTTACCGACATTCAGCTGACGATCTACGATAAATGTCCTTCGACCGAAACGACCGTGCTGATGCGCCGTCTGATGATGAAGATTGCAGAGCGCATTGCAAAGGATACAGGCTCTCTTGCGCTGATCACAGGCGAATCGATCGGACAGGTCGCAAGTCAGACGATCGAGTCGCTGTGCGTAACGGATGACGCGGTTTCCATGCCGGTGTTCCGCCCGCTGATAGGGTTCGATAAAGAGGAGATCATCGAAAAAGCGCAGCGGATCGGCACGTTTGAAACGTCCATTCTTCCGTACGAGGATTGCTGCACGGTGTTCGTTCCGAAGCATCCGGTCACCAAGCCGAAAGTGGACAAGCTCAGAGAAAGCGAAGCGCTCGTTGATTTCGAGCCGATGATCGAAGATGCGATTGCCAAAACGGAAAAGCTTGTCATTCGCTGATCAAATCGCTTCAAACGCATATACTTTTTGCGAAACAGGAGGCAACTATGAAACATGTATTTCGTTTTATCGGCATTGTCGTGGTACTGATCGTACTTGCGGCGCTTGTTCTGTATTTTTTGAACGGACAGGGCTATATCAGAGGTCCGCTGTCCACCTGGATTACAAATATGCAGGTACATTTCAACGGAGCTGTGCAGGATACGCAGGATACGATCGACGAATTCCGCGGCGTCACGCCCGACCCGAGACCCGATTCGCTGCCGGTACAGGAGATACCGGGATTGACGGATCTGGCAACCGAAGCGCCTACGGTCGAGCCGACTGCATTGCCGGAATCGACGCCGCAAGGCTGATATTTTATACTTGACAAACCGGGAACCGGATGCTAT
>ONMC01000029.1 GCA_900318745.1 uncultured Eubacteriales bacterium
GCGATCGTTCCACACGCGCGGCGCGCGCAGTCCGAAGCCCATGTCCGCCACGTTGAACTGATGCCGCACGCCCCACGGACCGTCCGGCGCGATCTCCCTGCCGACGTAGAACAGATTTCTTGCGCGAAGCTGCGCTTTGATGAACGAGGCGATCGGGCTTCCTTTGACAAACCGCGTCATGACGAGGCAGTCCCTGCCGAGACTTGCCGCGACGTTCAGCACGTTGCTTTCGGCGCTCGTCGCCTGCATGTAAAAGGTGTTTGCGGTCTCGACCGGCATGCGGTCGAGCGGCGAAATGCGCACGCCCATGCTTGTGACGGTCGCAAGCGCGTAGCGCGGATCTTCTTTGACTTGCAGCATAGAAAAAACTCCTTCATTCGGATTCAATTGCATTATAACGCAATTTGAAATACAATGGAATTGCATATATGGGATATTTTTATTGTAAATACGCGCATCGTCTGCTATACTCAAGGCGGAGGGACTATGGAACCGCTGTTTTCCTATCGCGAACCGCTGTTATACTGCCACCATTCGCTGGACGAGACGCCCGATCCGGACGCCTTTTCGGTGCATGCGCACGAGATGCCGGAGGTGTATCTGTTTCTGTCCGGACACGGGCGATATCTGGTCGAAGGCACGCAGTACCCGCTTGCGCCGGGGGATGTGCTCATCATGCGGCAGGCGGAAACGCATAAGCTTCTGATCGAGCCGGACACGCCGTACCGGCGGCTTGCGGTGCATTTTTCGCCGAAGCTTCTGGAGGGCATCGACCCGGAGGGACGGCTGATGCGTCCGTTTGATCACCGCGCTCTGGGGCAGCACAACCGGTATCCGAAGGCACGGTTTCCAAAGCTGTCCGAAGCGTTTTCCGGCATCGATCCCGTACCGGGACAGGAACGGTTCGCCATCCTCGCAGGGCTTTTGCGGCTGCTGTCCGATCTTGCGGCGGCGTTTCCGGCGCTTTCGGGGGAGGAACCGGATCGCGGCGGCGCTGCGTCACAGCTCGTGGGGTATGTCAACGCGCATCTGTTTGAACCGCTGTCGCTGAACGATCTCGGCCGCGCGTTCGCCCGCAGCACGTCACAGCTCGGGCGCGTGTTCCGCGAAGCGACCGGCACGTCGCTCTGGGACTATGTTGTGATGAAGCGGCTGCTGTCCGCCCGCGCCATGCTGCAGCGCGGCGAAACCGCCGTGCGCGCCGCCGCCGCCTGCGGGTTTTCGGACTATTCCGCCTTCTATCGCGCCTATCGGAAGCGCTTCGGTCATGCGCCGAGCGCCGACCGTCCGCGCGGACATTGAATTCCGTCCGTGAAGCTGTTATACTGAAAGAGATCAACCTATGAGGGGGACGCTATGGAATCGAACCGCTACATCGCCCGCACGAGCGGGCTGAAGCTCAAAGATTACCTGGGCTACGCGCTGATCGACACGGCAGGATGTCTGATCTTCAGTCTTGTCACGACGCTGCTGCAGAAATACTACACCGACATTCTGCACTTAAGCCCGCTGTTCATTATGCTGATGTTCATCGGCGCGCGCATCTGGGACGCGATCAACGATCCGATCATGGGGCGCATCGCCGACACCGCAAAGCCCCAAAAGAGCGGACGCTATCGCCCGTGGGTGCTGTATGCCGCCGTTCCGCTTGCGATCTGCGGGATTTTGATGTTTGTGAAGCTGCCGGGCATGGGCGAGCCCGAAACCGTGCTTTTCACCGGCATTTATGCAACCGTGACCTACGTCGCGTTCGGCATGGTATACACGATGCTGCAGATCCCTTACGGCTCGCTGGCGTCCGTCGTCACGACCGACGACAGGGAGCGCAACAAGCTTTCCGTGTTCCGTTCGATCGGCGCGGCGCTCGGCTCGATTCCGGTGCTTGTGATCGCAAGCTTCGCCTATTCGAAGCGGCTCGATGCATCCGGAAACGTCGTCCTCGGCGAAAACGGACGCGCGATCACCGATATGCAGTACCGTCCGTTGATCACGGGCGTCATCATCATGGCGGTCGTGTCGGCGGCGCTGCTGATCCTTGCCTATACGATGAACCGCGAGCGCGTCAAGACGAAGCCGCAGCCGAAGGAAAAGGGCGCGACGAAAAAAGCGCTTGCGCTGCTGTTCAAAAACCGCGCGTTTGTGGCGATCTCCCTTGTGTCGATGCTGCTGCTTTCGGGACAGATGTTCACGCAGAGCTTCTATACCTACCTCTTTGACGACTATTTCCATGCCAACTGGATGAACCTCGCGACGCAGGCATGCACGTATTCGCCGATGCTGATCTTCATGTTCTTCCTGCCCAAAATGGCGCGGAAGATCGGCAAAAAGGAGGTCACCGCCGTTGGGCTGACGCTCGCCGCGCTCAGCAATCTGCTGCTGTTTTTCCTGCGCGGCACGGAGCCCTCAAAGCTCATGTGGATCTTTCTTCTGATGAACTTTATCAGCGGCTGCGGACTGACGACGCTTGTCATGCAGCTTTGGGCGATGGTGACCGACTCGACCGACGACATCGAGGTCCGGACCGGTTCGCGCGACACCGGCACGGCGTATTCGGTATTCAATTTCTTCCGCAAGCTCGGTCAGGTGCTGTCCGCGATCTGCGTGAACGGCGCGCTTTTAGGCATGAACTACCGCTACGAAAAAGGCGCCGTGCAGACGCCGGAAAACCTCCGGACCATGTACGATATGGCAACGCTGATCCCCGCCGTGCTGTTCGGGATCATGGCGATCCTGCTGTTTGTCGTGTATCCGCTGTCCCGGAAAAAGGTCGCCGAACTGCAGGGACAAAAGGAAAACGCGCTTCGTTCCTCCTACGAAAACAAAACGATCGATATCTGAACCCCCAAAAACAATACGCTCCCGACCGGAAAGGCCGGGAGCGTTGTTTATGCCCGTTCAAACCATACGGGAAGATCGGTCGCGGCGCACGGGACCGTTACGGTTTCACCGCCCGCAACCGGCTCGCCTTCGCCGCGCAGCCGCCATGCGCCGTCCGGCAGCACAGCGGTGACTTCCGCCGCGCCTTCGTCGAAGACCGGACAGGCGAGGATCGAATTGCCGACCAGGAAACAATCGCTTTCCGGATCGTACGCGGGATCGGCAAGAAATACCGGACGGATCAGCGGTTCCCGGTCTTTGCGGCAGCGCTCGGCTTCGGCGCAGAGATACGGAACCAGTTTTTCACGCAGATCAAACAGCCGCTTCACCTCCCGCATCCGCTCCGGATAGAGCCACGGCATGGTGCTCGGTTCGCCCGGCTTCCACGAATGCAGCGTAAAGCGCGGCAGAAAGATGCCGTACTGGAGCCAGCGGAGAAACAGTTCCTCCGTGGGCTTCGGTCCCGCAAAGCCGCCGACGTCCGGTCCGAAGAACCAGAACCCCGAAAGCGCCGTCGTCATGATCTGTTTGTGGTTTGCGCGAAGCTCGGGAAAACTCGTGAAATTATCGCCCGTCCACGTCGATGCGACGCGCTGCGTTCCCGCGATCGCACAGCGGGAAACGTTGAACGGCTCGCTTACGCCCGCCTCGATGCACGCTTCACGGCTTGCTCTTGCCATGAGGTACGAAAACAGCGGACGGATGCGGCACGCCGGGATCGGTCGTCCGAAGCCGTGCGCCGTCACCGTTTCGTCGGGCACGTCGTATTCGTTGTTGTCGTTCCAGATGTGGCAATACCCGTTTTCGATCAGCTGCTTTCGGATGCACGTCTTCCAGAAATCGTACGCTTCGGGGTTCGTGAAATCGAGATAGCTTGCCATGCCGCCCCAGAACGGGAACTGCGCGGGGCTTCCGTCGGCGTCGCGGAGAAACCAGCCGTGCGCCGCGATCGTTTCATACATCGGGTGTTCGGTCAGAAACGCGGGTTTGACGTTCGGAATGAGATGCACGCCGTGCGACTCGAAATACCGCGACAGATCCTTCGGCGAAGGGATCTTTTCGGGATTCCAGCAGAACACGCAGCGTTGATCGCCGATCTGCGTATAGCCGCTCGACATCCAGAAGCCGCCCGCGCGGATGCCGTTTTGCCCGCATTGCGTGACAAAGCCGCGCAAACGCCTGTCCGCATCCGGCGCATCGGTGTACTCCATCGTGCTGCCGGTATACGAAAACGCCCATTCCGGCACCGGCGCGATGCCGCCGCAAAGCGCGTTGAACCGCCGCACGATCTCCATCGGCGTGCCGAGGATCAGATAAAACACCATGTTCTCCTCGTCAAACCGGATCGTGTTGAACGGCTCGTAATAGTTGTCGTGCTCGACGCCGAAATCGACCGAACCGTTTGAATAGGTATCATAATACAGCCCGTAGCTGCCTGCGGCGTGCGCGCAGATATAGAACGGGATCTGTTTGTACAGCGGATCGCTGTATGCGGCGGAATATCCCATCGAATCGACTGCGCCGAGCAGGAATCTGCGGTTCGTCTTGTTGACCGGACCGCACTTGTCGCCGAGCCCGAAGATGCGCTGATCCGAAAACCGCTGCGTCGCATGGACGCTGCCCCTGCCGAGCTCGCCCGCAAAGTTCATCGCAAGTCCGCTGCGATCGCGGTACAGAATGCCTTTGCCGGTCTCTGCGGTGATGCGAAAGTTCTTCTTTTCGATCGAAAAACGCACGCCGTCCAGCGTGAACGAAAGCGTTTCCGCGTCCTCCGAGATCTCCGGCGTTTCCGGCGCAAACCCGTCGGTGCTCAGCTTGTCGCGTCCGCAAAGCGGCACCTCGTCCGCATTCGGGCAAACGCTCCACGTCGGCAAAAGCGGCACGTCCGGTTTCAGGACCGCAACGCGCAGCATGTGCCGGAAAAAGTCGAGCCGGACCGTGACGCCGTCCGACTTGCAGACGCGCATGGACGGCGAAGCTTCGACGGTCTCAAACCGATGATCGAACTTCACGCCTTCGGATCTCCTTTCGTCAGCATGTTTTTGAGCATCGTGCAATAGTGCGCATGTCCCATGCCGGTCTGATCCGCTGCAATATGCAGCACGCGGGTGCGCAGACCGCCCGCTTTTTTCCACACGGGAAGCGCGGCGCCGTTCGGATCGCCGCTCGCGGCGAAATTTGCAAGGTATGAAACGAGCTGTTCGGACGCTTCGCGATCGCGCGCGCCGTACGGTCTCCAGCCGTTGTCGAGCGTGCCGAACGCATACCTGAGATCGCACGAATGGAACGCGCGGTTGTCGTCGCCCGGCGAATTGATGTCGAAATAATAGATGTATGCGCCGTTCGCGCGCCCGAAGCGGTTGCCGATATACGCCATGACCGGCGCAAACATGTCGTTGTTGGTGTAGCCGAGCAGATAATCGAGCGCAAGCGGACTTTGGATCAGTTTGTCCACGCCGTCCTTCAGAAGCACGCCGTCGACGACCGGCATGGTGTAATAGATCGCGTCGTTTCGGATCTCCTTCATCTTTTCGACCGTGTCAAACAGCAGATCGAGCGGCGCGGTTTTCAGCCCCTCGAATCCGTCGACGCCCGCGACCTCGATGAACTGCTCCCAGTATGCATGCGTGTCCGCTGCGGGCTTCGGCAGGCTGAACTTCGGAAACAGCCCCGCTCCGCTCATCATGATCGCGCGGCGGAAAAGCCCCTCAAGATCATGATTGAGACAGAGATACTGGATCGAGATCGCGCCCGCGCTCTGTCCCATCAGCGTGATGTTGTCCGGATCGCCGCCGAACGCGCGGATGTGCGCTTTAACCCACTTGATCGCGCAAAGCTGATCGTCGAGCCCGAAATTGCCGTCGCGTCCGGTCGCCTTTCGGATCTGCTCATGCGTCAGGTAGCCCAGCAGTCCCACGCGATAGTTCGCGAAAACCGTGATGACGCCGTGCGCCGCAAGCGCCGTGCCGTCGAACGGGCTTTCCCAGTTGATGCCCGAGTCGAACCCGCCGCCGTAAAAGAACACGATGACCGGCGCATCCTTTGCGTTTTTCGGTACGAACAGATTGAGGTTCAGGCAATCCTCGCCGTAGGCAAAGACCTGCCCCTCGCGAAACTCCTTATGGTAGAAACGCCGCGTCGGATGCTCGAAGTGTTCATGCAGCGCGCGGTTTTGCGGACACGCCGGACCCGGCTTTGTCGCATCGAGCACGCCGTCCCATGTCTTTGCGGGCACCGCGTAAGCAAACCGCTCCGCTTTTGCGAACGGCACGCCGTAAAACACGCTGCAAGTGCCGTTGTCGCAGCCTTTCAGCATTCCGCAATCCGTTTTCAGCAGCAATTCCTTCATCCGCAATTCCCCCTTGCCGTCGATCGGGTCCGACATCCGTTTCTCTTACGCCGTCGGCTTGTTCGGTCCGACGTATTTCAGACAGACCATCGTCAGGTCGTCGAACTGCTCCGCGTCGCCGACGAAGGCGTCGACCTCGGCGCGCACGTTCTTTAAGATCGCATCGGGCGATCCGTCCCTGCATTCGTTCAGCGCCGCAAGCATGCGCTCCGTGCCGAAGAGCGCTTTGTCCGCGTCCGTCGCTTCCGGAACGCCGTCGGTGTAGACGAACAGCTTTGCGCCGGGTTCGAGCACGATCTCATATTCCTTATAGCGCATGCCGTCCATGCCGCCGATCACGAATCCGTGTTTGTCATGATACAGCTCGAACGCGCCGTCCGGCGTTTTCAGAACGGGGTATTCGTGTCCTGCGTTCGCGCAGGTCAGCTTTCCGGTTGGGATATCCAGGATCCCGAGCCAGACGGTGACGAACATCTGCTCGCGGTTGTTCTGACAGATCTGATGATTGACCGCTTCGAGCACCTTGCCCGGCGACATGCCGGTCATCGCGTAGTTCTGCACGAGGATCTTGGATCCCATCATGAACAGCGCCGCGGGAATGCCCTTTCCGGACACGTCCGCGATCACGACGCCCAGGTGATCGTCGTCGATCAGGAAGAAGTCATAGAAATCGCCGCCGACTTCCTTTGCGGGATCCATCTTCGCGTAGATCTCAAATTCGGTCCGGTCCGGATACGGCGGGAAGATGCTCGGCAGCATGTCCGCCTGAATGCGCGTCGCAAGCGCAAGCTCCGTGCCGATGCGTTCCTTTTCCGCCGTGATTGCGGTGATGTCGCGAATGTATCTGCGGACCTTTTTGGAAAGATCGTCAAACGATTCGGCAAGGATCTCGATCTCGTCGTTCGTGCGGTATTTGTCCTGCATTTCAAACAGCCGCCCGTTCTGCCCGCTTTCTGCAATGTCTTCCGTCATCTGCCGGATCGGTTTGACCATGCGGTTGACCGCGATCATCGCGGCGGCGTTGCCGATCAGAAACGCCAGCGCAAGCAGCAGCAGTCCGAAACGCATCGTCTTTGCGGATTCCTTCCGGAACGCGGCGGTCGCATCCTCGTTGATCCCGTCGTATGCGGACAGAAGCGCATGTTCCGGCTGCTCGGTCAGATTCTTTTCCACGACGTCTACGACCGCCCAGCCGACCGTCGGCACCGGCGTGCCGACCATATAATAGTCTTTCCCGTCGACGGCAACGGTCTTTAACCCCGTGGGCGCCGAGAGCGCCGTTTCGATAAACGATGCAAGCGCTTTGTTCTCCGAATCCCGAAGGTCCTCCGCTTCGTTTTGCAGGGTCACCCGGAACACGCCGCCCGCATTCGGACCGAGGATCACCTGTCCGCGATCGTTGATCAGATAGGAATACATGCCCTGTTCGGAGGCCGAGATAAAGTCGCTTACGCTGTCGAGCACGACGTCGACGCCGGCAACGCCGACGGTCTCGCCGTCCGCGACGACCGGCACGGAACAGGTGATCAGCAGCTTGCCGGAAAATGCGTCGACCGTGATCCCCGTAAAATACAGATCGCCGGCGCGAAGCGCGCCGTCATACCACGGACGCTCCCGCACGGGAAACGGGATCGGCGCGCCGGTCGCGTCGAGCTTGCTCTTTGCTTTCTCGTCCACGCAGAAATCGGTCCCGTCCCTGAGCCCGATATAGCAGGCGTCGATCTTTTGCGAATTCCGATGCATTGCGATCATCGGCGCGGAGAGATGCGCGATGTAGCCGAGGTATTCGGATTGCGTGCAGTCGACGCCTTCTTCACACAGGACGTATGCGGAGGATGTCCCGTCCTTTGCGGCGTCGGGCAGATCGACCGGCAGCGGAGAAAGACTTTCGCGGTTCTCCAGGATCCCCTGCGCCATCGTCTCAAGCATGCGCGTGCTGCCGACGATCTCCGAAAAAGCGTTGTCGGCAAGGTTTGCCTTGAGCTCCGTCGAAGAAACCAGCGAGCTCTCGATCACGCGGTGCATGGTTTGCTGCGACATTTCGGAAATGGCAGTCTGCTGTTCGACGCGCGTTTTTTCCACGACGTTCAGAAGCGTCCGGTTCTGATAGACGGTGATACCGATGAACATGGCAACCAGCAGAAGGATCATGGAAGCGACCAGAACGATCGCCCGCTTCTGCAGTCCGCCGAATGTAATGCCCAAAATCTTTTTCATGTGGTTCCTCCGCTTGAACCTGATGGATCTTACCTTTTAACGTAGCACCTTGTGTCCAACAAATGTCCAACAGAAGCGGCGCGGATCGCCCCGGCTTTCCGGGAAAAACCGGAAATCTGTTGGACATCTGTTGGACATGGTTTGTTATGCTGTCGGTCTGACAATAAAAGGATAAGGGGAACAAGGAAATGAACATGACAAAGCAGCGCAACATCTGGCGCGGTGTCGCCGTACTGGCTCTGTGCGCGCTGATTGCGGTCAGCGTTCTGTATGCGTTCGGCATCGGTCGGAACAAGACCGCCGCGCCGCAGAAGGGCGATGCGCTTTCGCTGTGGAACGACGGGACCGGCGCAAAGCAGTCGCTGATCGACTATGTGACCGCCGTGACGACGGAGGGCGGCAGCGACTTTATTCCGGTCGAGGACCGCATCGCCGTATTCGATATGGACGGCACGCTCACCTGCGAAACGTACTATACCTACTATGATACGATGATGTTCATCGAATACTGCCTCGTCGATCATCCGGAGCGCGTATCGGACGAGCTCAAGGCGGTCGCGGCGGCGATCCGGCCGGGGTATCTTGCGGACGAAACGCTTGCGAGAAACTTTGCAAAGGCGTACGCGGGCATGACCGTCGAAGAATTTTCCGACTATGTCGCCGCGTTCGGCAAAAAGTACACGCACAGCTTTGAAAACATGCGCTACATCGACAATTTCTATCTGCCGATGGTCGAGCTTGTAAAATACCTGTACGACAACGGCTTCGAGATCTGGGTCATCAGCGGCACGGAGCGTACAACGACCCGTGTGATCATAGCAAACTCTCCGATCAGGGACTATGTTGCGCCGGAGCACGTGATCGGCACGGACTTTGAGGTCAAGGTAAAGGGGCATGAGGACGAGCCGTCCAACATGGATTTCAAGTATGAAACCGGCGACGAGCTGGTTCTGACCGGCGGCTTCATTCAGAAGAACCTGAATGCAAACAAGTCCATCTATGTCGAGCGCGAGATCGGACGGCGTCCGGTGCTTGCGTTCGGCAACAGCGGCAGCGACACGAGCATGATGCACTACACGATTGACGCGCGCAATCCGTACCGTGCCGAGGCGTATATGGTCGTTGCGGACGATCCGTTCCGCGAATGGGGCAAGCAGGATTGGGACGCAAAGTCGCAGGATTATCTTGCAAAGGGCTTTGTTCCGATCTCCATGCTGCGCGATTTTTCCGTGATCTATCCGGAAGGCATCGTAAAAGCGGAGGAGCAGTACGTGCCGTTTGTGTCGGACGAAGCGCTTTCTCCCGCGGCATAAGGGGAATGCGGCCGAAATGAAAAACCGGATCATCATCGCGGCGTTGGCGGCGCTGCTGTGCATCTGCGGCTGCGCAAAATGCGAACCGCAGGCGAAACCGCTTGTGAATACCGTCAGGATCGGAGAAACGAAAATGGATTATCTGCATTTCGGAAATGCATCCGGAGAGACGCTTGTGATTCTGCCGGGGCTGGCGCTGAAAAGCGTCATGGGCGCCGCCGAAGGGATCAAAGCGGCATATGCGCCTCTGGCGGCCGATTACGACATCTACCTGTTCGATCACATCCGGGAGGAGCCGGAGGGCTACTCGATCGCCGACATGGCAAGGGACACGCTTTGCGCATTCGACGCGCTGGGACTTTTGCGCGTACATCTGATGGGCGTTTCCATGGGCGGAATGGTTTCGCAGCGGATCGCCGTTGACGCTCCGGAGCGCGTGGCGTCGCTGATCCTCTGTTCCACGGCAATGAACCTGACGCACGGCAATCGCGAAGCGTTTGCAAACTGGATCTCGCTTGCCGAGGCGCAGAATACCTCCGCGCTGACGGAGGCGTTCGGCGAAACCGTCTACTCGCCCGCGTTCTTTGCGCAGTACAAAGATGCGATCATCGCTTCGGGCGAGGGCGCGACTGCGCGCGATTTCAGAAACTTTCTGATCTCGGCAAACGCGGTGCTTGCCTTTGACGTCTCGGACGAGATCCAAGCGATCGCCTGTCCGGTGCTGGTGCTCGGAGCGGGGGAGGACCGTGTGCTCGGCGTGCAGGCGTCTTACGATCTGATCGAAGCGCTGCACGGTGAATCCTATATCTATGAGGGCTACGGACACGCCGCATACGACGAAGCGCCGGATTACCTCGATCACATCGCCGCGTTTCTGAAAGGAGCATAACGGATCGCGCGATCCGAAAAACGCCGCAGGCGTTTTGCCTGCGGCGTTTTGTTTTGTTTCTTTCGCGTTACATGCGGTGCTGCATGCGATCCAAAAACGCTTCCGTCTGGCTTGCCCACGAGTACGCGTTCATGTATTCGCCGCGATAGGTGTTGATCGCGCTGACGTCGCCGCTCAGAAAGCGGTACAGATCGCAGTCCAGCCGCTCCGGACAAATGCGCAGCGTGCCCTGCTTCATTTCCAGGATCGCCTCCGCGCCGACGCTCTGCAGCGTGGAGCGCAGCGACCGGATGATGACGTCGAGCTGTTTTTGCATGGAACGGTCGTACACGCCCTCTTCCCACAGCACGGCAAACGCCGTCGCACGGCTGATGCTGCCGCCCTGCCGGTCGATGAGATACGCAAGAAGCTCCTTTGCCTTCGACCGCGGGAAGGATACGACCTGCCCGTTTGCATAGAGATCGAATTCGCCGAACGTCCGGGCAAAGATCTTTGCGGACGGTTCCGTCACGCCGCTCTGCACGCCGCGCCGCTGCATCGCAAGATCGATCTCTTCCTTCAGCCGCTGTTTGTTGACGGGCTTTAAGAGGTACCCCGAAGCGTGCAGCGCAAACGCGTCTACGGCGTACTCGGAGTAGCCGGTGAGAAAGATGATCGAAACGGACGGGTCGGTTTCGCGGATACGCGCGGCAAGCTCGATGCCGTTCATGTCCGGCAGGTTGATGTCGAGCAGCGCGATGTCCGCGGTGCGCTCCGCAAGCCATTTCAACGCATCCGCCGCGGTCGAAAAGCCGCAGACGTCCGGCTTTTCCGGAAGCTCCCGGCAAAGCGCGACCGTCATTTGCAGGATCAGAGGTTCGTCGTCGATGCAGATGATTCTCATGGCAGGTGCTGCGGATTATTCGCCCTTCAGCGTGTTGAACAGCGCTTTTCTGGTGCCGCCGGACGCGTCGCTCGCTTCGGTTCTGGCAAACGCGAGCAGCGTGACAAACAGCAGTTCCAGATTTTGTTCCTTCGTCCGGATGCGGTAAAAGCCACGCACGGGGATCGCGCTCGCGACCTTGTGCGCCTCTGCATCCTCTTCGTGGACGTACTGGCTCGTGCTCTGCACGCGCGCAAGCTCCGCATCGTCGCGATAGATCGTAAAATTCACGCCGATCAGCTTGCCGCTGCCGCCGCCCAGGGACGATTCCACACGGATGCCGTTGCGCTTCAGGTGCTTCCAGATGTCCTCGCCGTCAAACCGGAACGTGTGGTGGTTGTCGATGAACAGGGAATTCCAGTCGGTCGACTCCTCGTGTCCGACCAGATGCGCCTTGGTGACGTTGTTGACGGAATCGATGAAATCGAATTCATACGGCGACGTCAGGCTGTGTTTGGTCATCTTCGCCTCGAACAGCACGGTGCGGTTCGCATCCTCGATGCGATGCCCGACTTTCACCGTCCCGAGATCGGTCAAAAAGTACAGCTCGCGCTCTTCGCCGAGGGCGGGTGCGGGATAGACCGCATCTTTGCCGATCGCTTCCGTCTCTTTGAGATTTTTAAGCTTCGACCTGCCGATGAGGATCGAAGCGAGCACGCCGACGAGAAGCACGGCGCCTACGATCAGCACATAGATGCCGAAGCCGCCTCCGCCGTGTACCACGGACGGATCGTTCGGATCGTACAGAACGGTGATCGTCTTGCCGACGGCGTCGGACGGGCTGTGCGTGTCGAGCGTTGCGGTGTACTCCGTGCCGTTGACGGTGTAGCGGACCGCGGTCTCGTATTGGGTATCTTCCTCTTCGAGCGTCTTGGGAAGCTCGGTGATCGAGACGATCTCGGCGGTCGTTTTTTCAAACCCGCGCGAATGGAAGAACGTGAGATACACGCCCGCGGCGATCGCGATGACCGCGATTGCCAGAGCGAACCAACGAAGGCGGATGCCTTTCAATGAAACCATAAATAACCTCCTTTAACATCCGGATTTGCATGCGCATGCAAACGCGCCGTCCGACGCGCGTCCGACAGCGTTTTTCGGAAAAGCCGACGCATGCTTTGCGGGTTTTATTCGATCGTCAAAATGTCGGAAAAACCGGTGACCTCGAAGATCTCCGAAATGATCTCGTTCACATGCGTGACCTTCATGCTGCCCTGCCGGTTCATCGTCTTCTGCGCCGCAAGCAGCACGCGCAGCCCTGCGGACGAAATATAGTCCAGCTTTTCAAAGTCAAAGGTCAGCGTTTCCACACCCTCCATCGCCGTCTTCAGCGTCTCTTCGAACGCCGGCGCGGTCATGGTGTCCAGTCTGCCTTCGGGCGAAATCACAAGTGCCGTTCCGTTTTTCTCCTGATGAATGTTCATATCTCTGCTCCTTTCAGAACGTTTTTTCTATCACCATCTCCACGGTGTTTCCGCGGATAAAGATCTTCACATCGTCGGCGAGCTTTGCCGTGATCGACTTTTCCAGCTCGTCCCATTTTTCCGGCTCTTTTTCTTTGTTTTCGATGACGGCGTCCCGATACGCCTTCAGCGACCAGCCGTTGAGCAGCGCATTGGGCGACATGTCCATGGACGCGTCAAAGTCCGTTACGTCCACATAGCCGTATCCGTATTCATACGGAAAGACCGGGACAGCATCCGCGTCGGTCAGCCGCGCGAAGATGTCGCGCAGTCTTCCCATAAAGCCCTTCGCCGCTGCGTTTTTGCCGGTGGACGACGCTTCGAGAAGCGCTTTGCGCAGGTCGTACGTCATCATCGCTTCCGTCGCAAGATGCAGCGAAAAGTGCGTGCCGTCCGATTCCGCCCAATAACGGAATGGTTCGTCGCCGATCAGCGTGCGCAGCATGCCCGTCATTTCCTCGGCAAGCAGACGCAGGCGCAGCGCCTGTTTCGGCTCCAGTCCGCGGTATGCGGCGGCGCGATCGGTTTCCGTCAGCGCCCGTTCCATTCCTTTGCCCTTCGGCGTGATCTCGATCACATCTGTTTTCATCTGTTTTTCCTCCGTTTATCGTTCTTTGATCCGTTGTAAAAATGCCGTAAGCCCTTGCGGGATCTGCGTTGTTTCGTTCATGCCGGTATCGCCCAAAGCGATCATCCTGTTTTTGCCGTGGTAATCGCTGCCCGCCGTCACGTACAGCCCGTACGTCTTTGCAAGCGCGAGCACCTCGCCGCGCAGCTTATCGGTAAAGCCGGAATAGAACGCTTCCACGCCCGAAAGCCCGAATCCGATCAGCTTTTTCACGCGTGCGTTCAGTGCATCGCCCAGAATCAGCTGATCGCCGTTTCCGAACGGCGGATGCGCGAGCACCGGAATGCCGCGGCTTTTGACGATCCCCGCGATCGCCTCCTCGGGACGAACGTACGCATCCTCGAAGTGCTTGCGGTTGATGTAGTCTCTGATCGCCTCGTCCCGCGTTTTCGCATAACCGAGCTTCACCATCAGATTGCCGATATGCGGCTTTCCGGGATTGTCCGTCGCGTACAGGGTTTCGAGC
>ONMC01000019.1 GCA_900318745.1 uncultured Eubacteriales bacterium
TGTCGAACGCCGCGACAAGAACGAACCGGAATTCCTTCAGACCGTTGAAGAAGTTCTGAAATCCCTGGAAGTCATCGTTTCCCGTCATCCCGAATATGAGAAGGCCGGTCTTTTGGAGCGCATGGTAGAGCCGGAACGCACCATTGAGTTCCGCGTACCGTGGGTCGACGACAGCGGTGCTGTTCGCATCAATCGCGGTTTCCGCGTCCAGTTCAACGGCGCTATCGGACCGTACAAAGGCGGCCTCCGTTTCAACAAGAATGTTAACCTTTCCGTTATGAAGTTCCTCGGTTTCGAGCAGACCTTCAAGAACAGCCTGACCTCCCTGCCGATGGGCGGCGCAAAGGGCGGCGCGGACTTCGATCCGACCGGCAAGAGCGATGCGGAAATCATGCGTTTCTGCCAGAGCTTCATGACCGAGCTCTATCGTCACATCGGTCCGAACGTGGACGTTCCGGCAGGCGACATGGGCGTCGGCGCGCGTGAGATCGGCTATCTGTTCGGTCAGTATAAGCGCATCCGCAACGCGTTCGAAAACGGCGTATTGACCGGCAAGGGTCTGTCCTTCGGCGGTTCGCTGATCCGTCCGGAAGCAACCGGCTACGGCGCGGTCTACTACCTCTGCGAAGTGCTCAAGCATGAGAACGACACGATCGCGGGCAAGACCATCGCGGTTTCCGGCTTCGGCAATGTTGCATGGGGCGTCACCAAGAAGGCAGCAGAGCTCGGCGCAAAGGTCGTCACGCTCTCCGGCCCGGACGGCTATATCTACGATCCGGACGGCGTCATCACCGAAGAAAAGATCAACTACATGCTTGAGATGAACGCATCCCGCCGCAACCGCGTGCAGGACTATGCAGACAAGTTCGGCGTAGAGTTCTTCCCGGGTGAGAAGCCCTTCGGCCGCAAGGTTGACATCGTCATGCCGTGCGCAATGCAGAACGACGTGCATATGGATTCCGCAGAGAAGATCGTTGCAAACGGCGTCAAGTACTACATCGAAGTCGCGAACATGCCGACGACGAACGACGCGCTCTTCTATCTCATGGATCAGAAGAACATGATCGTTGCTCCGTCCAAGGCGGTCAACGCGGGCGGCGTCTCCGTCTCCGGTCTCGAAATGAGCCAGAACTCCGAGCGTCTCGCATGGAGCGCGGAAGAAGTTGACGAGAAGCTCCACACCATCATGGTCAACATCCACAAGGCGTCCGTCGAAGCGGCGGAAGAGTGCGGCCTCGGCTACAACCTCGTTGCCGGCGCGAACATCGCGGGCTTCAAGAAGGTTGCGGATGCAATGATGGCGCAGGGCATCGTCTGATTGCACAAAGCCAATCCCTAATCAAAAAGGTCTCCGTTCGGAGACCTTTTTTGTTGCGATTATTTCGATGTTCCCTGCTGTTTCAGAAGGGCAGCGAAAGCCCGAGGATGCGCGCCAGCAGCAGATAAGCGGTCACAAGTCCGCAGCAAAGCCCCAGAAGCAGCCCGATGATCGCCGAGGGCAGACCGCGTTTATGTTGATGCCTGATACGCACGGCGATTCCGAGGATCCCGAAGCAGCATGCCAGCGGCGCAAGGAAGAACGCGCCGGTCGCAAGCGTGCCGAGCAGACGAAGATCGAGTTTCAGCACATATGCCGTCATCGTCAGGACCGCGAACACGAACGTGCCTGCGCCGAGCAGCAGCGCTGCCGTGCAGCGTTTCGAGTGCGTGACCGGCTCATCCTGCGCTGCCTGCGGCTCGCTGTGCTGCGTGTCAGGCGGTGTTTCGACCGGTTCGGCAACCATGGGAGGAATGACTTCCATTCCGCAATTCGGGCAGAATCTGACCTTCTCGCTTTCCAGAGGATGCCCGCATTCAGGACAGAACATGACCGTCACCCTTTCTTGCACGGTTGCGGCGTCTGACGAACATCAGCACGTACCACAGAATGATCAGCACCTGAAAGACCGCGCCTACCATGAAGAGCATCGCGATTCCGGAAATAGACGGCGCGATGGCGCGGAAAGAAATATAGATCGACGCGATCAGCGACCAATCGAGCAAAGAAACGGCGATTGCCTGGTGCAGCGTGTTGCCCCAGATGTGGCTGAACACGACGAGCAGGATCATGCCGACCGGCACCGCATAGATGAACGACAGCCAGCCGACCTGTACCTTTGCCAGGTAGCAGATGAAAAACGCGATCGCGCTGATGAACACGACGAGTCCGAGCGAGAGCAGTGTAATGATCACATGACGGCTGTGCTGTTCCGTCTGCGAGCGCACCAGGGGGCCCTCGCGCAAAAACGCGTCGAGCGGAACGTCGTACAGATCGGCGAGACGGCACAGTACCAGAAGATCCGGCATACCGTCGCCGCGCTCCCACTTCGAGATCGATTTATCGGAATAATTCAGTTTTTCGGCAAGCTCCGCCTGCGTCATTCCGGCGCGCTTCCGGTATGCGGCAAGCTTCTCCGCCAGGATCGATTTAATACGGTTTTCTTCCATTTATACATCCTCAAGCGCCCTGATTCTCGCGGTTCTACTCACGGTAGAGCCGGTTTATGCAAATTCTATCGAGCCGTTTTGTGCAGTATACGGCGCTCCGTTTCGAATAGGGTGCATTTCCTGCATGATGTGACTATTATAATTCCGAAGGCAATCGAATGCAAGACCCAATTGTTTCAAACGGAGGTCACAAATGCAAACAAATCGTGTCATTTCCATATTCGGCGACTCGATCCTGAAGGGCGTACGCATGCTCAAAGGCACGACGCGCTACGGAACGACCGACGACATCGGTCTGGAAGCGATCGCCCGCGAGCATGACTGGGTGCTCGACAACCGTTCCCGGTTCGGCTGCACGATCACGAAGGGCGAGATGCTTTTGAACCGTCTTCTCGAAAAGAACGATCCGCCCGCCGCGGTCCTTTTGGAGTACGGCGGAAACGATGCGGACTTTCGCTGGAACGAGGTCGCCGCGAGACCGTTCGACGAGCATCTTCCGAACACCCCGCTTCCGGTCTTTACGGAGACGATGCGCCGTATGGTCGAATCGCTTCGTGCACACAACGTGCGTCCGGTCCTTTCCACGCTGCCGCCGATCTCTTCCGAGCGCTATCTGAACTGGATCACGCGCGACGGGCTCTCAAAGGAGAGCATCCTCACATGGCTCGGCGATGAAAATGCGATCTACCGCTATCAGGAAAACTATTCCCGCGCGATCGAACGCCTTGCCGGCGAGCTTTCCTGCACTCTCGTCGATCTGCGCAGCGCGTTCCTCGAGAAGCGCATGCTGCTCCCCTATCTTTGCGAGGACGGCATCCATCCGAACGACGCGGGACAGCGTCTGATCCATGAGGTGCTTGCGGAAGTTGCCGCAAAAGCATAAACGGTACACAAAAACGGCACGGATGATTCCGTGCCGTTTTTTCTTTGCAATCAGTCTGCGAAATTGTTGAAATAGTTCTGCACGAGCACGATCGGCGTGCCCTTATCGCCGCTTCCGCTGGTCAGATCGCACAGCGAACCGATCAGGTCCGTAAGCCGGCGGGGCGTGGTGCCCTGCGAGTCCATGCGGCCCTTCAGATCATGTTCCTTTTCGCGGATGCGCGCGCGGATCGCCGTTTCGAGTTCCTTGCCGGAGAGATTCTTGAATTCGTTGTCCGCCAGATACTTCAGCTTGAGTTCGTTCGGAAGTCCGACGAGTCCGTCGGTGTAGCCGGGCGAAACGACGGGGTCTGCGAGCTCCCAGATCTTGCCGACCGGATCCTTGAACGCGCCGTCGCCGTAAACCATCGCTTCCACCTTAACGCCGGTGCGCTTCAAAAGCTCCGCCTGAATCGCATCCGCCACCTGCTGCGCGTTTCTCGGGAACAGCTTAATCCGGTCCTCCGTCGCCTTGTTCGATCCGAGCAATCCGTATTCCGGCTGGAATCCGGAGCCGTTGCGCGATGCATTCATGATATCGCACAGGGTCAGGACCTTTCTTGCGCCCGCGTTCAGAAGACGGCGGCGCGTGCGTTCGCGCTCATGAATGTTGCAGCACAGCACGGTATCGGTCTCGGACAGGATCGCCGCGGGATCATTGCCGAACAGGATCTTTGCGGCTGCGCCTTCTTCTTCGATCAGTTCGCGGTAATAACGAACATAGTTGACACCGGTAAACGTATGCCGCGGCTCGCCGAACGTGCAGACGAATTCTTCTTCGTTCAGCACATCGGAATACGGGTTGACGCCCTTGTCAAACAGCGCGTCCTCGTCAAACAGATGGTTGCCTTCCTCATCTGCCGGATAGGAAAGCAGCACGACGACCTTCTTTGCGCCGCGTGCGATGCCTCTGAGACAGATCGCAAAGCGGTTTCTCGACATGATCGGGAATACCACACCCACCGTATCGCCGAGCTTCTCGTGCACATCAGCCGCAATATCGTCCACCGTACAGTAGTTGCCGTCCGCGCGTGCAACGACCGCTTCGGTCACCGCGACCACGTCGCGCTCATGCAGCGTGAATCCGTCCTTTTGCGAAGCTTCCGTCACCGCATCCGCCACGATCCGGACGATGTCGTCGCCCTCGCGAATGATCGGCGCTTTGATTCCTCTGGAAATCGTTCCTGCCATAGTTGTTACCTCCGATACAGAGTCATAAAAAACAAAGAATAAAATACTATATCCCTGCGTGTTTGTCAAGAAAAAACGAACGCTTTTCGCAAGAAAAAAGCACGCCGAAGCGTACTTTTCAGATTATTTTTCAAGCGCCTACAAGCGGCAGGAACTCATCTTCGCTGCGTTCCGTGCTTGCGGCAAGTTCCCCCACCAGCACCTGCCGCGCAGTCAGAAACATTTTACGCTCGCCCGCAGATAACCCGCGCTCCCTGTCGCGGCGCATCAGGCACTTTACCACATCCGCAACAACCATGATATCGCCGCTGCGCAGTTTGTCGAGATTGTCGCGATACCGTTGGTTCCAGTTGTCGCTTTCCGCTGAGCAATCTTCCGTCTGCAAAAAGTCAACGACTTTTCTGCAGGTTTCCGCGTCAGCAAGGGAACGCAGCCCGACCTGCTCCGCTTTCTTCACCGGCACCATCGCCGTCATCCGTCCGATGGTAAACCGCAAGCGGTAGTACTGCGCCGTTTCATCCAGTATGGTCTGTTCTTCGATCGCTTCCACTACGCCGACGCCGTGCATCGGGTAGCAAACGAGATCTCCGATCTGAAACACGGGGGTCCCTCCTTGCCAAACATTCTCTTAAGCTTATTATAACGGAAAAATGCGCCCCGTGTCAAATAAAAAATTTACAGTATCACAAGAATCTTTGTCTGTCAAGCGGTGTTTTTACAAATCGGTCATGATTTTACGGCGTGACGGTCTGCACCGCCGCAGGTGCTTCCTCCGTCACGGCCGGTTCCGACGGTGCAGGCGATGCGACCGGCTCCGACGGTGCAGGCGATGCGACCGGCTCCGACGGTGCAGGCGATGCGACCGGTTCCGACGGCGCGGGCGTTGCGTCCGGTTCGACGCGCGGCGCATAAGCAAAGATCTTGCGGAGTCCCATCTTTGCATCGTCATGCGAATACGTCACAAACTCGGACAGGCAAAAATGCATCGCGTCGCTGGTTGTGCGATAGTAATGCGCCCACAAAAAGCCCGCCCGGTAGAAACCGAGTTCATACAGCAGATAGTTCACGCAGGTCTGCGGTACGCCGTTCGGATCGAGCTGATACGTCCCGTCGTATGTGTAATCGTAATACGGAACGCCGTTCTCTTCGAGAATGCCGTTATACACGAGATGCCCCTTCACGTCCCGATCGATCACCTCGGTATTCTCGGCGATGTTCTTATTCGGCTGCATCGACGCGTTGACATCCACCGCCGTGCCGAACGTGTGATGGCTGATCGATTTGAGACTGGACGTAAACCGCGACACATAGCAGCCGTTATACTCGGTGATCAGCGCGCTTGCCTTGATCACGCCCGTGTCGCCGTTCGTTCCGTGTACGCGAACATAGCTCGTCTCAAGATAGTCGAACGCCTTTTGCATATACGAAACCGCATCCACATGGACCCGCCACGGTTCGCCCTTGGGGTATCCGGCGATCTCCGTAATGTAAGCGGTCTCCCATTCCGGATCCGCCATGATATAGCGTCCGTTGACCCACTGATAACGATAAAGGAAACGCGATTCGTCACCGTTGAAGAATTTCAGCGCTTCCGGATAGGAATCCGGGAAATTCTCTCTTGTGATCTCGAGCCATTCGTCGCCTGCAACAAAGAATGTGCATCGGTATACCTCGACCGCGCGCGAATCCTCGCAGGTCGCCGTGATGCGCAGCGTGTGGACGCCGACCAGGAAATCTTCGAACCGCACGAGATCCGCCAGCGATTTGCCCCCGTCAACCGAATCGGCAGAGCGTAGGTCGTACGTTCCGGACGGTTCGCGCAGCGTAACGGATTTCTTATACGGATACGGTCCGTCCTTCGGTCCGTGCGCGCACGAAACGGATACGGTAACCGTATCGATCGGGGCGCTCGCAAGGATCGTTCCGCCGATCGCATACGGCTCACCGAGCTTCAGCAGTACGCTGTCCTCCGGCATCGGATAAGCGGGATCCGCTCGGAACGCAAACACCGGCGCCGGTCTTCTGCGTGACGGATCGGTTTCGCTGACCCTGACCGAATCGACGGTATCGTCGTATGCGACGGTGTCGTAAATCTCCGGATCATCATCGACGGAGATCGCTTCCGATGCGCTGCGAAGGGAGCATGCGACGATCCACGCAAGAACGCAAAGCAGCGCCGCTCCGATCAGCGACGCCAGAAGGATCTTTTGCTTTTTCGTCCATGCGGGAAGCTGCATGCGATTCACCTCTTAACCGATGATTTATTGTAACACATTTGCGCCGGTGCGTCAAACGCGGACGGAACCGTTTACAAAGATGTTGCAGATTGTTCGCACACGGTCGCGAATCGTTACGGATTCACACAAAATTCATGCTTCGGATACGGATTCTGTCGTATAATAGCGATATGAAAAAGAGACTCTTTCTTTTCGTGCTTTGCATCCTGCTCTTCGGCTGCGGCATCGCGCCGAAGACCGGCGCGATGCGCGGCAGCGAAACAACCGAGATCATTTTTGCAGACGTTACGGTAGCCCCAACGCCCGTGTCCACCCTTGCGCCGACGCCCGAACCGACGCCTGTGCCGACGCCCGAACCGACGCCTGTGCCGACGCCCGAACCGACGCCCGAACCGACGCCCGAACCGACGCCGACTCCTGAACCGACAAAGGATCCGAACCGCAAGATGGCGGCGCTGACGTTCGACGACGGTCCGAATTCGGAGTTTACGCCGAAGGTGCTCGATCTTCTGGAAACATACGGCGCGAAGGGCACGTTTTTCGTGGTCGGCACGCACCTCGGCGAAAGCAGCCGGCCGATCCTCAACCGCATGGTCAGACTCGGCTGCGAAATCGGCGTACACGATACGGATCATTCAAATCTGACCAAGCTTTCGATTGCCAATGTCACCAGGCGCATGACACAGATGCGTGAGAAAATCTCCTCGCTCGTTGACGGCGGCTATGAAACGCATATCATGCGCCCGCCGTACGGTTCGACGAATAAAAACGTGCGCAAGGCATGCAAGGCGGCGGAGCTGGCAAGCATCCGATGGTCGATTGACACGCTTGACTGGAGCAACAAGAACAAGCGAAAGATTGTGAAAACCGTCAAATCCGAGATCAAAAGCGGTTCGATCGTGCTGTTCCACGACCGACTTGATGCGACGGTTGCCGCGCTCGAGGAACTCCTGCCGTGGCTCATCGAACAGGGGTACGATCTTGTCACCGTGACCGAGCTGATCGAAAGCGCCGGCAAACCGCTCGAGTACGGCAAGGATTACCGCTGTCGACCGAAAAACTGATGCGGAACGGACCCGTCCGTTCGTCTCTGCGCCGCCGCGTTTTCGACAAGGTTCTTGTGTGCGCACGGCATTTGTGATATGATGACGCTATGAAACAGAAACTCTGGATCCCGGTTCTATGCATGCTGCTTGTGTTCGGCTGTACGGTTCCGCCGCAGCAGCCGATCGACACGCCTGCGCCGACCGCCGAAGTTGAATCCGTAGCCGTTCCGGAAGCGGCAACCGTCACCGCCGTGCCGACGCCGACGCCCTCGCCGATCCCGACTCCTTCCCCCACGCCCACGCCGTCTCCCACGCCCACGCCGACCCCGACGCCGGCGCCGACCCCGTTCGGCATCGCCTGGCTGCCCGATACCCAGCAGCTTTCATACCGGTATCCGGAGATCCTCACCGCGCTCGGCGGCAAGATCGCACAGCGCCGCGAAACGGACAATCTGGTTGCCGTGCTGCATACCGGCGACATCGTGGATAACGGCTATAAGGAATGGCAGTGGGAGAATTTCGATCTTTGTCTCAGCGCATTCTCCGACACGCTTCCCTTTTATCCGGTTGCGGGAAACCACGATCTCGGCGTGCAGCTGCTGAAGTATGACGCCTATCTGAAGCGTCCGTTTTTGGAAAAGCTGCCTGCGGATCAGGTCTACGAGGGCGGCA
This sequence comes from uncultured Eubacteriales bacterium, assembly GCA_900318745.1. Lineage (GTDB taxonomy): Bacteria > Bacillota > Clostridia > Christensenellales > CAG-138 > UBA3792. The sequence goes on from ONMC01000019.1 coordinate 8,555, forward strand.
AGATGTACTATATCGTGCTGCACGAAGGCGGCACGGATCTGATGCTGCTCGGCATCGGCTGGGACTGCGGCAAAACCGCCGCGGAGCAGGAATGGATCGAAAGTGTGTTTGCGGCGAATCCCGATACACCGTGCATCCTGTTCACGCATGCGTTTCTGAAGCGCGACGGCGGCATTCTTCCGGTCGGCAAACATCTGGAAGATAAGGTGATCCGCAAGTATCCGAACGTGCGTCTGGTGCTGTGCGGTCACAGCCGTGAATGGCACCGAATCGATCTCGTCTGCACGGACGGCGACGCGCAGACGGAGCGGACCGTTCCGGTCCTGATGCTCAACATGCAGGGCAAGCAATACTTATACCGCATTATGCAGTTCGATCCGCTGTCCCGTTCGATCGAGATCAGAACCTACTCGATGAACAGCGACGACGTGATGCCGGGCACGGATCAGGAGCCGCTGAGTTTCACGCTCGAACACGCATTTTAAAGCAAAGAACGCAAAACGTCCGCCCGTGATCGGGCGGACGTTATTCTTTTCTTTTTTTATGCATCCGGATCGGTTCCGTAATACCGCAGAAAGCGTTCGCTTCTGCGCTCATAGAGATGCGCGGCAAGATCGTCCGCGATCGGGATCAGGATCCGCTCGTGCTCGCATTGCACCGGCGCGACCTGATGCATATCCCCCGTCAGACTGAAATTCAGACATGCGCAGTGATGCCTGCAGCGGTCCGCGATCGCACATCCGTCGCACTCCGTCTCGGGCGCGAGCGAAGCAAGAAAGATCTGTTTCTGCTTTTCTGTGTCGATCCCTTCGAACACGTCGCCCATCCGGTACGCCGGAAGATTCAGAAACTGATTGCACGGATAGATCGAGCCGTCCGGTGCGACCGACGGCTGCCGCATGCCGAGCTTGCATTCGATGCACGGCCGGTCGTTGAGGTACGCCGCGATCTTGCTCACAAAATTGAGGTACAGCAGCGGTCGGGCGTCATCGAAATGCGCTTCCGAGAGCTTTGCGATCCGCTGATACTGTTTTTGCAGTTCCGCCATCGACGCGTCATCCCAGCCCGCATCCGGTCGATAATCGATCGCCGTATTGATGCGTGAAAACCCGCGTCGGTACAGCCACTCGACCGACTCCGCCATGCGCCCGACCGTCGACGGCATCACCGTCTGCATTGCAACCGCGTTCGGCTGATACCGCAAAATCAGATCGATGACCGGCTCAAGCTGTTCCGCCGTCGGTCTGCCGTCGCGTGTGACGCGCTGAACGTCCTGTAAAAGCCCGTCATGCGACAGCGCGACCGAGATGTCATGTTCGTTCGCAAACCGCAAAAACGGTTCGTCAAGGAGCGTACCGTTGGTCGTCATTTTATACTGCACCGTCGTGCCGGTCTCACGCGCTTTCTGTGCGGCGTAACAACACAACGTTTCGATCAGCGGACGCTCCAGCATCGGTTCTCCGCCGAACAGAGAAAAGCCGTTCGCCTTGTGCCCGTAGGAAAGCGCAAGATCGACGGCTCTTTTCGCCGTTGCTTCTGTCATGCACACGCTGCTGTGCGTTTCATAGCAGTAGCGGCAGTTGAGATTGCAGTTTTCGGTCAGATGCAGCGTAAAGTTCATAAGCGTTTTACGGGTTTTCGGTCTCCTACGGCACAACGATCATGCCCATCAGATCGGGACCGTTGTCGCGTGTTTGCGATTCCGGCGTTTCTTCCGGCATCGGTTCGCCGCCCGGCAGCAGGTCGTCGAGTCCTTCCGATTCATCGATCCCGACCTCGCCGTCGAGCACAAGCTCCTCCGGCGTCGGCTCCGGCATCGGCACGCCGCCGGTACGGAGTTCACAGCCCGCCGTACCCGCGAGCGCGACCGCCGCCGCAGTCGTGAGGATCGCTCCCTTTATGAGCTTTTTCGGATAGGTCGGCTGATAGCGTTCGATTCTGAACTGCTTCATTTTCGTTCTCCTTTACGGCAGGTTCGGGTCGATCATCACATCGCCCGAAAGCACGGGTTCCTCCTCGGGCGTCGGCTCCGGCACGAGGAGCAGACCCGTGGTCATCGGCACGTCGGTCGGTTCGTCGATCATGACCTCGCCGTCCGTGCGCACTGCTTCCTCCGTCGGCTCGTCGATCGCGATGGCGCCCGAAATCTGCGGTGCGGTCCTGCAGGCAAGCGCGGGCGAGAGCGTCAGCATTGCCGCTGCGGTCAGCGCCGCGCCTTTCAAGAGTTTTTTCGGGTAGTTCGGCGTGTATGCCGCAAGCGTTTGCTGTTTCACGGTCGTCTCTCCTTTCGTTCTTCGCAGATAATACCGCGCAGCACTGAAAAAGGTTGCAAAAAGGAGACGAATCATTCGTCTCCTTTGAAAAACCGGTCAGTCTTCGTTCATTTCGATGCTCATGTCCATCAAGCGCTTCAGGAAGCGATGATCGAACAACGTGCTCATCGGCGCGCGGTCGTGGATCGTCTTGACCGCCTGCGCGAACATCGGCGCTGCCGAGATCGTGCGGATCTTGGTGCTCTCATTCGCCCACGGGCATTCGAGCGTATCGGTCGAAACCAGCCACTCATACGGGCTGTCCTCGATACGGCGGATCGCCTTTTCGGTCATAACATTGTGGGACAGTGCGCCGTAGACGTGCTCCGCGCCGTTTTCCTTCAGCGCTCTTGCAACATCCACCAGCGTACCGCCGGTGATCGAGAAGTCGTCCACGACGAGGCAGTTCTTGCCCTTGACGTCGCCGATGATGTTCAGCACCTTTGCGTCGCTCTTGTGATCGTAGCGGGTCTTGTCGCCGATCGCAACGCTCGCGCCGAGCGCGGATGCGAACCCGTGTGCGCGTTTCGCGCTGCCGGCGTCCGGAGATACGACGACGAGATCATCGTTCACGATGCCCTGACGCTTGACGTACTCCACAAGCAGCGGACGGGCGGACAGATGGTCCACCGGTTTCTTGAAGAAGCCAACGACCTGATCCGCATGCAGGTCCATAAACAGCACGCGGTCGACGCCGATCGCTTCGATGCAGTCCGCACAGACGCGCGCACGGATCGAAACGCGGGGCTCGTCCTTCTTATCGCCCTTTGCATAGGAAAAATACGGAATGATGGCGGTGACGGAGTTTGCACTCGAACGCTTGAACGCGTCGATCCAGAACAGCAGTTCGGTAAACTCGTCGTTCGGTTCACGACCGATCGGCTGAACGATGTAAACGTCCTTGTCGCGGATCGATTCGTTGATCCGGACGAAGATGTTGCCCTCGTCGAACATGATCGTCGTCGCGTCGCCCATCTGCGCGCCGAGATAATCACACATGCGCTGCGCAAAGGGCCGTCCGGTCCTTCCCGCGAAAATCTTGATGATACCTGATCCCGTATACATGGATTTCCTTTACTCCTCCGAATCCGATTTTGCCCTATGGCAAATACAGTATACCATAGAGATCGCGAAAGGGCAACCGTTCCGCAGCGTATATTTTCTTACGGGATCAGATCCATCGCGTCCGCCGGCCGGTCCACATCGGCATACGTATCCGGCACGTCGCCGATCACGATGTCCTCGGACACCGGCGTCTGCAAATACACCTCGACTGTCTGTGCTCCCCCGGGCAGCTGTATGCGTACCGTTGCAGTCAGCGACAGCACGATGCGATGCACCGTCTGATTGATGCCTGCCGAGCGGAAGCTGCTTTCGCAGGACGCGCGTACCGTGCCGGTCGGCGTAAATCGCACCCGCAGCTTCGGACCGAGCCCGTTCAGGATCGAAACACCGAGCGCCGTGCCGAGCGGGATCAAAGCGCCCTGCTCGCCGAGCGCCGCGATCCGGTCCTGCGCGCGGATCGCGCACTCCGCAGACAAACGATTCAGCCGAACGCTGTCGGTCTCCAGAAGGTACGCTCTGCCGTTTTGTGCGTAGACCTTCAAAAGCGCATCCCCGCCCTGCTCGGACAGCACCTCCAGCACCGCCTCGTGCATTGCGCGCGACGCCGACGCTTTGACGCGTGCTTCGCACAGATTCGCCGCCGTGGTGCGCATCGCGCGGTCGAACAGTACGGTCACCGCGGCGATCAGCAGCAAAAGGATCACGGCCGCCGTCCGTATGCGCCGTCTGCGCTTTCGTTTCACGCTTCACCACGCTCCTCTGCCCGGAGCGCTGCGCGCAGCTTTTCCATCGCTTTCGTTTCGATGCGCGAGACATAGCTTCGCGAGATGTTCAGCAGATTCGCGACCTCGCGCTGCGCAAGCGCCCGCTGCCTGTTCAGCCCGAATCGCAGCGTGAGAACCGTTCGTTCGCGCTTTGTGAGTACACGCTGCATCAGCTCCGTGACACGCTGCGCGTCGAGCCGTTCCTGCACCTGCTCGAAGATCGAATCCTCCTCGGTGCAGACGAGATCCGAAAGCCGGAGTTCGTTTCCTTCCTTATCCGATCCGACCGGTTCCTCGATCGACACGGTCTCCACCAGCTTGCGCTCGCGGCGCAGGCTCATCAGGATCTCGTTTTCGATGCAGCGCGCCGCGTATGCGGACAGCGCGCCCTTCGATTCCGAAAACGTCGATACCGCCTTAATCAGCCCGATCGTGCCGATCGAGATCAGATCCTCGCGGTCCCGCTCCGCTTTTTGATACTTCTTTGCGATGTGCGCCACAAGGCGCAGATTGTGCAGGATCAGCGTTTCGCGCGCCTCGTCGCTGCCGGCAAGCAGACGATCGAGCCACATACGCTCCTCCTCTTTCGAAAGCGGCTGCGGATACGAGTTGCTTCGGATCGCGCCGATCAGCGCGATCGATTCCAAAAGACACCATAAAACAGAAAACATACCCCATCCTCCTACGGAAAGGATATGTCAAAACATGTCGATGCAGTACGGTTTTATCCCGATCGGCAGCGGAAACGCCGCTCCCGTTGAAAAAAGCCGGCTGAACGATCAGCCGGCTTTACGCTTATCCCCAATACTGTCGATACTTGTTCACGTTCTCCTGATGCTCCTCGTAGGTTTTCGAGAAGATCAGCGCCGCGCTCTCGTTGGGATTGCCGTTGCAGAAGAACAGATACTCCTCCTCGAGATACTCCTCATTCGGATAGAGCGCCGCATAGATTGCCGCCGCGCCGGGACTTGAGATCGGTCCGACCGGCAGTCCTTCGTTGAGGTAGGTATTGTACGGGGAAACGATCTTCTGCTCGTCCTCGGAGAACGAATAGCGCTTCACGCCGGTGATGTAGCTCAGCGTTGCACAGGATTCAAGCTTCATGCCCCGTGCAAGGCGGTTATGAAACACTGCCGAGACCTTCGGAAAGTCTTCCGGCATGCGTGCCTCGCGTTCGATGATCGAGGCAAGCGTCATCACCTGATCGCGCGTCATATCCAGTTCCTGTGCGCGTGCGACCCATTCGCCCGAATAGACCTCATAATAGCGCGTCAGCATCTTATTCAGGATCTCCTCGGGCGTCACATCGACATAGACCTCATAAGTGTCGGGGAACAGATATCCCTCGAGCACATACCTGCGGTCCGACGGGTTCTTGATCTCCGCAATAAACGGATACTTCGAGAACGCGCCTGCGTCACGGCAAAGCGCCGTAAACGCGCCGGCGTCGCTCAGCAGTTCCTCACGCATCAAAAGCGATGCAATCTCCTCGACGGTGTAGCCCTCCGGAACCGTAAACCGTTTGGTCTTGCGCGCCGGATTGCCTTCCGCCAGCACCTCCACGATCTCCGGGATCGTCATGTTCTTCGAAAGCCGGTACGTCCCCGCCTTCAGACTGTTCGCCTTGCCGACAAAGTCGACATAGACCTTGAACGACGCCGTCGAAACGATCAGCCCTTTTTCTTCCTCGCCGCAGGCATGAAACAGCAGATCGGCGATCTTGCTCGCAGATGCGTTCTGCGGGATCTCGACCTCATAGGGCGTCGGATCGTCCGGATCGACCGCCGAAACATAATGCGACAGCACGAACGACACCGCAAGGATCACCGTTACGGCGACGAGCGCGATGCTCAACACCCAGACGGCGATCGGTCTTGCATAATGCCAGAAGCGCTGCCAGCGCATGCGCACGGCGTTGTATTCGGTTTTGCTGTCCCGTTTCATGCGTTCAGTATATCAAATGACGCCGGTTTGTCAAGCGTCGAGGTCAAAGCCGACAGCCCTGGCGAGCAGCCGGTAGACGTCTGTCAGCAGCGCGTTAAGCCGGTATTCCGCCATCAGAAACGCCGCCGCGTCCGGTTCGAACTGCAGAAGCTCGCCGAGCTTTTGCAGCTTCTTTTCCGCGATCTCATCGCGCTCGCCGGTTTCGGCGCTCACCTGCAGCTGCTTACGCAGTGACACGAATTCGTTGAGCAGCGCCGCGGTCGAAGGGTTCGCGTATGCGCGCTCGCGCGTCTCGCAATAGGTGCGGTACTCCTCCGACGCTCTGAGCTTGTCCGCCAGCGCGTTTGCGTCGTCCATGATCATGTTCATACCTCGATCACGATCGGCAGGATCATCGGCGTGCGACCCGTTTCCGAATAGAGGAAGGACTTGAGCTTGCTCTTGACGCTGTTTTTGATCGCAGCATATTCGCCCTTGTCCGCCGATTCGAAGCGCTTGGCCTGCTCGTAGACCAGCTCGCTCGCGCGGTTGATCAGCGTATCATTGTCCTTCATGCTGATGAACCCGCGCGAATAGATTTCCACGGGCGCGAGCAGCCGTCCCGTTTCGGCGTCGAGCAGCACCAGCGCGGCGACCAGCCCGTCCACGGACAGCGTCTTGCGGTCTTTCAGGACCACATCCTCTACGCCGATCAGCCCGTCCACCATCACGCTGCCCGCAGGCACCGTTTCCTTCATCTCGCCCTTGCGAGCAGTCAGTTCGATGACCGCGCCGTTGTGCGCAACGAACGTGCGCTCGGGGCTGACGCCGAGTTCCTTCGCAAGATCCGCATGCATCTTCAGATGCCGTGCCTCGCCGTGTACCGGAATAAAATATTTCGGTTTTGTGATGCCGAGCATCAGTTTGAGCTCGCCCGCACAGGCATGTCCGGATACGTGGACGTCCGCCTTGCGGTCGTATACGACATCCGCGCCCTTTTCATACAGTGCATTGATGACGCGCGCGACGCCGCGCTCGTTGCCGGGGATCGCGCTTGCCGAGATGATGACGGTATCGCCCGCACCGACGTTCAGTTTGTGTGTGTCGTTCGCCATGCGGTAGAGCCCGCTCATCGGCTCACCCTGGCTGCCCGTCGTCATGACGCAGACCATGTTGTCCGGGATATTCTTCAGCTGTTCCACCCGCACGATCTTGTCCGCCGGAATATGCATGTAGCCGAGTTCCTGCGCGATCTTCACGATCTGTTCCATGCTCCGTCCCTGGAAGCATACGACACGTCCGTGCGCGATCGCCACGTCGGCGACCTGCTGCAGACGATAGACGTTCGACGCGAACGAAGCGACGATCACGCGTCCCTGTGCCTTGTCGAAACACCGGTCGAACGTCTCGCCGATCTCCTTTTCGCTCTGGGTATAGCCCGCATGCTCGACGTTCGTGCTGTCGGACAGCAGCGCGAGCACGCCCCTGGAACCGTAGTATGCAAAGCGGTTGATGTCGATCGGCTCGCCGTCGATCGGCGTCAGATCGATTTTGAAGTCACCGGTATGGATCACCGGTCCGATCGGCGTGCGGATCGCCAGCGCGACGGCACCCGCGATCGAATGTCCGGTCTTGATGAACTCGACCGAGAAGCAGCCGAGCTTGACTGTTTCCTTCGGCGCGACGTCCGTAACCGTCACCCCGCTGATATGATGCTCTTCGAGCTTGTGCCGGATCAGCGCATTCGTAAACCGCGTGCCGTAGATCGGACAGCGGAATTTTTCCATTGCATAGGGGATCGCACCGATGTGATCCTCATGTCCGTGCGTGATGCACATGCCGCGGATCCTGTCCGCATGTTGTTCGAGGTACGTCATGTCCGGAATGACCACGTCGATCCCGGGCATCGCCTCGTCCGGAAAGATCAGTCCGCAGTCGACGATGAGGATATCCTCTCCGTACTCGAACACGGTCATGTTTTTGCCGATCTCTCCCACCCCGCCCAGCGGGATGATTCTGAGTTTATTTCGCATATAACCCTTTCATTTCAATCGACGCGCCCGTAAAAGAACAGGTTGCCGCCGATGTTTTTATAGAATTTGTGCCCGCCGAAGCGCTTGCCGATGCTCTCCGCACAGAAGAACAGAATGTTGTCCGGCAGATCGAGATTTCCGTAAACGAAGATATCGCGCGCGGCCTCGATGATCGCCTCGGGCGGGTCGAATGTTTTGAATTTCTTGTTATGAACGACCGAAAACTGTCCTTTTCGATATGTTTCCGTCGCAATGTCTGTGATCTTGCCGCCGAACCGTTTCGCCACACAGCGGTTATACAGCACGCACAGCACCGCGCGGTAGGCGCGTTCCGATCGCGGTCCCGCCTCGAAATACGCAACGCGCGCGGCAAGGATCAGATCGTCGTCCGTTACCGTGAACGACTGCGCATATCCCGACAGCGCACGCATGCCGTGGCTGCGCGGCGTGGCGCCGAATGTCCGGAACACCTCCGCGGTTTCCTCGACCGGTTCCGCCGCCGGCACCCAGTTCGGGTCCGGCGGGATCGGTATGGGACTGCGCTCCGGTTTCTCCGTCTCCGCAGATGGCGGTTCCGTCGTCCTGACGGGGACGCGCGCGCCGAGCAGAAGCCCGGGCAGCATACAAAGAAGCATCAGCATGAGAAGCAGGCGTTTCATCGTCCGTTCCTTTCCCGGACGGAAACGCTCCGCCCGTTACAAGATGTACTTCGAAATGTTGTCCTCACCCCACTCGGCGGACAGATGCGCATCGACATAGGCGCCGTCCACGACGACGTCGATCATCGGATGCTGACCGTTCGCGTTGAAGGAGATGTCGTTCAACAGATTCTCCATTACCGTATGCAGGCGGCGTGCGCCGATATTCTCATTTTGTTCGTTTGCGCGGAACGCGAATTTTGCAATTTCGCGCAGCGCATCTTCGGTAAAGCTCAGGTTCACGTTGTCGGGCTTT
>ONMC01000057.1 GCA_900318745.1 uncultured Eubacteriales bacterium
CAGTTACAGTCCAGAAAGCCGCCTTCGCCACTGGTGTTCCTCCTAATATCTACGCATTTCACCGCTACACTAGGAATTCCGCTTTCCTCTCCTGCACTCTAGTGAACCAGTATTGGATGCACCCCCCAAGTTAAGCCCGGGTATTTCACATCCAACTTAATCCACCGCCTACGCACCCTTTACGCCCAGTAATTCCGGACAACGCTCGCCCCCTACGTATTACCGCGGCTGCTGGCACGTAGTTAGCCGGGGCTTCCTCCTTGGCTACCGTCACTTCCTTCGTCACCAAGGACAGAGGTTTACAATCCGAAGACCTTCTTCCCTCACGCGGCGTTGCTGGGTCAGGCTTTCGCCCATTGCCCAATATTCCCCACTGCTGCCTCCCGTAGGAGTCTGGACCGTGTCTCAGTTCCAGTGTGGCCGGTGGGCCGTTACCCCGCCGTCTACCTAATGGGACGCGAGCCCCTCTCTCTGCGGATTGCTCCTTTGACCTCTCTGTCATGCGACAGTGTGGTCTTATGCGGTATTAGCAACCGTTTCCGGTTGTTATCCCCCTCAAAGAGGCAGGTTGCTCACGCGTTACTCACCCGTTCGCCACTAAGTAAAACCCCGAAGGATCTTACTCCGTTCGACTTGCATGTGTTAGGCACGCCGCCAGCGTTCGTCCTGAGCCAGGATCAAACTCTTGAGTTCAATCTCTAACGCCTTTCAGCGTTTTGCTCACTTTTTTTCGCTTGGTCGTGTTTCTTTTGCGTCCGTAATTCTTTATGAATTGACTTGGCTTGTTTGTTGATGCACTATATAGTTTTCAAGGTGCTTCGCTGTCCGTTTCGCGGGACAGCTTCGTTAGTATATCGCAACTCGTTCCGTTTGTCAACACCTTTTTTTCACTTTTTTGAAGTTTTTTTCAACCTCTTTTTTCGTGTCTCTTTCGGTATCGATCCCCGGTTCTTGCCGCGAACGTCGCCTATATTACTCCTCCTTTCTCCCTTTGTCAATACCTTTTTTCCCTTTTTCACTATATATTATTGCTGCACAAAATTTCGTGTCGATGACCGGTTCCGAGTAACGAAACAGATTCATACTTCCCTGCGGCTGCTTTCGTTCGATACCGGTCCGTTCGCTGCGGACGAGACTTCAGAGAGCGTCAAATCGCGGGATAGAAACCGTGGTTGAAAAAGCGGATGCGATGTGGTATACTTTGAATACTTATATGGAAAGGAGCATCGATATGGCAGCAAAGCGGAAGGCATCCGAGATCCGAGCGGCACGCAGGCAGCTTCGCGCCGTTACTTTCGTGCGTCGTTCGGTGTTCTACTTCATGCGCTCGATCCTGACGGTGCTGGCGGTTGCGACGCTTTGCGTGTTCTCGTTCCTGTCCGCTGCGCGGCTCAGCAACGCGTACATTCTCGTGAACGAGGGCATGCCGCTGCGCGCCGAGTGCATTCTGAAGAACGGATCCGTCAACGATCTTTCCGCTTACTTCACGTCCGAATGCATTGCGTCCGACGCGATGCAGCGCGAGACGAGCGCCGCGCCGTACGCCGGATCGACGATTTCTTCCTATCAATATGATCTGTCGATTGCGAACCTGCATCTGCTTCCCTGGCACGTCAATACGTACGTGGATGTTGTGGAGCAGATCCGTTCCGTTCACGGCAGCGTATCCTCGGAATCGGGCATCTCGCAGATTCCCGACTGGATGCCACGCAAATACCGTCTGTACCTGGAAAAGCTTGACGGACGCTGGTACATCGTTTCGATCGAGCTGCTGGAGCTGAATCCGAAGATTGATCCGCCCGCCACGCCGGATCCGTATGCCGATCCGATCCCGATGGTCACGCCGTCCCCTGCGCCGACGCCGACGCCGTTCCCGATCCAATGAACCTTTTTGACCGTTCCGAAATTCCTGTTTTGCTTGCGCCGATGGCCGGTTATACGGACGTCGCCTTTCGCACGCTTTGTGTTTCATACGGCTGCGATCTGACCTATACGGAGATGATCAGCGCGAAAGGACTGTCCTTCGGCAACGTCAAGACGGTGCACTATCTGCAGCTCGGCGAGAACGAGTCCTCCGTTGCCGTGCAGCTGTTCGGTCACGAACCGGAACTGCTCGCCGACGTTGCAAAGGACGTATCGGACCGGCTCGGCGATAAGCTGTGCTGCATCGATCTCAATATGGGCTGCCCCGCGCAGAAGATCGTCTCAAACGGCGACGGAAGCGCGCTGATGCGCACGCCCGCTCTTGCCGGCGCGATCGTCGAAGCGATCAAGCGCGCGGTGCCGGTTCCCGTAACGGTCAAATTTCGCAAGGGCTGGGACAGCGACACCTGCGTGTCCTTTGCGAAGGTCCTCGAAGAGCACGGCGCCGATCTGCTGACGCTGCACCCGCGCACGCGTATACAGCAATATGAAGGAACTGCCGACCGATCGGCAATCGCAGCGGTCAAAGCCGCCGTATCCGTGCCGGTGATCGGCAACGGCGATATCACAAGCGGCGAAAGCGCGCTTTCGATGCTCTCCGAGACGGGTTGCGACGGGCTGATGGTCGGGCGCGGCGCGCTGGGGCACCCGTGGATCTTCCGCGAGATCAAGGCGGCGCTCAAAGGCGAGCCGTATACCGCGCCGTCGATCCCGGAACGTCTGGAGATCGCGCTGCGGCATGCGGAATGCATCGAAGCGCAAAAGGGCGCGCACGGACTGATCGAGCTGCGCAAGCACCTGCCCCGCTATCTTGCCGGCATGCGCAACGCGGCGGCGCTGCGCCTCAGGCTCAACGAAGCAAACAGCATCGCCGAAATCAGGCAATTATTGCTTGACAGCACAAAGAACGTCACTATATAATGATATGATTCCCAATTTGGGCAAAGGAGAAAAGACATGGCAGAAATTTGGCTGACTCAGGAAGAGTTTGAAAAGCGTAAGGAACATCTGGATTATCTGAAATCGACGCGCACGCTCGAGATCGCGGAAATGCTGAAGATCGCACGCGGTTTCGGCGACCTTTCCGAGAACGCGGAATACGACGCGGCGAAGGCCGAGCAGGCGAAAAACGAGTATGATATCGCGACGCTCGAAGCGGAGCTGCGCACGGCAAAGATCATCGATCAGAGTGCACTGAGCGGCGATCGCATCAACGTCGGTTCCAAGGTCACCGTAAGGAACAAGGCGACCGACACCGAAATGCAGTTTGAAATCGTCGGCTCGATGGCGGCGGATCCCGTTGCGGGCAAGGTCAGCAATGAGTCCCCGATCGGCGGCGCGCTGCTCGGTCATGCCGTCGGCGAAGTCGTTCCGGTCAACACGCCGGGCGGACTGATCCATCTGGAGATCCTGAAGATCCACTGAGTACGGAGTTTATCATGGAAGAAACGAACGTCACACAAGCGCCCGAAATGAGCGAGCAGGAGCTTTCCGAGCTGCTGCAGATCCGCAGAGACAAGCTTTCTGCGCTGCGCGGTGCGGGCAAGGATCCTTTTTCGGTCATCGTATACCCGCAGACGCATCACAGCACGGAGATCGTTGCAAACTATGACGCGTTGGAAGGCAAGGAAGTCAGCATCGCCGGCCGCATGATGTCCAAGCGCATCATGGGCAAGGCGAGCTTTGCGCACCTTCTGGACGGCAAGGGCGATATCCAGTTCTATGTGAAACGCGACGACGTCGGCGAGGAAGCGTATGCGGATTTCAAGACATACGACATCGGCGACATCATGGGTGTTAAGGGCTTTGTGTTCAAAACGCGCACCGGCGAGGTCTCCGTCCACGCGACCGAGATCACGCTGCTTTCGAAGTCGCTCCGTCCGCTGCCCGAAAAATTCCACGGGCTTAAGGACCCCGAGCTCAGATACCGCCAGCGTTTTGTCGATCTGTTCATGAACGCGGGCGTGCGCGAAACGTTCCAGAAGCGCAGCGCGATCATCGCGGAGATTCGCCGCTATCTCGACAGCGAAGGATTCATGGAGGTCGAAACGCCCGTGCTGAATACGGTCGCCTCCGGCGCATCCGCGCGTCCGTTCATCACGCATCACAACACGCTTGACATCGATATGTACATGCGCATCGCAACCGAGCTGCACCTCAAAATGTGCATCGTGGGCGGTTTGGAGCGCGTATACGAGATCGGTCGTCTGTTCCGCAACGAGGGCATGGACGCCACGCACAACCCGGAATTCACCACGATCGAGATCTATCAGGCGTACACCGACCTCAGAGGCATGATGGCGCTGTGCGAGCAGATCTTCTCGCGCTGCTGCATGCTTGTGAACGGCACGACGAAGATCACGTTCCAGGGACAGGAAGTCGACCTGACGCCTCCGTTCCGCCGCCTGACGATGAACGATGCGGTCAAGGAATACACCGGCAAGGATATCTATGCCTGCACGACCGATGAAGAGGCGCGCGCGATCGCGAAGGAGCTGAACCTTGAACTCAAGGATCCGGAAGCGACCAAGGGCAAGGTGCTTGCCGAAGCGTTCGACGCTTTTGTCGAGGACAAGCTGATCCAGCCGACGTTCATCACCGATTACCCGATCGAGAACTCGCCGCTGACAAAGCTGAAGCAGGGCAGTTCGGACATCGTCGACCGCTTTGAGGTGTTCATCTGCGGGCACGAATACGGCAACGCCTATACGGAGCTGAACGATCCGATCGATCAGCGCGCACGCTTTGTGCAGCAGGCGAAAGAGCGTCAGAAGGGCGACGACGAAGCTATGCAGATCGATGAGGACTTCATGCTCGCAATGGAATACGGCATGCCCCCGACGGGCGGCATCGGCATCGGCATCGATCGTCTTTGCATGCTGCTGACCGACGCGCCGACCATCCGCGATATTCTGCTGTTCCCGACAATGAAGCCGCGGGGTCAAAAGCCGCAGGTCGAAGAAGCGCATAATGCTCCCGAATATGCAATCCCGACCGCCGAGGCTGATAAGGTTGCAGAGCCGGAAAAGATCGACTTCACCGGCGTCGAGATCGAACCGCTGTTCAAGGATTTCGTCGATTTTGAGACCTTCTCCAAGTCCGATTTCCGCGCGGTCAAGGTGCTTGCCTGCGAAGCCGTACCGAAGAGCAAGAAGCTCTTGAAGTTCACGCTGGACGACGGCACGGGCACGGAACGCACGATTTTATCGGGCATTCACGCGTTCTATGAACCGGAACAGCTTATCGGCAAGACCTGCGTGGCGATCACCAATCTGCCGCCTCGTCCCATGATGGGCATCGAATCCTGCGGCATGCTTCTCAGTGCTGTCCACAAGGAAAACGGCGAGGAAAAGCTTCATCTGTTGATGCTGGATCCTCATATCCCGGCAGGCGCAAAACTGTATTAAACAATAAAATATGCAAAGGCGGTTTCATCACGAAACCGCCTTTGTTACGCCAATTTACGCCAACCTTACGCCAAACGGTGTAAGGTTTATTTTTTTGCCCTTTCAATCGCACACTTGACAAGCGAAATTATCACGTTTTCTCTATCTTTTCCTATAATCCCTAATTGTGCGATTTCTATTGAGTAACACTTGTTACATCTCCCATATATCTTTTTTCTCTTTCCGTCTATCAGAATAATCATCATTTCCCTATGTTCGCTTCTTTATCTCATCCTGTATCAGTTCCCATCAAAAATAATATATAAAAATCACATGTCGTTTTTTGGAGTTCCAGCCCCCCTGTACACATATGAAAGGGTTAATCAAAAACCTTCTCACCAGCACCTTCAAAACCGAATACACAGGCAATCAGATACGTTCCCTGTAATACGAGCCGAAGCCGTAGATGCGCCAAGACCTTCCGAAAGGAAGCGAGCGACAACATCTATACGACAGTAACCCGGGCAGCTACCGGCAGGCGATGACCGTTACAGCGGGATAATGATACTTCTCTAAGGAGCCGGTGGTGAACCCAGCGGGGGTGAGATTCCCATGAGCCTGAACGCTGACAGGCGTCTGATTGCTTCCCTGAGCTACGGGGGCGTTGAGAACAAATCAAGTGCAAAAACAAAAAACGATCCTCTACCAAGTCCCGGATAGAGGATGAACAAACCAAAGGGACACTATTACCTAAAATCAACCAAACCACGAAAGGAAATCATAAACATGAAAAACGCAAAAGTTATTTCAATCATCAACCAGAAGGGCGGCGTTGGCAAGACAACGACCGCTGTGAACTACGGCATCGGTCTTGCCCGCAGAGGCAAGAAGGTTCTGCTGATCGACGCTGACTCTCAGGGGAGCCTGACCGTCAGCCTTGGCGAGCAAGATCTCACGAATCTCGACCTCACCCTCGCCTCCCTCATGTACGGTGTCATTATGAACCGTCCGCTCGATCCCCACTCTGCTATTCTCCATCACAGAGAAGGCGTAGACTTCATTCCGAGCAATTTCGAGCTGTCCGGCGTAAGCACTGCTCTCACTTCCCTCTCCAACCGCGAGTTCATTCTCAAATCTATCGTGGATTCTCTTCGCGGCGAGTATGACTACATCCTGATCGACTGTCTCCCCTCTTTGGGATTGGTGGCAATCAATTCCCTGGTTGCCGCTGACGGCGTGATCATTCCGTGTCACCCCGCCTATCTTTCGACCAAGGGACTCAACATCCTTCTGAGAACGATCGCCAAGACCCGGCGCTCCCTCAATCCGCAGCTCGTGATCGACGGCATCCTGCTGACCTGTGTAGACATTCATACCAAGAACGCAAAGGAAATCATGCAGGCATTACGGGATGACCTCGGCACAAGCGTTCGGATCTTCGATACGGTTATTCCCCGTTCCGTAAAGGTAGCGGAATGCAGCAACCAAGGCAAGAGCATTTACCGTCATAATCCCTCCGGAAGAGTTGCCGCTGCATACGAAGATCTGATTGACGAGGTGCTGTCGTATGGCATCTAAACCTCGTAAGCCGATTGACCTCGGATTGGACAACTACAACGAGCTGTTCATGAACGAGCAAGAGCGAATGGAAAATCGTCTCCCGCGTATCTACACCATTCCTATCTCTGAGATTGACGAGTTCCCCGACCATCCGTTCCAAGTCCGTATGGACGAGGACATGGATCAGCTTGTGGAAAGCGTTAAGGAACGAGGCGTGATCACGCCGGTCACGCTCCGCAAGAAAGAGGACGGACGGTATGAAACCGTTTCCGGCCACCGGCGTATAAAGGCGAGTGAGCTTGCCGGTCTTGAAACCGTCCCTGCGGAGATCAAGGAATTGACCCGTGACGAAGCAATCCTTCTCATGGTCGATTCCAACTTGCAGCGGTCGTACATTCTTCCCAGCGAGAAGGCAATGGCGTACAAAATGCGGCTCGAAGCTATGCGAAGAATGCCCGGCAGACCTGCAAAAAACGGAGTTCAAGAAAATGTGTCTCCAGTGGAGACACATTTTCGAACCAGCGAAATAATCGCTCAAGAAGTTGGCGAAAGTCGTGCACAAGTAGACAGATATATCCGTCTCACCGAGCTTGCCCCCGATTTGCTCCAGCTTGTGGATGAAGGCAAGATTGCCATGCGCCCCGCTGTGGAACTGTCGTATCTGAACGACATTGAACAGCAGGACCTTGTGGCGCAGATCGCAGAATCGGATGCTACGCCGTCCCATGCGCAGGCAATCAAGATGCGCAACTTCTCCAAGGAAGGCAAGCTCAATCCCGAAGTGATCGAATCCATCATGCTGGAGGAGAAGCCGAACCAGCGCCCGAAGATCAGTTTCAAGTACGAAGATCTGAAGAAGTATATGCCAAGTGACATCTCCTACGAGAAGACCACCAAGTATGTCATCGACGCTCTCCAGTACTACAAAAAGCATCTGGAGCGCAGGCGGGAGCAGGAACGCTGATTCCCTCCCCCTTATTATCCCCCTATTATCTAACCTACCGAGAAAACAATTACCACCCGAAGAAACGAATACCGTATAGCGCACCATCCCATGCAGCCATGCCTATTCCTCCTGTCCCATTTTTCTCTTCGGGAGGTTATTGTGAGCCGGCATTATTGCCGAGACCGTTCCTCCACTCCTCGGCACAGTATCACCCGTGCCAACCTGACCCGCTTCCGAACGCATGAGCAACGATCGGGAGCTATTTTTATGCTCAAAAATAATTATTTTACCACGAAAGGAAAACGCAAATCCAACATGAAACACACCATCACGAAACTCATGGCACTCTTTATGTGCCTGATCACTCTGTTCTCGTTCATGCCTGCGGTCGCATCAGCGGATGAAGATCCCTTCCCCCAGAACGTAACGATCGAATCGGAGAAAAACAATGCATTTGACTATCTGGAGTATTACTCCGGCGGCAAATGGAAGGACCTAAACACCCCCCGGCACTGGATCGAAAGTACCGGTCAGGTGTGTTACTGCATTGAGCATTCGGAAGGCAACCCGCACGGCGCATCGTATACCGCCACGCCGCCTTCGCAGGTATTCTCGGCAAACACCCTCGCCGGTTTGCAGACCATCCTCATGTACGGTTACCCCTGCAACGTACCGGATGGCTTTACGGAAGACGAAGCAAGACAGGCGACTGCAAACGCGATCCGTTTCTGGCTCAGTGAGAACGGCGAACCCGGTTCTTACAGCTTCACGAACCGTAAGGCGCACCCGACCTACATCCGCGCGAAGAAGGGCTATGAGCATGTCCTGACTTGGGCGGATGAACTGCTTCAGATGGCTCGTGACAAGAAAACACTGAGCCATAATATCGAGTTCACCCCCTCTGCACTGACCCTCACCAAGTCCGGCGATACCTTCACCGGCAAAACGACGGTTAAACTGACCAACATCAACAGCGGCTACACGCTGGATACGTCCAAGCTCCCTGCCGGCGTCACCGTTACCGGCTATTCCGGCACCAAGGGCGAAGTGCTCACAATCACCGCACCGTCCTCCGCAGCGGGCAAGACGTTTAACATCTCCGCTGCCGGTAAGGATACCCGTGCACTGCAGAACATGACGGCGTATGTGCCGTCTAATGACAGTTTGCAGAAGATCTTCCTCTGCGCGGACACGGCACAGGTCGTTGCCACCGCTTCCATCGGTGTCAACACGCCTGCCACCGGCGCTTTGCAGATCAAGAAGTACGGCGACAGCAACAAGCCCCTTGCAGGCGTAAAGTTCGCTGTGTATTCGGATGCTGCCTGCACCAAGAAAGTAACCGAAGTCACCACCGGCAATGACGGCGCTGTGCTGATCGAAAATCTTGACGGCGGCACCTACTACGTTAAGGAAATCGGTACGGTCAAGCCGTATGTCATTGACGGTCTGATCAACACGGTCATTGTCAAGGCATCCGAGACGGCAAAGTTGGAGGTCTACAACGAAACCGCCAAGGGACAGATCCGTATTACCAAGAAAGCGGAAACCCTTGTCAGTACCACCGCAACCACGACCGAGTTCGGTCAGTTGCATCGCCCGAACTACAAGGAAGCAGGGCTCCCCGGCTGTACGTTTGTCGTGAAGGATTCGACCGGCAAGGTCATTGCTACCCTGACCACCGATTCCAACGGCTACTGTGAAACCGGTCTGCTGCCCTTTGGTCAATACACCGTACAGGAGACCGCCGTTCCCGCCGGATACACCATCGACGATTCCGTAAGAACCGTCAATCTGGAGTATAAGGATCAGTACACCCCGATCGTCTACGGCGATGTAGCCGTCACAAATAGTCGTATTCCTACCTCCGTCAAGATCAAGAAGATGACGGACTTTTTCGACACAAAGACGATGAAGTTCGTAGAGAAGCCCCTCGAAGGTGCGATCTTCGGATTGTACACGGCTGAAAACATCGGGATCATTCCCAAGAATACGCTGGTCGATCTGCTGACCACCGGTGCGGACGGTACGGCTACCTCTACTTCCGTGCTGCCGTTCGGCAAGTACTATTTGAGAGAGCTCAAGCTCCCCGATAATACAATCCACCTGTCCTCCGAATCGTATCCTCTCGAAGTCAAGGGCAACAACACCGATTACGTCAAGGAACCCATCTGGAACGAGCGCTTTAAGGGCAATATTGCCATGTGGAAGGAAGACGATTCCAACCCCGGTCGTATGCTGCAAGGCGCACAGTATGAAGTCCGCGATAAGGACGGGCTGCTGTACTGCACCATGGTCACCGACAAAGACGGCTATGCCCTGTCGATCGACCTGCCCGTCGGCACCTACTATGTCCGTGAAGTTGTCCCGCCTGCGGGCTTTATCCTCTCGGATGAAGTGATCGAGGTCAAGATCACCACAGACGATAAGAACACCATCGTATTCGAGCGTGACAACACGCCCAACCACGTTGTTCTGAAGAAGACTGACCTGACCACCGGCAAGCCCGTGCCGGATGCCATGATTGAGATCAAGAACGAAAAGGGAGATGTGATCTTCGAGGGCGAGACGGATTTGAACGGCGAGATCATCCTGTATGAGCTCCCTGCCGGAAAATATACCTACAAGGAGACCGTTGCCGCAGACGGCTTTGCGATCAACGATGAGACCTTTACGTTCACCGTGGACTATTACGGCAAGGTCACCGGCACGACCGAAATCACGGACGAGCCCATCTGCTTGCAGATCGACAAGGTAGACCTGTTTACGGGCAAGCCGTTCCCGTATGTGGAGTTCCAGCTCGTCGATCAGGATGATCAGGTCATCCGCACGATCGTTGCCACGATGGGCGCAGAGGCACAGGTCAAAGCGGCTCCTGTTTCCAAGAGCATCGTCATTTCCAATGCGGATGATTACCGCATCTGGGCGAAGGACGGACAGGACACCTTCTTTGTAGA
>ONMC01000028.1 GCA_900318745.1 uncultured Eubacteriales bacterium
AACGGCATTGTATCCGGCACCACCAAGATCACGCGCGATCCGGTCGGGCTGTCGATGGCGATGACGGCGGTTGACGTGATCAAGGCATCCGGTCTTCTGAAGGACGGCTTCAGCTTCCAGACCGGCGCGGGCGGCGCGTCTTTGGCGGCTGCGAAGTTTTTAAAGGATGTGATGCTGAAAGAGAAGATCCGCGGCAGCTTCGGTCTCGGCGGCATCACGGGATATCTTGTGGACATGCTGAACGAGGGCTGCTTCGATGCGCTGATGGATGTACAGTGCTTTGATCTGAAGGCGGTCGAATCGATCCGCAGCAATCCGAGACATTGCGAGATCTCCGCAACGCACTATGCCTCCCCGGGCGCAAAGAGCGCGGTCGTCGATTCGCTCGACGTCGTCATCTTAGGCGCAACGCAGATCGATACCGATTTCAACATCAACGTGCATACCGACTCGAACGGCAGCATCATGGGCGGTTCCGGCGGACACAGCGATACGGCGGCAGGCGCAAAGCTTTCGATGATCATTGCGCCGCTTTCGCGCGCACGTCTTCCGATCGTGACCGATCGCGTGACGTGCATCAGCACGCCCGGCAGCACGATCGACGTGCTTGTCACGCAGAAGGGTGTCGCCGTCAATCCGAAAAACCGCGAGCTGGCGCTGCGGCTGAAGGACGCGGGCGTCAGGGTCAGGGACATCAACGAACTGAAGGAACTCGCGGAGAAAACGAGCGGCGTGCCGGATAAGCCGGCGCTCACCGACCGCATCGTGGCGGACGTCATCTATCGCGACGGAACGGTGATCGACCGCATCCGCGGCGTTCGTGCATAAGGAGGAACGTATGAGAGAGATTCAGGCAAGCGTTTTGACCGATGCGATCCGGGATCTGTGCATCGAGGCGAACTGCGTGCTGCCCAAGGACATGCAGGCGCGCATCGGGCAGGCGAGAAAGGACGAGCCCTTTCCGACGGCGCAGGGGATTCTGGATAAGATCATCGAAAACTACGGGATCGCCGAAGCGAATACGGTCCCGATCTGTCAGGATACCGGCGTGTGCTGTGTGTTTCTGAAGATCGGGCAGGATGTACATATCGAAGGCGATCTTCGCGCGGCGGTCGACGAGGGCGTGCGCCGCGGCTACGGCGAAGGGTATCTGCGAAAATCGGTCGTCAAGGATCCGCTGCGCCGCGTCAACACGGGCGACAACACACCCGCCATGCTGTATACGGAGCTGGTTCCGGGCGATCGCATCGAGCTGACCGTTGCACCCAAGGGGTTCGGCAGCGAGAATATGAGCCGGCTTGCGATGCTGAAGCCCAGCGACGGCGTCGAGGGCGTCAAGTCGTTTATTCTGAAAACCGTCGAGGAAGCAGGACCGAACCCGTGTCCGCCGATCGTGGTGGGCGTGGGACTCGGCGGCACGTTCGACAAAGCGGCGTATCTTGCCAAAAAAGCGCTGATGCGCAGCACCGACGTGCGCAACGCGGATCCGTATTATGCGGATCTCGAAGCGGAACTGCTGGAAAAGATCAACGCGCTCGGCATCGGGCCGCAGGGATTCGGCGGAAGGACAACGGCGCTTGCGGTCAACATCGAATGGATGCCGACGCATATCGCGGGGCTGCCGGTGGCGGTCAATATCAACTGCCATGTGACCAGACACAAGACGGTCGTGCTGTGAGGAGGCAAGGTATGGAAAAACACATTCAGCTTCCCATTACCCGGGAAACGGCAAGAACGATCAAAAGCGGCGAAAGCTGTCTGCTTTCCGGCGTGATCTACACCGCGCGCGACGCGGCGCATAAGCGGCTGTGCGCACTTTTGGAAGAGGGAAAGCCGTTGCCGTTCGACGTAAAGGACGCGACGATCTATTATGTCGGTCCGACGCCCGCAAAGCCCGGGCAGGTCATCGGTTCGGCCGGTCCGACGACGAGCTACCGTATGGACGCGTATTCTCCCGCCATGATCGCGGCAGGGGAAACCGGCATGATCGGCAAGGGAAAGAGAAGCCCCGAAGTCATCGCGGCGATGAAGGAATACGGCGCGGTGTATTTCGCGGCGATCGGCGGCGCGGGCGCGCTGCTTTCGAGCTGCATCAAGGAAGCGGAGATCGTGGCATATGAGGATCTCGGCGCGGAAGCGGTGCGGCGGCTTCGGGTCGAAAACCTGCCCGTCGTCTGCGTGATCGACAGCGAGGGTAACAATCTGTACGAAACCGGAAGAGAAGCTTTTCTGAAGACGCTGCAATAAAAGCGCAGAGGCGGAATATATTGTACGGTTTTCCCTTGACTTTACGGGGGAATCGTCGTACCATTTCTGTGAGTGTATTATGCGAAGGATTCGCATGTGCGAACCACTATCAAAGGAATGAGGACGAATATGGAACAGCAGAAAAAAACGCTGATCATCGGCGTCATCGGCGCGGATGTCCACGCAGTCGGAAATCAGATCCTGTACCATGCCTTCACGGAAGCGGGCTTCAACGTCGTCAACCTCGGCGTGATGGTCTCGCAGGAGGAGTTCATCAATGCCGCGATCGAAACGAACGCGGATGCGATCGTCGTTTCGTCGCTGTACGGTCAGGGCGAGCTGGATTGCCGCGGACTGCGCGAAAAGTGCGACGAAGCGGGACTCGATCACATCCTGCTCTATGTGGGCGGCAATATCGTTATCGGCAAGCAGCCGTTCGACGAGGTCGAAAAGCGCTTCAAGGCAATGGGCTTCGATCGCTCGTTCCCGCCGGGAACGCCGCCCGAAGTGGACATTGAATATCTGAAAAAAGACCTGCATGTAGAGGATTGATCGATCGCACCATGAAACCGGTTCTTTTGATCGACTTCGGAAGCACCTATACCAAGGTCACCGCGGTGGACGTGGATGCCCCGCGGCTTTTGGGTACCGCAAATTCCTATACCACGGTGCAGACCGATATCAACGACGGGCTTGCCGATGCGCTTTCCATTTTGGAGCGCAAGACGGGCAAGCTCGATTTTATTGCGCGCTACGCATGCTCGAGCGCGGCGGGCGGTCTTCGCATGCTCGCGAGCGGGCTGGTGCCGGAGCTGACCGCCGAGGCGGCAAAGACCGCATCGCTCGGCGCAGGCGCCAAGGTGCTGAAAACGTACGCGTTTCAGCTGAACGAGGACGATGCGGACGAGATCAAGAAGATCGATCCCGATATCTTTCTGCTCTGCGGCGGTACGGACGGCGGCAACACCGCGTGCATCATCCATAATGCCGAGGTGCTGAAGGAGATCGGCGGCACATATCCGATCATTCTTGCCGGCAATCGCAACGCGGTCCGCACCTGCTCGCGTATCCTCGAAGGTCGCGAAGTCCACGTCGCCGAGAATGTCATGCCGGCATTCGGCACGCTGAACATCGAGCCGACGCAGCAGGTCATCCGCGACGTCTTTTTAAACCGCATCGTGCAGGCAAAGGGACTTTCGAAGGCAAGCGAGCTGATTTCGGGCATCATGATGCCGACGCCGAGCGCCGTCATGGCGGCGATCAAGCTGTTGGCGGAGGGCACCGCGACGCAGGCAGGCGTCGGCGATCTCGTGGCGGTCGACGTCGGAGGCGCGACGACGGACGTGTATTCCGTGGCAGCGGGGCTTCCGGACGATCCGCGCACGGCACTGCGGGGACTTCCCGAACCGTATATCAAGCGCACGGTCGAGGGCGATATCGGCATGCGCTACAGCATCCGCGGCATCGTGGACGCAGCCGGGCTCAAAAAGACGGCGGAGATCGCGGGGCTGTCGGAGAAGCGCCTTTCGGAAATCGTCGATCTGTTTGCAGCGCATACCGATCTTCTGCCGAACGACGACGAAACGCAGCGCGCGGACGAAGCGCTTGCGAGCATGGCGGTGCGCGTGGCGATGACGCGTCATGCGGGACGTCTTTCCGAGATTTTCGGACTCGGCGGGCTGCAGCTCATACAGACCGGCAAGAACCTGAAGAACGTGGATCAATTCATCGTCACCGGCGGTTCGCTGATCCACACCAAGCATACGGGACGCATTGCATCCTACGGCTTCTATGACCCGGAAGATCCGGGTTCGCTGAAACCGCAATCCTGCAGCGTGCTCGTGGACCGGAGTTATATCATTGCCGCGATGGGACTGCTGTCGCAGTACTATCCCGATGCGGCGCTTACCATTTTGAAGGAGGAGTTAAAGAGAGATGACCGTACAGAATAAGCGCATTCCGGATGACGAATTCAACGCCATCCGCGAAGAGGTCCTGAAACAGTGGCCGACCGGCGCGGAAGTGGACCTTCAGGAAGCGATCGCATTCCACAAATCGCTGCCCGATCACAAGGTCTTTTCAAAGAAACTGGTCGACGCAAAGAACAAGGGCATCACGCTGATCCAGCCGCGCGCGGGCGTCGCGCTCATCGATGCGCAGATCGAGCTTTTGACGTATCTGCAGGACAAGGGCGAAGCGGATCTGCTGCCCACCACGATCGACAGCTATACGCGTCAGAACCGCTATCAGGAAGCGGAGAACGGTATTCGCGAGTCGATGAAGGAAGGGCGTTCGATGCTGAACGGCTTCCCGGCGGTCAATCACGGCGTCCAGGGCTGCCGTCGGCTGATCAATGCGCTCGACACGCCGATCCAGGTGCGCCACGGTACGCCGGACGCGCGCCTTCTGACCGAGATCGCCTACGCGGGCGGCTTTACGAGCTACGAGGGCGGCGGCATCTCTTACAATCTGCCGTATGCGAAGAACGTGCCGATGGAAAAGACGATTGCGGACTGGCAGTACGTCGACCGTCTGACCGGCATCTATGAGGAAGCCGGCGTTCCGATCAACCGCGAGCCGTACGGTCCGCTGACCGGCACGCTCGTGCCGCCGTGCATCTCGAACGCGGTTGCGATCATCGAAGCGCTGCTTGCCGCCGAACAGGGCGTGAAGAACATCACCGTCGGCTACGGTCAGTGCGGCAACCTCGTGCAGGATGTTGCGGCGATCCGCGTGCTCGAGGAGCTGACCAACGAATACCTCGAAAAGGGCGGTTACCGGGACGTTTGCGTGACCACGGTGTTCCACCAGTGGATGGGCGGCTTCCCGATGGACGAAGCCAAGGCGTTCGGCGTCATCTCCTGGGGCAGTGCAACCGCGGCGCTTTCCAAGGCGACCAAGGTCATCGTCAAGACCCCGCACGAAGCGATGGGCGTTCCGACGATGGAAGCGAACGCGCAGGGACTTCGCTGCACGAAGCAGGTCATCTCGATGCTCTCCGACCAGGTCTGCACCGCGGCAAACCTCGAGGAAGAAAAAGAAATGATCCGCATGGAGACCCGCTGCATCGTCGATAAGTGCTTCGAACTCGGCAACGGCGACATCGCGGACGGCTGCGTCAAGGCGGTCATGTGCGGTGCGGTCGACATCCCGTTTGCGCCTTCGCGCTTCAATGCGGGCCGCATGCTTCCCGCGCGCGACAACGACGGCGCGATCCGTATCCTCGATATGGGCAACCTGCCGTTCACGCCGGAGATCAAGGCGTATCACCGCGCAAAGATCGAAGAGCGCGCCAAGGCGGAGAAGCGCAACGCGTCGTTCCAGATGGTGACCGACGACGTCTACGCGATCAGCAAGGGTCGTCTCGTCGGCAGACCGAAGGCGTAAGCGCAGTCTGCAGAAAAGTCTTTCTGCAGACTGGTTTTCAGCTCCCGCCTAAAACCCTGCGGGTTTCCGGGCGGCGGGAACCGTAAGGAGTCAAATGCACCGCACATGTCGCTGCATTTGACGGATTGATGCTTCGTACTTCCTCCGAAGCGTTCGTGCGCGCGTTTACAACGCGCCTGTGCTGTGAGCCGCATCCGGCTTGGTTGAAAGATTTCAAACAGCGGGAAAACCGCATATTTCATAAAAGAATTACAGAAAGGCAACAAACATGAAGATTATCGATGTCATTTGTTCCGCAGGCCGTACCGGCTTCTACTTCGACGATCAGCGCGCCATCAAGGCGGGCGCGGTCAGCGACGGTGCCGCTTACATCGGCGAACCCAAGACCGAGGGATTCACGTCCGTGCGTCAGCCGGGCGAATCCATCTCCGTCATGCTCGTTCTGGAAGACGGACAGATCGCGTTCGGCGACTGCGCGGCGGTCCAGTATTCCGGCTGCGGCGGACGCGATCCGCTGTTCCTTGCAAAGGACTTTATTCCGGTCATTGAGACCTACATCAAGCCGGAACTGGTCGGCAGAGAAGCGGACAACTTCCGCAAGCTCGCCGCAGATCTCGAAGCGATCACCGTCAACGGCAAGCGTCTGCACACCGCGATCCGCTACGGATTGACGCAGGCTCTTCTTGATGCCGTTGCGAAGTCCACGCACCGCATGATGTACGAAGTCGTTGCGGACGAATACGGCTGCACCGTCGAGCCGAGACCGCTCGATGTGTTCACCCAGTCCGGTGACGATCGCTACACGAACTCCGACAAGATGATCATCAAGGGCGCGCAGATCCTGCCGCACGCGCTGATCAACAACGTCAAGACCAAGCTCGGCGAGCACGGCGAAAAGCTGCTCGAGTACGTTGCCTGGCTTCGCGACCGCGTGCTGAAGCTCCGCACCTCCGAGGATTACAACCCGATCTTCCACATCGACGTATACGGCACGATCGGCGCGGCGTTCGGCAACGACAACTACAAGGCGATGGCGGATTATATGGCGAAGCTCGAAGAAGCGGCGAAGCCGTTCCATCTGCGCATCGAAGGCCCGATGGACGTCGAGGATCGCGAAAAGCAGATGCTCGCGCTGAAAGCGATCACCAAGGAACTCGACGACCGCGGCATCAATGTGGAGATCGTGGCGGACGAATGGTGCAACACGCTGGAGGACATCAAGTACTTCGCGGACAACAAGGCGGGTCATATGGTTCAGATCAAGACGCCCGACCTCGGCGGCATCAACAACACGATTGAAGCGGTGCTCTACTGCAAGGCAAAGGGCATTGGCGCGTATCAGGGCGGCACCTGCAACGAGACGGATCGTTCCGCACAGGTCTGCGTCCACTGCGCAATGGCAACGCGCCCCGATCAGATCCTCGCAAAGCCCGGTATGGGCGTGGACGAGGGCTATATGATCGTCTACAACGAGATGCAGCGCATCCTCGCTTACGAGAACGCAAAGAAAGCCAGAGCATAAGAGAATCACAAAACAGCCGGACCGTTCAGCAGAACGGTCCGGTTTTTTCGATCCGGCGCAATCGCCCGGAGTGAACCGGTATGCGGTCGACACGGAGAATTTCTTCGGGGATCGTTTGTTTCGGGCGGCTTTTATTGATACGGCTTGCGTGTCAATCGTATTCCGTTCGATCGGTTTGCTGCGCGAAACAAGAATAGCCGACGCTTCACAGCATCGGCTTCGCGTGTTTGAATCACGGCGCTATTCAGCACGAAAAGAGCTTTTGATCTGCTTCAGAAATCTTTCTGCAATCGGCGTAAAGCTTTGGTATTTATTCCAGATCAGGTACAGTTTCATTTCAAGGCGAGGCGCAAGCGGTCGGAATACCAGCCCGTTTTCCGCCGACGTATCGATCAGATTATTCAGGGTAAGCAGGACCCCAAGACCTTCTTTCGCAAACATGGAGCCGTTATAAGAAAGGCGGAAGGATCCTTCCAGATGCAGCTGAGGAAACGTATCTCCTGCCCATGGGCGGATATCGTTCTCCCAGCTTTGCTCGGAGCAGAACAGAGGCAAGCCCGCAAGGTCCTGCGGAGTGATGCATTCCTTCTCTGCCGATGCGGAGGATGCGGGGAAGACCGCACCGAAATAGTCTGCTTCCGGGAAAAGAATGGAATGATACTTTCTTTCATCCGGTGTCTCGCAGATCACTGCAAAATCCAAAAGCCCCTTATCCAGCTTTTCCGTGACCTGCTCCGTATCTCCGCTGGTGATGTGATACCGAAGATCCGGATAGGTTTCCTTAAAGGTTCGGATCTCCCTGGCCAGATAACGGATCTGATAGGACTCTGCCAATCCGAAATAGATATCGCCGCCGGTGATATCATCCAGCGTCAGAAATTCCTGTTCTATCTTGTCTGCCATGGATATGAGATCTTCTGCACGGTTCCGAAGAAGCACACCCTCCTCGGTCAGCGCGATGCTGAAGCTGTGTCGGATGAAAAGCTTCTTGCCGAGCTCATCCTCCAAGGATTTCAGTGCCTTGGAAAGTGTAGGCTGCGTGACGTGCAGGCGCTCTGCAGCGCGGGACATGTTCTCTTCTCTGGCCACTGCCAAAAAATACCTTAGCGTGCGGATCTCCATGAACGGGCATCCTCCTGTATCCTTATGAAATGATATGCTGATAACGAATATCGCGATATTCATTATAACCATTAGCGAAGCACTCGTAAAGCCCTTATAATGAAATCACAGAAAGAAAAACGGTTTGGAGAACCCTTGAGATGAAGGAAGAACTGGAGAAGATCCTCATCAACCTTTCGGATGCCGGATGCGGAAGTGAGGAACTGGAAAAAGCAAGAACGCTCTACGAAGCCGGAGATGTGGACGCCCTGATCCGGTACTTCCGGAAATGCCGGTGCAGCCGGATGGAGGAGCTTCACGAGAGCCAGCGAAAAGTGGACTGCCTGGACTTTCTGATCCGGCAGACGGCAAAACCGATTCATGAAAGAGCATGAAAGAAGGAGAGCAAGACCATGATCAAGAAAGAAGAACTCGTACTCACAAACGAATGGGACAAGACCTTTCCGAAAAGTGAAAAAGTCGATCACAGCAAGGTGACCTTTGTCAACCGTTACGGCATTACGCTGGCAGCGGACATGTATGTTCCGAAGAATGCAGAGGGTAAGCTTCCCGCAATCGCCGTCTGCGGTCCCTTCGGCGCGGTCAAGGAGCAGTGCTCCGGTCTGTATGCGCAGACAATGGCGGAGCGCGGATTCCTGACGATCGCATTCGATCCCTCGTTCACCGGCGAGAGCGGCGGCAATGTGCGTTACATGGCATCTCCGGATATCAACACCGAAGACTTTATGGCGGCGGTGGACTTCCTCTCGCTGCATGAGAAGGTCGACCCCGATCGCATCGGTATCATCGGCATTTGCGGCTGGGGCGGCATGGCCCTCAATACGGCGGCGCTGGATACCCGCATCAAGGCGACCGTGGCTTCCACCATGTACGACATGACCCGTGTGAATGCGAAAGGGTATTTCGATTCCGAGGACAGCGAGGAAGCCCGCTATCGGAAGAGAGCCGCAATGTGCGCGCAGAGACTCGAGGATCTGAGGACCGGCGGATACAAGCCGGGCGGCGGCGTGGTCGATCCTCTGCCGGAAGATGCGCCTTTCTTTGTCAAAGACTACTATGATTATTACAAAACCGGACGCGGCTATCATGTCCGGTCTCTCAATTCCAACAGCGGGTGGAACTTCATCGGTTGCGAGAGCTTCATCAATCAGCCGATCCTGCAATACAGCAATGAGATCCGCAGCGCCGTCCTTATGATCCACGGCGACAAGGCGCACTCCTGTTATTTTTCGCGTGACGCCTATGCCGAAATGGTCAGGGACAGCAAGTATGCAGACAACAAAGAG
The DNA here is from genome assembly GCA_900318745.1 of uncultured Eubacteriales bacterium. Taxonomy (GTDB): domain Bacteria; phylum Bacillota; class Clostridia; order Christensenellales; family CAG-138; genus UBA3792. The sequence continues at coordinate 9,565 of ONMC01000028.1, forward strand.
CTGATGATCATTCCGGGAGCTGTTCACACCGATCTCTATGACGGCGGCGGCAAGAATGCCATTCCCTTCGATCGGCTGCAAAACTTCTTTGAAGAACATCTGAAGTAAGGAGCAGACACATGAACAAGCGGTTCTTACATGCATGCATCGTGTTGACGGCATTCGCTGTCATGGCAGGCTGCGCAAGCGGACAGGAAAAGCATGCGCCGGCAGTCACTGCCGCGCAGGAAGAAGCAGCAGCCCGAACAACAGAGACTGCAAAGGCAAGCGATCCCGCGCAGGAAACAGCTCAGGTTTCAGAGGAGAATGCTTCTTTGAAAACAAACGAAGGAATCGATCCGCAGCAGTCGACAGAACCGGCGAGCGCAGAGGAACCGCCTGCCGAACAATCGCCCGCGGAGAATCGCGCAGCAGAGGAGGTAAAAGCAAAGATGCTGAAGATGAAGATCGAAAATACAGAGGTTGCCGTTGAATGGGAACAGAATGAAGCAGTAGAAGCGTTGAAGACGCTGTGTGAAAAGGAGCCGCTTGTGATTCGGATGTCCATGTACGGCGGGTTTGAACAGGTCGGTCCTGTCGGCACAAGGCTCCCCTCCAATGACACACAGACCACAACCTTTGCCGGAGACATTGTACTGTACTCCTCCAATCAGATCGTCGTGTTCTATGGTTCCAATTCCTGGGCCTATACGAAACTCGGTCATATTATTGATCGGGATGCATCCGGAATGACCGATCTGCTCGGTTATGAAAACGTGACGATCACGATCAGTCTGGAGGATGCGGAATGAAGATCCTTGTACTAAACGGCAGTCCGCATATCAACGGCGCTGTTTCGGACATGGTCGGTGCTTTCGCGCAAGGCGCGAAAGAAGCCGGTCATGAAGTGGAGATCATCAACGTTGCGCATAAAAGCATTCACGGCTGCATGGCATGCGAATACTGCAGGGAAAAAGAAAAGGGCGTTTGCTGTCAAAAGGATGATATGCAGGCGATTTACCCGGAGACCCTCTCCTCGGACATGATCGTTTTCGCTTCACCCATTTACTATTTTACCCTGTCCGCGCAGCTTCAGGCAGCGATCCACCGAACGTATTCCGTCGACATTCCGAAGAATGTGAAGAAAGTCGCCTTGATCATGAGCTCGGGAAGCGCATTTGTTTACGGTCCCGCCATTGCACAGTATTATCAGTCCATCGTGGAATACTGGGGCGCAGAAAACGCAGGAATCTTCACGGCAAACGGAAAGCAGAACAAATCGGAAGAAAAAAGAAATGAGCTGTATCGGTTCGGCAGAAGCCTGTGACCCGGGATCAATGCGCAACGATCGCAAAACGGGCGGAAGCACTTTTTATAAAGAGTCCCAAAAGGTCCGGTGATCGGCTCAGCAAACGGAATCGTTTCGTTTGTCAAGTGTGCAATCTGAAGGGCAAAAATAAACCCTGCACCGTTTGGCGCAGGGTTGGCGTAAATTGGCATAACAAAGGCGGTTTCGTGATGAAACCGCCTTTGCTTTTTTCATTTAATATAGTTTTGCGCCTGCCAGGATGTGCGGGTCAACCATCAAAAGGTTCAGCCGTTCTTCGCCATCCTTCTTGTGGACAGCGGAGAGCAGCATACCGCAGGATTCGAGACCCATCATCGCTCTGGGCGGGAGGTTGGTGATCGCAACAAGCGTCTTGCCGATTAAGCTTTCCGGTTCATAGAACGCGTGAATGCCCGATAAAATCGTGCGTTCCGTGCCCGTGCCGTCATCCAACGTGAACTTTAAAAGTTTCTTGCTCTTCGGCACCGCTTCGCAGGCAAGCACCTTGACCGCGCGGAAATCGGACTTACTGAAGGTCTCAAAATCGATGAAATCCTTGAATAGCGGTTCAATCTCGACGCCGGTGAAGTCAATCGGCTCGGGCTTGGCGGGCGCTTCGACAGCGGGGGCAGCGGCTTCTGCAACTGCTTCCAAAATGTCGTTTTTGTCCTGCTTGGCTTCTTGCCTTTCGGCTTCATTGTGGGGAAAGTACTTACAGATCAGACGTTACTCGCCATAACTCGCTTTATCCCGTGTTTTCAGGTCTTTTTCCAAAGGGGCAAAAGCCGTAAATCACCACAAATCGCCATATCTTTTGCAAAAATAGTGTACGATTTGGTGTACTGGTGTACTGGTGTAAAGCCGGAGCACAGTCGCTTTTTGCGACACAAAGTTGCATTTTTACGAAATAAAAGGCAAAACTGACATAAAAAACCAAGGACATTTCTCTTTGCTGCTGTATAAAACCTTATTTGATGAATCTCAACCGGGAATAGAGGGCGTACTGTAGATGACCGGTGAAAGCCCAGGCAGTTTCATCAGATCATAAAAATGACTGTTGACAAAAGCAGGATTCTCCTATATAGTAGCAATATATTACTATATAGGAGAATTATTGTGCGAACCAACGGTGGCTTCCAGATTTCCAAGATCAAACAATTAGGGGACCGGGTGTTTGAGAAAATACTGACAGCCCAGGGAATCGAAGCGTTTAATGGCGCTCAGGGCAGGATACTCTATGTGCTTTGGCAAGAAGACGGAGTGCCGATCAAAACAATCTCAGAGAGGTGCGGGCTGGCTATTACTTCTTTGACGACGATGCTTGAACGTATGGAAAAATCCGGCCTGATCATCCGTCAGCAGGACTCCGGAGATAAGAGAAAGACCCTCATCTTCCTTACCGATAAAGCCAAAGCATTGAAGGAAGATTATGACGCCGTCTCTGACAGGATGAGCACCATTTTTTATCAGGGTTTTACGGAAGAGGAGATCCGGAACTTTGAGGAGCATCTGGAAAGAATCCGTTTGAATCTGGAAGGGTGGCAGCCGGAATGAGTAAGTGTATCAAAGACCTGATCAAAAACCTGAATCTTGTGATTGGGTGCCCGGTCGGATGTGATTATTGCTATGCCCGGAACAACTGCCGGAGATTTCATATCACAGATGATTTTTCCAAACCGGAATACTACGAGCAGAAGCTTAAGATCCTGGAACGGGAAAAACCCGGCAACTGGCTGCTGACCGGCATGAGTGATTTATGCGCCTGGAAAGAAGAATGGCTTGAGGCTGCATTTCAGAAGTTGCGGGAGCATCCGCAGCATGAGGCCGTCTTCTTATCTAAGCGGCCGGATCTTTTGAAGATCAATACCGACCTTTCCAATGCCTGGTTTGGTGTGACGATCACCAGAAAATCAGAACTGTGGCGGTTGCAGGCACTGAAGGAGAATGTCCGCGCAAAGCATTATCACGTGACATTCGAACCGCTTTTTGATGATCCGGGAGAGGTTGACCTCACCGGGATCGACTGGATCGTGGTCGGTACGATGACCGGCGCAATGAAGAAGAAAGTACATACGGAACCGGCATGGGCATACAGCCTGACAAAGCAGGCTCACGCTTTAAAGATTCCGGTATTTATGAAGGAAGACCTTGTTTCGATTCTCGGAGAAGAAAACATGATACAGGAGCTTCCTGCTGCATTTAATAAAGTCATGGAGGAACAGAAGAAATGGAACGGCCGGTCAAGGTAGGCTATGTAGAAACAAAGAGCGTGATGACAAAATCCAACGCACCACTGGGAGGTTATTCCGTCAATCCCTATGTCGGATGCCCTCATGCCTGCAGATATTGTTACGCTTCTTTCATGAAGCGTTTTACAGGACATACGGAAGACTGGGGCACATTCATGGATGTCAAGGAATGGCCTGAAATCACAAATCCGAAGAAATATGCCGGGCAGAAGGTAATTATCGGTACGGTTACCGATGGTTATAATCCCTTGGAGGAAACCTTTGGAAAGACCAGAAAGATTCTGGAGGAGCTGAAGGACAGCGGCGCGGATATCCTGATCTGCACAAAGTCTGATCTGGTACTCCGCGACCTGGATCTGTTGAAAGAAATCAACAGGAATAACAGACTGACAGTCTCCTGGTCGGTCAACACACTGGATGAAAGCTTCAAGGACGACATGGATACTGCCGTCAGCATCGAACGCAGGCTTGCCGCGATGAAACAAATCTATGATGCCGGCATCCGTACCGTCTGCTTCATTTCTCCCGTATTCCCCGGAATCACGGATATCGAGGCAATCATAGAACAGGCGAAGAATCAGTGTGATCTGGTATGGCTGGAGAATCTGAACCTGCGAGGCGGTTTTAAGAAGACCATCATGGATTATATTGCAGAGAAATACCCGGATCTGACGCCGCTGTATGATGAAATCTATAACAAGAAAAACCGCAGCTATTTCGAAGCACTTGAAAAGAAAGCCGAAGAGATTGCCAAGAAGTACGGCTGCAGGTTCGTGGACAATGAAACTCCCTATGAGAGAGTTCCGCAGGGACATCCCATCATCGTAGATTACTTCTATCACGAAGAAGTTCGTGGAACCGCAAACAGCGGAAAGAGAAACAAATAAGCAATCAAAGCAAAATCATCTATCAGTAGGCTTTATCACAGGCAAAAAATATGGCAAAGAATGTCACAATAGCTTCACAAGATTTATTAGCACTCTCACTTGACGAGTGCTAAAAAGTGTGCTATAACATAATCGAACAGAGGAACAGAGAGGAACGAAAGGGTAAAAGGCCTTAGGTTCCAATCCCTCCTTCCCCTTGCTCAAAACGGTAGATTTGAGTAAAGGAGTGATTAGTATGTTGCCGAGTATTTGGAATGAAAACCTGTGGGATGAGTGGTTCGGGTTCCCCGAGTTGAGAGACATGGATCGAGCAGAGCGTAAGCTTTACGGGCGTCATGCGGATCGTCTGATGAAGACAGATGTGCGGGAGCACGAGGATCAGTACGAGGTCGATATCGACCTGCCGGGCTTTGCGAAGGAAGAGATCAAGCTGGAGCTGAACAACGGTTACCTCACG
>ONMC01000009.1 GCA_900318745.1 uncultured Eubacteriales bacterium
TCGGCGCGCTGCGCGCGATGGGGTACGATGAGGTCAAGGTCGGCGTGCTCGCGTGCGTCGAAAAGGTCAATCCCAAGATGCCCGAAACCGTGGAAGCGGACAAACTGAAGCAGATGAACCTGCGCGGCGAGGAAAAGGCGGAGACGTTCGTGAAGAACGAGAATCCCGGCTATTGATTCCATATCCATGCAAGACCGCCGCAGGCAGTGCGCCTGCGGCGTCTTTTCGTTCCTCCCCCCCGTTTTTGCCGGGTCCGGGGATTGCTACGCTGCCGCGATTGTGATAAAATGAACAGAGGATGAAACTGTTCCGGAGGGCGTTATGGTTAAGCTTCAAGAGTATATCCGCTGGGTCGGCGATCTGGATTTCCGGTCGTATCCGTTTCGGGAAGCGGACGCGCTCGTGCTGTGCGTCGCGTCATATTTCGATCTGGGTCCGGTCTTTCGCGACACGCCCGGAGACGTGTATCTGAAGGATTGCCTCCCCATGATCGAGGCGGGACAGGCGAAACTTATGATCACCGGCGGCGATCTCGGAAACGGAGAGATCTTCGAAACCGCGGTGCGCTCCGAACGCTTCGGCTCCCTTCGCATCTCGGACTATGAGGATCAGCTGCGTCACGACCCGCCGCTGCAGTTTTCTGCGGTGACGTTTCATGCCGCGGACTTTTCGTTCATCGCCTATCGCGGCACGGATGCGTCGATCGCAGGCTGGCGTGAGGACTGCATGATCTCGTTCACCAAAACAGAGGCGCAGGACCTCTCCCTTTCCTACGCTCAGCGCGTGATGCACGGCGGCAGATGGTATATCGCGGGGCACTCGAAAGGCGCGAATCAGGCGCTGTTTGCGTCGTGCATGCTTGACGACGAACGCTGGAGCACGGTCGAGCGCGTGTTTCTGCTCGACGGACCGGGCTTCTGCCCCGAGGTGCTGGACCGATCTTTAGAGCAGCGCATCGACCCCAAAACGACGCGCATCATCCCCGAATACGACGTGGTCGGCAAGCTGTTTGAACCGAAGATCACCGATACGCGGATCGTCCGTTCCTATCGCACCGGGATCATGCAGCATTCGCTCGCGTCGTGGCTCGTGGAGTACGGCTCGCTGGCGACTGCGCCGCAGAACGATCCGAAAAGCGTTGCGCTGAACCGCCTGATGAACGGCTGGATCGAAAGCATTTCGCAGGAAGACCGACCGGTTTTCATCGGTGAGTTGTTCGACGCGCTGTCCGCAGGAGGCAGCGAATCCCTGGAGGACCTCGATCCGGACCGGCTCGAGGCGGTCCTGGTTCGGCTGACCGGCGTCAGCAAAACGACCAAACGCACGTTCGCGAAGCTGCCGCAGAAACTGCTCTTTGACGAGACGATCCCGGAACTCCCGAAATCAAAGACCGAAAAGCTGCTCACGCTGCTGAAGGATCTGCGCGTGCAGAGCGGTCTGCTGCTGCTCGCGGGAACGATCGTGTTTCTGCTTTCCGGATTCCTGTTTGAGCTCACCACGATGAGCATCGTGACGATCATTGCGGCGCTGCAGCTGGTGCTGACCATCCGGCGGCTCATCAGGCAGCGCGGCAATCCGGACGGCATGCGCAGCCGCTTCATCATCCTGATCGCCACGGTCGCGCTCGCCGCGATCCTCTGGTTCAAGGAACAGGCGATGTTCCTGATCGGCAGCGGGATCTACGGCATTCTGTTTCTGTCCTTTGCCTACTATTCGATCGAGTCCGGGCTGAAGCAGAAGGAAGAGCCGTTTTTACGCGTGCTGAACTTTGTCGAAGGCGGGATCGCCGCGGTCTACGGGCTCGGCTTTCTCGTGATCCCGCAGACCGTTGTGAAGCCGTTTGCGATGTCGCTCGCCGCGAACGTCGCACTCGACGGACTTCTGCGGCTCGGCTGCTGGATCGTCCGGCGGCGTCAGAAGCGGAAACAGCATCTGAAATGATCCGTATACGCAAAAGAGCATGCATGTCGCATGCTCTTTTTTCTTATGCATATTCCGATTGGCGCCGTCTGCGCAGCAGCATGATCGCATACCCTGCCGCACCGACGAGTATCAGCGCCGCGCCGATCGGCCAGTAAACGACCGTCAGCGGATTGGTCGTCCCGTAGATCTCGAGCACGCCGCACACGATCGAGCCGACGGTCAGCGTCGCGATCCCCGCGTGATATGCGCTGCGCAGAAAACGCGTCGGATACGTTGCGCGCAGCATGCCGATCAGCGTCAGCGGCAGCACACCGAGCACGAGCGGAAACGCGAAGCTGTAGATCATAAAGAAGGAATACACGCCGTGACCGAACGCTTCGTAGACCGCGCCGAACAGCGCACAGAACAGCGAGGCGAGCAGATTGAGCAAAAGCAGTTTTTGCCGGTCCGAAAGTTTATACGCCGTAGCCGATGTAGACAATGTCGCTCACGCTCCTTTCTTTGGTTCGTTTGCCGCCGGAGACGGGATTGTTGATCAGCGTGCCCATGAACACCATGGACGAGGACCCGCCGCCGTCAAGGTTGTATGCCGTCTGAACGCCGAGCGACTGCATGAACGCAGCAAGCTCATAAAGCGAAAGCCCGTCGCTTGCGTCGGTACGCCCGTCCGCCACGACAAAGAGGTAATGCAGATCGTCGATCACGCCGATCGCCGTGCGCGGATTGCTCGCCATCGCCTTGCCGACCTCGTCGTTCTCGGAGACCGTGATCGCGCCGTCCTGCACGAGCGCCGGTCCGAAGGAAAGCACATTCCACGCGCCGTTGTTCAGAAGCTCCTCCGCCGTGACCTCGTTTTCGTCGACGATCCCAAACGAGCCGTCCGCATAGATCACCAGATCCTCTCCGCCGCCCGACTGACTCCGGTAAAGCACGCCGTTGCGGATCACGTAGCCGGACCGCTGTGCGCCGTAGTAATCGCCGTTGACCGCAAGGATCGCACCGACCGAGGACGCGATCGACGAGGTAGTCTCCGTGATATTGCGTCCGTATGTGCTTTCGGCGAACGCCGTCTTCAGATAATCGGAGGAAGCAAGCACCACGTCCGCGACATAAACCGTCGTTTCCTCGATCCGGTACGTTGAAAGCGCGATCGAGATGTTTTCATCCGCGTATGTCGTTTCGTCCGCGACCGGCTCGATCGCCGCCGGTTCCTCCGTCGCCTGCATGTCCGCTTCCGCCGTCGGTTCGACTGTCATTGTCACCGGTTCGCTCTCTTCGGTCTGTGCGCTCACGTATTCGGTCTCGGCGAACGGCTCCGCAGCAGCTGCTGTGCCCGCCGGCGTCGAAACGACTGCATACACGTGCCGGATCAAAAAGGTGTCCGCAAGCAGATACCCGGTAAACGCGAACAGTACAAGCCCGAACAGAACGGCAAACCCGTATTTTTGGAACTTCATGTTCGTCACCTCTCTCATGTTTATGGGTGCATCATACCGCCTCAACTCTAAACGAACCCTAAAGCAGCGAAGTTTTTCGTGATTTTTTCCTGTGTATATGATATAATGAGAAAAACGATCCGGAGAAGACGATGCGGCTGTTATTTGCTGAGGACGAACGGTCCCTTTCGCGCGCGGTATGCGCCATCTTAAAGAAAAACAATTATTCCGTCGATGCGGTCTACAACGGCGCGGACGCGCTGGATTATCTCGCAACCGAAAACTACGACGGCGTCATCCTTGACGTGATGATGCCGAAGGCCGACGGGTTTTCGGTCTTGAAGCAAATGCGCGAGTCCGGAAACCGCACCCCCGTTCTGATGCTGACCGCGCGCTCCGAGATCGACGACAAGGTCTTCGGGCTGGATTCCGGCGCGAACGATTATCTGACCAAGCCGTTCGATACGAAGGAGCTTCTGGCGCGTCTTCGCGCGATGATGCGCAGCGAACAGGTGCAGACCGATTCGCGGCTGTGCGTCGGAAACCTGACGCTCGATTCCGCAACCTACGACATGACCGGTCCGGACGGGCACTATAAGCTCGCCGGGAAGGAATTTCAGATGCTTGAAATGCTGATGCGCAATCCCACGCGCCTGATCTCCACCGACGCGTTCATGGACCGCATCTGGGGGTACGACAGCGAAGCCGAACTGAACGTCGTGTGGGTCTATGTGTCCTATCTGCGCAAGAAGCTCGAATCGGTCGGTGCGAACGTCAAAATCAAGGCGCGACGCGGCGTCGGATACTATCTGGAGGTGAGCGAATGATCCGAAAGCTCCAGCGAAAGTTTGTTCTGGCGGCAATGCTCGCCCTGTTTATCGTGCTTGCTGCGCTGATCGCGATCATCAACATTCTGAATTACCGAAGCATCGTCGCGGAATCGGACGACACGCTGAACCTGCTGGCGGAAAGCGGCGGCGCGTTTCCGGATCGCGTAAGCTTTTTCAACGAACCGCACACCGGCTTCGGTCACGGACACGGATTCAACGGCGAAACGATCTTTCAGTCGCGCTACTTTTCCGTGCTGATCGACGCCGACGGTTCGGCAAGCGCCGTCAATCTGCGCAACGTGGCGACCGTCGGCGAGAACGCCGCGATCGCCATGGCGCTCGAAGCGCGTGAAAAGGGGCGCGAGCGGGGCTTTCTGGACGGCTACCGCTTTTTGCGCGCCGCCGAAGAAAACGACTCTACGCGCTGGATCTTTCTGAACCGCGAGCGCGAACTCGGAACGGCGCGCGAGTTTCTGCTGACCAGCATTGCGATCTCGCTCGCAGGATTCATTCTGGTATTTCTGCTGCTTGTGCTGTTCTCCTCCCGCATTGTTCGCCCGATCGCGCAGAGCTATGAAAAACAGAAGCGCTTTATTACGGATGCGGGGCACGAGCTGAAAACGCCGATCACGATCATTCGTGCGGACGCCGATGTGATCGAGGAGGATCTGCCCAAAAGCGAATGGCTCGACGACATCCGCATGCAGACCGACCGGCTTGCCTCTCTGACCAACGATCTCATCTATCTGTCGCGCATGGAGGAAGACGGCGCGAAGCCGCAGATGTCGGACTTTTCGCTTTCCTCCGCCGTGCAGGAAACGGCGCAGCCGTTCCAATCCGTCGCACGGACGCAGAACAAGGCGTTTACCGTGGAGATTCAGCCGCAGCTGACCCTGCACGGGGACGAAAAATCGATCCGCAAGCTCGTTTCGATCCTGCTTGACAACGCCATGAAATACTCCCCCGAAAACGGCGCCGTCGCGCTGACGCTCAAAAAAAGCGGCAGGCAGACCAGACTCGTCGTATACAACACCGCGCAAAACATCGAAAAGGGCAGCGCAGACCGGCTGTTCGACCGGTTCTACCGCACGGATGCCTCGCGCAATTCCGAGACCGGCGGATTCGGGCTCGGGCTTTCGATCGCAAAGGCGATCACCGAAGCGCACAAAGGCAGGATCCGCGCCTATTCGAGCGACGGACAGTCGCTGACCGTTGAGGCGATCCTGCCCGAATAACCGATACTATAACGGCGCCGCAGACGAAACCGTCTGCGGCGCCGAGCTGTCTCCGGCATACCAACCCGGAGCTGCTTTTTATGTTTTTTCGAACGCGTCAGCGTCTGCCTCCGTGTCCGCCTCCGTGTCCGCCGAAGCCGCCGAAACTGCCGTAGCTACCGCTCGCTCCTTCCGTGGAAGAGGTTTGCGTCCAGGAGAGCAGCGCCGTGCCGTCCTTTTCCAGCGCGTACGAGCCGTTCAGCCGGAACGCGTCGGACGCGATCCAGCACGAATTGTAGCTGCCGCTGACCGTGAATGCGAAGATCGTGCTGCCGCTTTCGTCGACCAGTCGGTAATCGCCCTCTGCGAAGCTTGTACCGCTCGAAACATACGTGTTGACAGAACCGCTCTGCGGGATCTGACAGATACCGCCGAGCGCGACGATCGTGCCGCCCGTGACGGTAACCGTGCCGTCGACGTCCACGGAGCCGGACATGCCGCCGTTCTGCGCGCCGCCGAGCACAAGGACCGTGCCGCCCGTCATCGCAAAGCTGCCGTTGGAATCGATCGCATCCGTATCGCCGGACGGCGTGCGGATCTCGACATACCCGCCGTTTACACAGATCATCGGCGTTTCGCTTCCTTTGCAGGCATTGAGCCCGTCGTCGTTTGCATACACGCGAACGGTCCCGCCGTTGAGCGTGATGACGTTTGCCTCCAGACCCTCGTGCGATTCGACGATCTCGACTGTGCCGTTATCGATCGTCAGCGCATTGTCCGCATGCATGCCGTCGTCCGCCGCGGTGACCGTAACGGAGCCGCCTGCGATCGTGACGTCGCCGAGTCCCGAGGAACCGTTCATGAGCTCGCTGCCGCCGTTCGCGTGCAGACCGTCGTCCGCGGAACAGACCGTGACCGAACCGCCGGACACGAGGATCTCGTTTTCCGCCTTGATCCCCTTTGCGGAATACGCGGTTTTCGTCGAGCTGCCGCCGCTTGAGATCTGCACCCAGTCGCCCGAGATTGTATCATCGGAGACGGAGGAAATCAGATATCCGTTCATCGCGGTGTTGATCGTTTCGCCGGTCGTCGACGCCAGATAGTTCTCTCCGTTCGGCACCGTGCCGCTCTCTACGATGTGGAACAGGATGTTCTGATAGCCGTCCGCCGCGTGAAACACAAGCCCGTAATAAGCGGTCCTTCCGCCGTAGACCATCGTTTCATAGGTGCACTTCACAAATACGCCTGCCGTATCGTCGTCGTTATAGAGATACGCATACCAGTCGCTGTCGTCGCTGTACAGCGAGGACGGGACGATCAGATAGGTTTCCGTGCCGGATGCGATGCTTTCGACATTTGCGTAGGTCGCGGTATAGATGTTGACCGTGCAGCTCTCCTCTTCCGAGATCTCGACGTTGTATGCCGCGCTGATGCCGTCGCATGCGGCGTAGATATCCGTATATCCGCCCGAGATCGTGACCGTGCCGCGCTGCTTACCCTTGGAAGAAACGTCGGAGTTTTCGGTCTTGACGCCGTCGGACGCCGTGGAGACGAGGATCAGGTTTCCGGACTTGATCTCGACCGAATCGTTGCCCTTGAGCGCGTTTCCGTATGCCGTGACCTTCAGCGTCAGGTTTTTGACGGAAAGATCGTCCTTGGACTTGACGCCGTTGTCAAACGCGGATTCAACGATCAGCGTGCCGCTTCCCGCGAGCTTGAGGTCGCAGGTCGCATAGATTGCCGCATCCTCCTCAACGCCGTCGGCGCTGCCGCTGCGCGCGTCGGTCACGGTGTTATAGGTGTCCTCTTCCGCTTTCACGGTCACCTCTCCCGCATTCTTCACCAGGATCGGCGCGCCGCCGGACGAGGTGATCGAAACGTTCGAAAGGAGGAGTTTGACCTCGTCCTCGTCGCCCGCATCCACAACGATCTGCCCGTCGCTCAATGCGCCGGACAGCGTGTACTCGCCCGCCGCATCGATCGTGTAGACCGATCCGTCCGGCAGGATCTCGCCCTGCCCGGATGTGACGGAGAATGCGTCCGTCGTGACCTTACCGGTATCTGCGGGATCTTCAAGCGGCGAAGCGTTCGAAGATGCGGAGGATTCGACCGTTTCGGTCGGGACCGCGGTCGCTTCTGCCGCGGCTGTCGCTGCGGCGGCTGTCCCCTGCGTTCCCGCGGGAGCCGCGCATGCCGTCATGAGCAGCGCGGCAAGAATCAAACAAATCAGATTGCGTTTCATATCCTTTCCTTTCCGGCGCGTATCGCCTTACAGCTGACTTTGCTGCTCGCTGTACGGGAGCAGCGCGATTTCGAGATTTCCGTTTCGGATGCGAAGTTCGTCTAAAAATGCCTTTTCCTGCTTCGGATCCTTCATCCGCACGAGGTACGAGAGGCGGAACATCGAGCCCATGCCCACGGTCTTGACGCCGAGGCGCTCGCAGCTTTGCAGATACCGCGAAAACGTTTCGTCGAACATGTCCGTATATTCGAGAGATTCCGGCACCGTGATCTTCAGCATGCGCTCCTCCTTCTGCGGCTTGCTGTCAAACAGATGCAGCGAAGCAAAGAGAAAGTACAGGAGCGCGAGCGCCAGCAGAATGACGACGCCGTACGCAAGATACCCCATGCCGAACGCGATGCCCGCGCCCATCGCGATCAGGATCGCCGCGATCTCGTCCGCAGAGCCCTGTGCCGAACGGAAGCGGATCAGACTGAACGCGCCGCCGATCGCAACGCCTGCGCCGATGTTGCCGTTCACGAACGTGATGACCGCGCCGACGACGAACGGGATCAGCGAAACGACGATGAAAAAGCGTCTCGTGGAGCGCACGCGGCGCGCCATGATCCATGCGAACAGCACGCCGGTGACGACGGCTGTGCCCGCCATCAGGAAAAACTGCGCCGCAGTAACGGAAGAAGAATAAATCGAATCAAACATAAACAAGCTCCTTTCTGTTCAGGACCGCACATGCATCTGCCGCCGGTATGCCTCGCCGTATTTCGAGATGCTGCCGTGCCGGATGCCGCCCTCGGAAAGAATGCGCACGAGCCACAGCGGGATCGTATCCTGCACCTTGATCTCGAGGATCGTCTCGCCGGGATTCAGAAGCGGCAGCCCCACCGGCGCATGATCGAAGGACAGCGCGTCCATGCGGTAGCGCGGGTTTCGGTCGATCGTCAGGCGAAGATCACCATCCGGCTCATAGTACGCGGTGCGGTCGTACAGGATCATGCACGCGGGAGCGAGCGTTCGATAATAATCGCGGAAATAGGTGATCTCGCGGTCGATCTGCCCGTTCTCGTCCAGATCGAGCGTTCCCGCAAAGAATTGCTCCGCCTCCGGGATCGTCGCCTGCACGCGGCGCTTGTATACGATGCCGTACGCCTTGCGCTTGAGTTCCAGAAAGACCGGCGAGCGGTCGGTCGCCGGACCGTATGCGCGAAGCCGGATCTTTTCCTTGAACGCCGGCTTTTCGATCGACGCGCGGATCAGTTTTCTGTCCGCCGTGTCATAGTAGAGCGACGAGATCGTCGTAAGTCCGTAAGCGTCCGGCTCCATATGCCCTTCCAGCCGCTTTACGAAAAAGTCGGTCTGCTCCGCGCTCAAAATGTATTTCCATTCATACCGCTGCATCACGGTGATCGGCGTCTGTACGCTTTCCATGTGCATGTCCTCGCTTTCTTTGATGGTACCATCTTACAGGCGCTTCCTAAAACGAAATTAAAAGTTGAAAACTTTTTTGCGGTGTGAAAGCGGCGTCGGATCCGCGTTGCGGGTGTTTATATCCCGTCTTCGAAAAAACGGGAGAATTCCTGTTCGAAAGATGTTTACAAACAGGGCGGTTTGAGAGTATACTGTATAGTCAGAACAGCAAGCGGAAGGAGTTCTTCTATGTACAGGATCATCAGCAAAAAGAACCTGAACCCGACGGTGACGCAGATGGAGATCGAGGCGCCGCTGGTGGCGAACAAGGCGCTGCCGGGGCAGTTCATCATTCTGCGCGTCAACGAGGAGGGCGAACGCATTCCGCTGACCGTTGCAGGCGTCGACAAGGCGCGCGGCGCGGTCAAGATCATTTTCCAGATCGTCGGCGCAACGACCGAGCTTTTGAACGCAAAACAGGAGGGCGAATCCATTCAGGACTTCGTGGGACCGTTGGGCGTTCCGACGCATACCAACGGGATCAAAAAGGTTTGCATCGTCGGCGGCGGCGTCGGCTGCGCGATCGCCATGCCCGTGGCGCAGGCGTTTCATGAAAAGGGCGCCGAGGTCACCAGTATCATCGGATTCCGCAATAAGGATCTGCTGATCCTTGAGGACGAGTTCCGTGCGTGTTCCGACCGGCTGATCGTCATGACCGACGACGGCAGCTATGCGCGCCACGGCAACGTCACCGTTCCGCTCAAAGAAATGCTCGAAGCGGGCGAGACGTTCGATCTGATCATCACCATCGGTCCTTTGATCATGATGAAATTCGTCACACTGACCGCAAAGCCGTTCGGCGTGCCGGTCACGGTTTCGATGAACCCGATCATGATCGACGGCACCGGCATGTGCGGCGGCTGCCGATTGACTTTGGTGCAGGACGGCAGGCGCGTGACGAAGTTCGCCTGCGTCGACGGACCGGACTTCAACGGCTACGAGGTCGATTTCGACGAGGCGATGAGCCGCAACCGCATGTATTCCGATTTCGAACGCCGCGCGCATGCAAAGATCTGCAATCTGCTGAAAGGAGCGAACTGAAATGGCACTGAATCCGAAAAAGCATGAAATGCCGACGCAGGCGCCGGAGGTTCGCGCGCATAATTTCAGCGAGGTCGCTTTGGGCTACCCCACGGAGGTCGCGCTCGAAGAAGCCAACCGCTGCTTAAACTGCAAAAACCGTCCGTGCGTAACCGGATGTCCCGTCAACGTCAATATTCCGGACTTTATCATGAAGGTCAAGGAACGGGATTTTGAAGGCGCGTATCGGATCATTGCACAAACGTCTTCCCTGCCCGCCGTCTGCGGCAGAGTCTGCCCGCAGGAAACGCAATGCGAAAGCAAGTGCACGATGGGCGTGAAGTTTGAGCCGGTGGGAATCGGTCGTCTCGAACGCTTCGTCGCCGATTGGCACAACGCAAACACCGCGCAACCGCTCGAAAAACCCGCGTCCAACGGACATAAGGTCGCGATCGTGGGTTCCGGTCCGTCGGGTCTCACCTGTGCGGGCGATCTTGCAAAGAAGGGCTATGCGGTCTCCGTATTCGAAGCGCTGCACACTGCAGGCGGCGTGCTGGTGTACGGCATACCGGAGTTCCGTCTTCCGAAGTCCATCGTCGCAAAGGAAGTGGAAACGCTGAAAACGCTCGGCGTGGACGTGCAGACGAACGTCGTGATCGGCAAGACCCTGACGGTCGACGAGCTGTTTGAAATGGGCTATGAAGCGGTCTTCATCGGCTCCGGCGCAGGACTGCCGAACTTCATGAACATCCCCGGCGAATCCCTGAAGGGCGTTTACTCCGCAAACGAGTTCCTCACCAGAAGCAACCTCATGAAAGCGTACCGGGACGATCCGGTCACGCCCATCATGAAGGGCGGCAGGGTCGCGGTCGTCGGCGGAGGCAACGTTGCGATGGACGCGGCAAGAACCGCGCTGCGTCTCGGCGCGGAGCACGTGTATATCGTCTACCGTCGCTCGATGGACGAGCTGCCTGCGAGAAAAGAAGAGGTCGAGCACGCGATGGAGGAAGGCATCGACTTCCGGCTTCTCAACAATCCCGTGGAGATCCTCGGATACAGCAATCCCGAAAACCCGCGCGATCCGAAAAACGGATTTGTCACCGGCATGCGCTGCATCCGCATGGAGCTCGGTGAGCCGGACGCAAAGGGCAGAAGACGCCCCGTTCCGATCCCCGGCAGCGAGTTCACGCTCGATGTGGACACGGTGATCATGGCGATCGGCACGAGCCCGAACCCGCTCATCAAGAACACGACCGAGGGACTGAAAGTGAACAGCCACGGCGGGATCATCGTCAACGAGGACGGTTTGACCTCGCGCGAGCGCGTCTATGCCGGCGGCGATGCGGTCACCGGCGCCGCGACGGTCATCTCCGCGATGGGCGCGGGCAAGATCGCCGCAAAAGCGATCGACGATGCGCTCGGCGCAATATAAGATTCCGATCCGAAAAGAAGCGAAATCGTTCGCTTCTTTTTTTTATTTGTTCGGTATGAAAAATGTTGCGCTGTCCCGTCTGTTTTGGTATACTGAAAAAGCAGTGAGAAATAAGGAGATTTCCATGAAAATCATCGAATTGAAGGAAACGGTCACCGCTTCGAACGACCGCGATGCTGCGGTGCTGCGCAGCGAACTGAAAGAAAAAGGGACGCTTCTCATCAATCTGATGGCGTCGCCCGGCGCGGGCAAGACGACGCTGTTGGAGCGCACGATCCGCGATCTCAAGGACACCCATCGCATCGCCGTGATGGAAGCGGACGTCGATTCCGACGTGGACGCGGTGCGCATCGAAAAGATCGGCGCAAAAGCGGTGCAGGCGCATACCGACGGCATGTGTCACATGGACGCGGGTATGACGCGCCGCGCGCTCGAAGCGCTCGGCGACGAGCCGTTCGACCTTGTGGTTCTTGAAAACGTCGGAAATCTCATCTGTCCCGCGGAATTCGATACCGGCGCAGGCAAGTGCGTGATGCTGCTTTCGGTTCCGGAGGGCGACGATAAGCCCTTGAAGTACCCGCTGATGTTTTCGGTTTCGGACGTTCTGATCATCACCAAGACCGACGTCGCGCCGTACTTTGATTTCGACTTCGACGCCTGCATGGCGCGGGCAAGAAAGCTGAACCCAAACATTCAGATCTTTACGGTTTCCGCAAAGACGGGTGAGGGCTTTGACGCATGGGAGCAATGGCTTTCAAAAGCCGTTTCGGACTGGAAAGAATAACAGCAAAAACGGGGCAAAGGAGAAAACAGTATGCCGGAAATTTACGATCAGAATCCACGCACCAAATCCGTATATGACGGAGAAGCCGAACTGCACAAAAAATACGCGGAGCTCGGCCGCCGCATCACGGACAACGTCCCCCATAAACTCAAGGGGCTTAAGACGACCGACGAGGAATACTGGGGTCTGCGCGAGATCCTCAACGAGAACGAGGTCGATATTGCGCTTTCCATGAAGCAGCGCAAGTGGTACACCTACGAGCAGCTCTTTGAAAAGAACAAAAAGATGGGCGAACAACTCTTCAAAGAGACGCTGAATCTGCTGTGCGTACACGGCTTTGTCGAGTATGACTACGGCGATCATTATGACGACAACGGTCCGATCCCGGGCGCGCCGAAAGAGCTCCGCTATCGCACGAGCTATTTCGTGCCGGGCAGTGCGGAACTGTTCAACTCCTCCGTCGACCGCATCGAAAAGAACCCGCCCGTGGCGAAGATGTTCGAGCGCATGACGTTTTTGCCGCTGGAGCACATCACCTCGATGGTGCGTCCGGGCGGCAACGGCATCGGCATGCATGTCATTCCGGTCGAAAAGGAAGTCCAGGCATCGCGCGAATCCATCAGCATCGAAAAGATCTCCTACTGGCTGCAGAAATACGACGGGCATCTGTCCGCCGGCATCTGCTCGTGCCGCGCGTCGCGCGCCATGCTCGGCGAGGGCTGCACGGACGACGAGAGCGACTGGTGTATTCAGGTCGGCGATATGGCGGACTACACGGTCGAAACCGGCAGAGCGCACTATATCACCAAGGAAGAAGCGCTTGAGATCTTAAAACGCGCCGAGGAAAACGGCTACGTGCATCAGGTTACGAACATCGACGGAAGCGATCACATCTTCGACATCTGCAACTGCAACGTCAAGATCTGCAACGCGCTTCGCACCTCTCTTCTGTACAACACGCCGAACATGTCGAAATCGGCGTACACCGCAAACGTCAAGAAGGAAAACTGCGTCGCGTGCGGACGCTGCGTCGAGATCTGCCCGGCAGGCGCATTGAAACTCGGTCAGAAGCTGTGCAAAAAGGACGGGACCGAAGTCGAATACCCGAAGTCCGTTCTGCCGGACCGCATTCGCTGGGGCAAGTATGCATGGGACGAGAACTACCGCGATTCCGCCCGCGTCAACACGCACAAGACGGGCACCGCGCCGTGCAAGACCGCATGCCCCGCGCACGTGCCGATCCAGGGCTATCTCAAGATGGCGAAGGAAGGACGCTACGACGAAGCGCTGGCGCTCATCAAGCGCGAGAATCCCTTCCCCGCGATCTGCGGACGCGTTTGCAACAAGCGCTGTGAAGACGCTTGTACGCGCGGCACGATCGATCAGCCCGTCGCGATCGACGACGTCAAGAAATTCCTTGCCGAGCGCGATCTGCATGCAGAGACGCGCTATGTACCCAAGAAGATCATCAACAATCTGACCGGCGAATGGAAGCAGAAGATCGCGATCATCGGCGCGGGTCCCGCAGGTCTTTCGGCGGCATTCTACCTCGGCACGATGGGCTACCGCCCGACGGTGTTCGAAAAGAATCAGAAGCCCGGCGGCATGATGACCTACGGCATTCCGTCGTTCAAGCTCGAAAAGGACGTCATCGACGCAGAGATCGACGTCATCCGCGCGCTCGGCGTTGACATCCGCTGCGGCGTCGAGGTCGGCAGGGACGTTACGATCGAAGAGCTCAAACAGCAGGGATATGAAGCGTTCTATATCGCGATCGGCTGTCAGGGCGGACGACTCCCCGGCATCCCGAACGAGACCGCGGAAGGCACCGAGATCGCGGTGAGCTTCCTCAAAAAAGCGCTGTCTGACAACACCCGCAGGCTCGAAGGCGACGTCGTCGTCATCGGCGGCGGCAACGTGGCGATCGACTGCGCACGCACCGCACACCGCTTCGGCGCGGAGACGGTTTCGATGTTCTGCCTCGAATCGCGCGAAACGATGCCCGCTTCCCCCGAGGAGATCAGGGAAGCCGAAGAGGAAGACGTGAAGATCCAGCCGTCGTGGGGTCCGAAGGAAGTGCTCGTCGACGAAGCCGGCAAGGTCAAGGGACTCGTGCTGAAGCGCTGCGTTTCCACGATCGATCCCGAAACGGGCAGATTCTCGCCGAAGTACGATGAGAATGAAACGATCACGGTCCCGGCAAAGACGATCGTGTTCGCGATCGGTCAGGCAATCGAATGGGGTAAGCTCCTCGAAGGCACGAACGTGAAGTTCCATCACGGCAATTACCCGGTTGCGGATCAATTCACCTATCAGACCGACGATCCGATGATCTTTGTGGGCGGCGACGTGTTCACGGGTCCGAAGTTCGTGATCGACGCGATCGGCCAGGGGCACGAAGCGGCGGAATCGCTCTCGCGGTTCGTTTCGAAGAACAACGTCAATCAGACGCTCGGCAGAGACCGCCGGTACTTCAAGGAGCTCGACAAGAACAACATCGCGATCGATTCGTACGATCACGCACAGCGGCAGGTTCCCGCGGTCGATCCTTCGATCGACGCAAAGAACGGCTTCCGCGATCCGCGGCTGACGCTGACCGAGGAGCAGGTCAAGATCGAGACCTCGCGCTGCCTCGGCTGCGGCGCGACGATCGTCGATGAAAACAAGTGCATCGGCTGCGGTCTGTGCACCACGCGCTGCGAGTTCGACGCGATCCATCTGCTGCGCGATCATCCGCAGAACTCCGACATGCGCCGTGCCGAAGACAAGGTCGGCGGACTGCTTTCCTATGCGGCGAAGCGCGCGGTCAAGATCGTGCTGCACAGCGGCTCGGAGGAAGCGAAGGCCATGCGCAGAAAGCGCAAAGAATACAACAAGGCGACCAAGGAATTCCACAAGACGCATCCGCACACCGGCAACGCGGTCAACGTGGAAGATCTGATGAAGGACTGATATGCACGAGATGGGCATCATCCTGCATCTGGCGAAAACCCTTGAGGAGACCGCCGAGCAGGAGAAGATTCAAAAAATCACGCGGGTCGCGCTGGAGGTCGGCGAGGTTTCCGGCATCATGACGGACTATTTCACCGATTGCTGGAATTACTTCCGCAAAAAGCATCCGGTTCTGGAGGAAGCGGAGCTGGAAATTCTGACCATCCCTGCCGTGACCTGGTGCGATTCGTGCAAACAGACGTATCCCACCGTGCAGTACGGACGCACCTGTCCGCACTGCGGCAGCGGCGAGACATGGCTTTTGAAGGGCAACGAGTGCATCATCAAGGAAATCGAGGTCGAAGAATAGTCACATCGGACGGAGACGGGATCGGACGGTCCCGTCTTCTTTTTCTCGTTTGTGACTTACACAAAACGCGTGACACGCCTGCGCGGCTGTGCTATCATAAAAGCGGAAAAATGCGGCGGTGCGCGTCGAAAGACCGATCGCATCAAATACGATCCGCGGGAGGCAATATGAAAACGCTGATTCTGAACGGCAGTCCCAAAAAGGAACGCAGCGACACGCTGCATCTTTCGACGGCATTTGCAAGGGGCATTTGCGCGGCGGGCGGCGAGGTCGAGACCGTCCATCTCTATGACGCGCACATCGAATACTGCACCGGCTGCTTTGCCTGCAAACATAACGGCGGCGTCTGTGTGATCGAGGACGATATGACGGGGCTTCTTCAGAAGATGCTCGAAACCGACGTGCTGATCTGCAGCTTCCCGCTGTATTCCTATGCGATGCCGGCGGCGATGAAAAACTTTGTCGACCGCACGATGCCGCTTTCCTCCTGGAACATGGTGCGCAATGCCGAGGGCAAGTACGGGCACAACATGCAGTTCGACGTATCGAGACTGCACTTTGTCATGATCTGCGGCTGCGGTTTTCCGAACAGCAGGCACAATTTCGAAGGCGCAGTGCGTTCGTTCCGGCTGAAGTATCCCGACAGCACCGTCATCACCGTACCGGAAAGCCCGATGTTCAATATCCGTGAGGCGCAGCAGTTCACCGCGCCGCGTCTGCTGGAAATGGAAGCCGCAGGCAGGGAGTATGCCGAGGGCTTTTCGCTGTCCGAGCAGACGCTTCTCTCGATCTGCTCGCCGATGATCCCCGAGGAGATCTATGCGCGGTTTGCAAACACGATGAAATAACGGCGATCCTTCCGCATAAAAAACAGGGCATGCGCACATGCCCTGTTTTCGTTTTGATCGGATCCGCGTCAGATCGGCAGCGAACGCACCCAGTCCTTGAGCTCGCGCTCGGATGCCTTGGGCGAGAAGACCTTGCCCGGCAGGACCGTCGCCTTTGAAAGCTCCGCGATCCGGTTCGGCGCTTTGCCGAGTCCGGAGCCGCCCGACGTTGCAAACGGAATGACCTTCTTGCCCGCAAAATCATACGCCTCGAGGAACGAATCGATGATCGACGGTTCGCGGTACCACCAGATCGGGAAGCCAATGAAAATGATATCGTACTCGGCGACCGGCGCGTTCGTGTCGCGAAGCGCGGGACGCGTGCTCAGATCCTGCATCTCGATCGAGCTTCTGGATCCCTTGTCCATCCAGTTCAGGTCGTCATCGGTATACGGCGTGTCCGGCGCGATCTCATAGAGTCTGCCGCCGACGCCGTTCGCGAGCCGCAGTGCGAGCGCCTTTGTGACGCCGCTTGCGGAAAAATACGCAACAAGTGATTGCATCATGACTGTTTCCCTCCTTACAGACTTTCCTTCAAGATTTGAATCACTTCCTCACGCGTCAGCGCATGATAGCCGCTGTCCATGAGGATCGTCGCATCGGCGATGCCCTCGATCATGTCCTCGGTCGCGCCGAGGTCTCTCATCGTGCAGGCAACGCCGATCTCCTGCATCCACGCGTGCATGGCGCACAGTCCCGCCTCTGCGATCTGCGCGTCGGTTTTGCCCGCGGGGTCGATGTTCCACACCGCTTTTGCGAAGCGGACAAACTTTTCAAGTCCGTACGGCATCACGAGCCGGTAATACGGCAGCGAGACCGCTGCAAGCGTGAAGCCGTGCGTCGCATCGGTATATGCGCCGAGCGCCTGTCCGAGCATATGCACCATCCAGTCCTCCGTCTTGCCGCAGCCGATCAGATTGTTGAGCGCCCACGTCGCCGCCCACATGATATCGGAACGCGCCTCGTAGTTTTCGGGGTCGCGGATCACGATGCGCGACGCCCTGACGACCTCGCGCATCAGCGCTTCGGACAGCGCATCGCTGACGTTTTCGTCCGTGCCGGAGAAGTACTGCTCGCAGATGTGATTGAAGATATCGTACACGCCCGCGACGGTCTGCCGCATCGGAAGCGAATAGGTGAATGTCGGATTCAGGATCGAGAACTTCGGGTTCACGCGTTCGTCAAATACCTTGCCGATCTTCATCTTCGCGGCATGGTTCGTGATGACCGAGCCGCCGTTCATCTCGGAGCCGGTCCCCGCCATTGTCAGCACACAGCCGACCGGCACGATTTCGTGTTCCGGATCCTCATAACGCACGAAGAATTTCTCCCACGGATCCTCCGGCTCATGCACGGAGACGGATACCGCCTTTGCATAATCGCAGCAGGAGCCGCCGCCGACCGCGAGCAGCAGGTCGACGTGATGCTCGCGCGCGATGCGCACGCCCTCCCTGAGCTTTTCCGTCGTCGGATTCGGCATGACGCCGCCGTCCTCCACGACCGTTTTGCCGTTGTCCGCAAGCAGTTTCACGACCGCGTCATAGACGCCGTTCCGTTTGATCGAACCGCCGCCGTAGATCAGCTGCACGGTCTTTCCGTATTTCGGAAGCTCCTCGTTCAATCCGTTCAGTGCTTCCGCACCGAAGTACAGTTTCGTCGGGTTATGGTACGTAAATGTTCCGAGCATATCGTTTCGCCTTTCGTGTGATATATTATTTTACCACATCGGAGCGCAAAATAAAAGCGAAATTCCTGTGAAATCATGCGGATTTCGGGCGGATCCGGTCTTTGCAGGCGCGGATTTCGGCTTGCGGCGCATGAACGGTTCGGGTATAATGGTTTTGGGAGGATCAGCATATGAACGAAACAAAAAACGGATTTTATCGCCGCGACGGCGTGATCGCACCGAGCATGTGCGACGCGTCATTCGGCTTGGGGATCGCGCAGCAGTTTGCGCTGGTGCAGGACATTGCCGCGGAGCACGCGGAACGGCTCGGCGTCGGCGGCGCCGCCATGACGGCGCGCGGCGCGTTCTGGCTTGCGGTCCATACGCGGCTCGAATTCTTTGACCGTGCGGAGATGATGCAACCCCTGTCCGTCTCGACGTGGCCGGTGCAGACCGCGCCGGAAGATCTTCGCATGCATCGGCTTTACCGCATCGAAAGCGAGGGCAGAACGCTGTGCGAGGGACGCACCGAATGGATGGTGCTGAACACGAAAACCGGTCGGCTTTTGCGCGCGCGCGATTCCGGCTTTCCGACGGACATGATCTATCACGACGAACCGATCGTCACGACGCCGTTTTCCCGCGTGACGGAAACGTTTGCCGACGGGGACGTTTGCTTTGTGCGGACGGTCGCCGCTTCCGACATCGATTACGGCAACCACATGAACAACGTCGCCTACGTCCGGACGATGCTGGATACCTTTTCCGCTTCGACGATGGCCGCTCTGCCCGTCAAAAGCTTTGAGATCCGCTACGGCGAGCCGTGCCTCGAAGGCGAAACGATCTCGGTCTGCCGCAGGGAGACGGATACGGGCTATGTGTTTGCGATCAAAAAGCAGAACGGCAAAACGGCGGCGTCCGCGATCCTGACGCTGTCCGAAAAATTAACCGGAATCGATCATTGACATCGATTCCCCTTTGCCGTACAATATAAACGGAATGATATATCATTCGACTTGAATTCAATAGAAATGAGAGGGGTACGCATGGAAGAAACGAAAAAGAAAGCGGCTGTGAAAGCGACCGCGGAAGAAACCAAATCGGCACCGAAGCTGACGAAGGCCGAGGAAAAAAGCAAGGCGACGACGCTTCGCATCATCTCGATCATCCTTTGGGTGCTTGCGATCGGCTTTGAAGTGCTGGCGATCCTGACGCTTTTGAAAGCACTGTACATCCCGGGTCTTTCCCAGATGTGGTGGATGATCATCTTTATCGTGCTCGACCTCGTCTGCTGCATCGTCGCATCGCAGCTGTGGAAAAAAGCGAGTTTTCTCGATCCGTTCAAAAAGACCGGCAACAAGGTCGGCTTTGTGATCCTGAATCAGCTCGGCGTTATCATGGCAGTCGTGTGCTTCCTGCCGCTCATCATCCTGCTCTTTACGAACAAGGATAAGATGGACAAAAAGTCCCGCATCATCGTGACCGTCGTCGCGATCGTTGCGCTGCTCGTCGCAGGTCTTCTGGGCTGGAACTTCAATCCGATCTCCGCAGAAGAAAAAGCGGCGGCGGAAGAAGCGTTGACCGAGGACGTGGTCTGGACCGCATACGGTCATAAGTATCACCTCGGCGAAGCGCACGTCGACCCGGTCACCGGTGAAAAGACGTATACGTCCGAATGCCATACGATCGCCAACTCCACGCTGTTCGGCGGTTCCGTAACGGACGCGATCGACGCAGGCCGCAGCGAACTGTGCTATTACTGCGCAAAGCGTGCGGAAAAAGAACAGGGACTGGAGCTTGACGGTCTCAACATCGAAGAAGGCGTGGAAGAACTCGCCGGAGAATAAGCGATGGGCAAGTTTGACGTACAATCCCTGCTGAAGATCATGCAGGGCGACGGCGTTTCGACGCTGTCCGCCGCAACCAAATCCGACGAAGCCAAGGTCAATACCGTCCTCACGAACGCGCTGCCCGTACTCGTCGGCAAGATGAGCGACAACGCCTCCTCCCCGGACGGTGCGGCTTCGCTGAACAAAGCGCTGAACGAGCATAAAACCGGCGACGTGATCGACGTTGCGTCGTTTTTAAAGACCGCGGACAGCGACGACGGCGAAAAGATCCTTTCGCACATCCTCGGCTCCGACAAGGACGCCGCGACCAAAGCGCTGTCCAAAAAGAGCGGTCTTTCTTCGAGCAAGGTCTCTTCGATCCTGTCGCTCGTTGCGCCGCTGCTTCTTTCGCAGCTCGGCAACAACAAAAAGGACGATGACGCATCGGGTCTCGGCTCGCTGCTTTCCGGCATGCTCGGCGGTTCGTCCTCGTCCGGCGGCTCCGTCGGAAGCGCGCTTTTGGGCAGCCTGCTCGGCGGCTCCTCTTCCTCCTCGTCCTCCGGTCTCGGCTCGCTGCTCGGCGGACTGTTCGGCGGCAAGGAAGAAGAGAAAGAAGAGAAAAAGGAAGACTCCTCTCTGCTCGGCGGGCTCGGCTCCCTGGCGATGAACCTGTTCGGAAACAGCGATGCGGTTCAGAACGCGGAAGAAGAAAAAAAGACCGGCAAGAAGACCGCGGCGAAGAAGACCGCAAAGAAGACCGGTACGTCGACCGCGAAGAAGACGGGCGCCAAGAAAACGACGTCCTCGTCCGCAAAGAAGACCGGTACGTCGACCGCAAAGAAGACGACCGCCAAAAAGACGACGTCCTCGACGGCAAAGAAGACGGGAACCAAGAAGACTGCAACGAAGAAAACGACAAACAAGTAATGGGATGATCAAAACGCCCGATTTCGTTCGGGCGTTTTCTTTTGGGAGGAACTATGCAGCTGCGCAGCATGACGCTTTATTCGATCTTCATCCGCAACGACGGCGGCACGTTCGCCGCGGTCGAGCGAGACCTGGCGCGCCTGAAAGCGCTCGGCATCGACGCGATCTGGCTGATGCCGATCCATCCGATCGGCGAGGTCAAGCGCAAGGGGTCTCTGGGCTCGCCGTACGCGATCAAAGATTATCGCGCGATCAATCCGGAATTCGGCACGATGGACGATTTCACGCACCTTTGCGCGACCGCCCATCAGCTCGGTCTCAAAGTGCTGATCGACGTCGTGTATCATCACACCTCGCCGGATTCGGTGCTTGTCAAGACGCATCCCGAATACTTCTATCGCCGCCCGGACGGCTCGTTCGGCAATCATGTCGGCGAGTGGACGGACATCATCGACCTCGACTTTTCCGTTCCGGCTCTGTGGGATGAGCTCATTGACACGCTCTGCTTCTGGGCGCAGTATGTTGACGGGTTCCGGTGCGACGTCGCGCCGCTCGTGCCGCTCGGTTTCTGGCTCGAAGCGCGCAGGCGCGTTGCCGCGGTGCGCCCCGACTGTATCTGGCTTGCCGAATCGGTGGAACACGGGTTCATTCGCTACAACCGTTCGCAGGGACTTGATGCGCTGTCGGATTCCGAGCTGTATCAGGCGTTCGATATCTGCTACGATTACGACGTCTACGGCGATTATCTCGCCTATGCGCAGGGACGCGAATCGCTCCCGGACTATATCGCCGCGCTCGAGCGGCAGGAAGCGATCTACCCCGTCGATTATGTGAAGCTGCGGTTTACCGAAAATCACGACCGGCTGAGGACCGCGTTTCTCTTCCCGGATCGCACGGTACGCGAGAACTGGCTCGCCTGGATGTTCTTTCAAAAGGGAATGCCGATGCTCTATTCCGGGCAGGAATGGGCGCCGGTCCATACGCCGACGCTGTTCGATCCGGATCCGATCGAAAAACGCGGCGAGCCGATGCACGAAGCGCTTTTGAAAACGCTGATCGCGATGAAAAAGGATCCCCTGTTTTCGGACGGCGTCTATACGCCGGAAGCGCGTCCGCGCGACATGATCGTATCCGTGTGGACGCTCGGTCCGCGCAAGGCCGTCGGCGTGTTCTCTATGCGCGGCAATTCCGCCGCCGTCAATGTGCCGTTGGAGGATGGCAGGTATCATAACATTCTGAACGGTCGCGAGTATCCGGTCGATTACGGCACGGTCTCCACCGCCGGCGAACCGATCATCCTGATCGTCTGACAAAACGGACATTTCGTCCGTTTCAGCGTGTCAAAACGCCTTTTGACACGCTGTGCAGACTGTTGGGAAGGGTAGCAGAATTCGGGTTTTCACGACGGAGCTATACTAAGGTATGCGACCGAGTGAAAACGCGGATAGTTTGCGGCGATATAATAAAAGAAAAGGCGCTATTGCCTTTTCTTCATGCAGATTGTCTGTTTTATCAATCCTCGCCGCAAACGGTCTGACCCCTTCTGCGACAGTCTGAACACCGCGGGAGCGCTCCCGCGGCTGTTTTGTTATCCCCTTACCGATAGAATGCTTCGATATAATCGAGCACATCCTGCCGCGTGCCCTTGAACGGACCCGGCGTCTCCATCTTGAGCGAGACGAGCGCGGCCGCAAATTCAAGCGCGGTCGGAATGTCGTGATCGAGGCGCTCGCAAAGGTATCCCGCAAAGGTCGTGTCGCCTCTTCCGGTGCGTCCGGTGAGGTTTCTCGGACGAAGCGGTGCGCGATAGATCCGCTTGCCGTCGCATACGATCGCTTCGGTGTTGTGTGTGATCAGCACTTCCTTCGCGCCCCATTCGCAGAACAGGAACGCCGCTTTTTCGCGGTCGTCGGTGCCGGTCAGCTTCTCCGCCTCCGCGGCGTCGGTTTTGAGCCAGCGGATGTACGGAAGGATCTCTTTCTTTTGCGGCCAGTCGCGAAGCTCCAGCGTGCCGTCGTCATTGCGGAAGCG
This sequence comes from uncultured Eubacteriales bacterium, assembly GCA_900318745.1. Taxonomy (GTDB): domain Bacteria; phylum Bacillota; class Clostridia; order Christensenellales; family CAG-138; genus UBA3792. Next base: position 22,987 of record ONMC01000009.1, read on the forward strand.
CATCATACCCTGCACGTCGAGACCGACGTCGCCCCGCGCCGCACACGCCTTGACGAATTCGGACGGGAAGTCGCCTGCAACGAGTCCGCCGAGGTGATAGATCTTCGCACGTTCCTCCGGGAGTTCGCACGGACGGTACGGTTCGATCCCCTTCGTATTCAGACTGCGGCGGCGTTCACGGTCCGCGGTGAAATACGTGTTCTCCATTTCGGTATAGGTCGGAGACTCGACCGCAAAGATCTTTTCGACCTTGCTGTCGGCAAACACGCGGAACGGATCGATAACCTTCGTGTCGCCTTTCGGGAGCACCGCGACGGAGTGTCCGGTCGCCGCGGCGGCATAGCCCGAGAACGTAACGGCGCCGCCGTTGATGAACTCCTCGCGTCCGTCGTAGTCGATGTTGTGATCGAGCGTGATCTGCCCGATGATCATGGTGTCAAACATGGCGGTCTGCCTCGCTTTCCTGCAGAATGGAATCGAATTCGGGACACCAGTTGCGGTAACGACCCGATGTGATGACGTCCTTCAGCGCATAGGAATCGCGGATGCGCGACTCGACGAGGATCGCCGCGCGTCCCTCGTCACCGATCTGATGCGCGTCCGATCCGACCGTGCGGTACAGATGCGGATGTTCCTTCGCGAGCTGCAGCGCAAGGTCGTTGCGGCTGTCGTGGCGCGGATTGCAGTTTGCGATCTCCAGTCCGTGCACGCAGTCATAATACACGATATCGTTCTTGCGGTACGGATGCGCGTGGATGATCAGCACCTCATCCCGATAACGATCGAAGAACGACTGGTGATCCATATCCGTGATCCACGGATGATCGTAAAGCCACTGCTCGTCGATGCCGTAGATCAGATAATCGCTGTCGTTTTCCGGAAAGCGCAGCTCGACGCCGAAGATAACGTCCATGCCGAGCGCGTCCCCCGCTGTCTTCGCCGCGCGATAGCCCGCGAGATAGCGGTCGATGATGACGTTCCAGTCGTGCGCAACGTCGAAATATGCGATCTGCGCGTTATGCAGATGATCGGTCACGCAGACGCCCGTATATCCGAGGTCGTGATACGTCCTGATCTGGTCGGCGGCGGGCACGTGCCCGCATTTGCTGGTTTCCGAGGTGTGTAGGTGCAGTTCGTAACGATACATGGTTCCTCCGAGAAAAAAATCAGTCTTCGATCGCCCGGCATGAATTGCGGATGACGAGCGACGGCGAAAGGATCGTCTTGGTATGCGGCGCATCCGGCTTTCGGATGCGGTTCAGAAGCATATCCATTGCCGAAACCGCCAGTTCCTGCTTCGGCTGATTGACCGTGGTAAGGTCGATCGGCGGAAGCGCGGAGAACGAGATGTTGTCGAATCCCATCAGCGACAGATCGTCCGGGATGCGGATGCCCTTTTCATACGCTGCCTGGATCACGCCGATCGCCAGCGTGTCCGCCGCGCACAGGATCGCGGTTTCGGAAAACGGCTGTTCGAAATGCTGCTTTGCAAGCGCATATCCGATCTGAAATGAGCTTCGCGCGCTCGTATTGCGGATGATGCTCGGCTCGATGCCGTGCTTTTTGCACGCGTTGAGATATCCGTCCAGGCGCAGCTGGTGCGTCATGCTGTTGTCGCGCGCGCCGAGATACAGGATCCTGCGATGTCCGAGCGAGTACAGATATTCCGTCGCCTGCTGCATGCCGGTCGCATTGTCGACGGACACGTAGTTTTCCGGCAGGTCGATCATATTTTCGCCGATGAAAACCGTCGGCACCTGCGCGGTGAACGTTTTGAGCGTCTCATGTGATTCCGAACCGACCGGGATCATGATGATGCCGTCAACCTTGCGCCCCATCAGCAGGGAAAAGACTTCCTTTTCGAGATCGAGGTTATAGGAGGAATTGCAGACCATGAGGTTGTAGCCGCATTGACGCGCATAGATTTCGAGATGAGCGGTCATTTCGCTCATGAACGGGTTGTCGATGCTCGTCACGATCAGCCCGATGATGTTCGTACGCTTCATGACCATCGACCGCGCGACGGAATTCGGCGTATACCCCATTTCTTCGCAGATGCGGACGACCCTTTTGCGCGTGCTCTCACCGATTTCCGGGCTCCCGGAAAGCGCGCGGGAGACCGTCGCATAGGATACGCCGGCGACTTTCGCAACATCCTTCAGCGTCACAAAGCCCATGTGCAACCTCCGTATTAACACGTTTTATGTTACGCAAACGTTTTCAGATACTTTATTTTACATCCG
>ONMC01000091.1 GCA_900318745.1 uncultured Eubacteriales bacterium
GGCCACATAGCACTGGATGCTTCCTTTCAGGTCCTGTACGTTGCAGAAGGAAGCCTTCCCCATTACACGCTTGGACATCAGGCGGCCGGCGACGGATACAGGTTTCCCTTCCATCTCCTCATAGTGGTCTTTCACGTCCGTGCTGTGATGCGTCACGTCGTACTTTGTGATCACAAAGGGGTCCCTGCCTGCTTCCTGCAGTTCCTTCAGCTTGTCCCTGCGGATCTGAAGCAGTTCGTTGAGATTCTGAATCACATAGTCCATGTGAAGGTCCGTCGGAACCGGTTTTTTGTCCGGATTATACCAGCAGGTGACGATGCCGGCGCGGATGCCTCCGAGCATGTCGCTGGTCAGCGAATCGCCGACGATCATGACCGCGCTGCGATTGACCGGTCCGATCGCTTCGAAAACGCGTTCGAAAAACGCCGGGTTCGGTTTTTCCGCGCCGATCTGTTCCGAAAGAAAGATCCCGTCCATGCGCTTGCCGATGCCGGATCGATCGAGCTTCTTCGTCTGCGCAGCGACCGTGCCGTTGGACACGACATACTGTCGGACCCTGCCCTTCAGAGAATCGATGAGGGACAGACAGTCGTCCCGATACACGATCGTATCGCCGAGACAGAGCTGATAGCTGTCGTTAAACGGGACGGCAAGCGCGAGATCGATCCCGTATTCGGAGAAAAACTGCTCGAATCTGCCGAGAAGAACCTGCGGCTTCGTGATCTCATTCCGTTCAAGACGCTGCCAAAACGCGTTGTTAATCGCGTCGTAGCGCGCAAGCATTTCATCCGAACAGGCGCCGAGCCCGAAGCGGGCAAACAGCGTTCGGATCGCCGCGCGCTGCGACGCTTCAAAGTCCAGAAGCGTCCCGTCTACATCCCATAGGATGGTTTTGATCGGAACTGCGCTCATTTGCCCGCGTAAAACTCCGTCGTCGTGCGGTTCGCCTGAATCAGCACGGAGCTTTGGTTGAATTCGCGGATCATTTCATCCGCCGCGGCATGTACGTGCGCGATGTCGGTGTCGCTGAGGAAGATGACGAGCGTATATTCGCGATAGACGGTTTCGCCGTCGATCCAGCCGCCGTTGGCTTCCTGAATCGTATAGCCGCCGAAGTGCCGCAGAAGAATCTCCTCGGCCTTGATCTTCGCCTGTTCCGGCGTATAGACCGGTGCGTTCGTATCCTTGTCGTTCGTGCCGAGGTAGAGGACGTACTGCGTATCGTCGGCTTCCGGTTCGGATGCGGCAGGCGCGGCGGGCTTGCCCGCGACGATCAGGGCGATAACGGACAGCAGGACTGCGACGGCGCCGAGCGCGATCGCGACGATTCCGGTTTTCTTGTTCATGATGATATCTCCTTTTCCGGTCTTGCTTTGATTGTATCATACCTGCGGCGCATTGTCGACTGAAAAGTATATTTTGGAAAGACGAGTAAAATACTTGACATTCGGGCAAAATAACAGTAATATAAATCCGAGTGAAACGGTAGGGATTCAAGATGAAATTTTCAACCAAAGGCACATACGGCTTACGCGCCGTCGTTGAACTGGCGGGGAGATACGGGGACGGTCCGGTATCGCTCTCGGCTGTGGCGGCGGAGCAGGGCATATCGGAGGCGTATCTCGAACAGCTGATGCGTTCGCTGAAACACGCGGGGTTGGTCACAACCGCGCGCGGCAAAAGCGGCGGGTATCTTTTGACGAAGGAGCCGAACCGGATCAGCGTCGGTGAAGTTCTTCGCGCATTGGAAGGCAGCACAGACGTTGCCGGATGCGTCAGCGCGGACGGCGAGATCTGCGAAAATGCCTGCACCTGCTCGGCGAGACCGCTGTTTTTGAAACTGCAAAGCCGCATCAATGCCGTTTTGAATGAAACGACCATCGGCGAACTCACCGAAGATCATATCGAACAGAAAAAGAGGATCGAACATGCACGTTTATCTTGACAATGCAGCAACCACCAAGGTTCTGCCCGAGGTCATCGAAGCGATGATCCCGTATTACAGCGAATACTACGGCAATCCGTCGAGCTTCCACAGCTTCGCGCGGGACGCACACAAGGGCCTGGATGAAGCAAGAATCACCGTCGCAAAGTGCCTGAACGCGGCAAATCCGTCGGAGATCTACTTCACCGGCGGCGGCAGCGAAGGCGACAACATGATCCTGCGCGGCGTAGCGCAGGCGTATCGCAAAAAAGGCAGCCATATCATCACGTCGCGCATCGAACACCACGCGATCCTGCACACGCTGCAGGAGCTCGAGGACAAGGGACTGGCAACGGTTACGTATCTGGACGTCGATGAAAACGGTCTCGTCGATCCCGAAGCGGTGAAGGCGGCGATCCGTCCGGATACGATCCTCGTATCGATCATGGCGGCGAACAACGAGGTCGGTACGATCGAACCGATCAAGGAGATCGGCGCAGTTTGCCGCGAAGCGGGCGTGCTGTTCCATACCGATGCGGTGCAGGCGGTCGGTCACATCCCGATGGACGTGCAGGACATGAACATCGACCTTCTGACGCTCACGGCGCACAAGTTCCACGGACCCAAGGGCGTCGGCGCGGTCTACATCAAAAAGGGCGTGCGCGTGCCTGCGATGATCACCGGCGGCGGTCAGGAAAACAAGAAGCGTGCGGGTACGGAGAACGTTCCGGGCATCGTCGGTCTTGCCAAGGCGCTCGAGATCCAGACGGCGAACATGGAAGCGAACATGCAGAAGATGACCGCATTGCGCGACAAGCTGATTGCGGGCGTCGAGGCGCGCATCCCGACCGTGCATCTGAACGGCAATCGTACAAAGCGTCTTCCGAACAACGTCAATTTCGGTATCCGTTATATCGAAAGCGAAAGCATCCTTCTGATGCTCGATCTTCAGGGGATTGCGGCATCGTCCGGTTCGGCATGCACATCCGGTTCGCTCGATCCGTCGCACGTGCTGCTCGCGATGGGCATTTCGCACGAGGAAGCAAACGGGTCCCTGCGCATGACGCTTTCGGAGTTCACGACGGACGAAGAGATCGACTATGTGCTTGACGTTCTGCCGCCGATCGTACAGCGGCTCAGAGATATGTCACCGATTTATCCGAAGGGAGGAGAACAGTAATGCAGTATTCGGAAAAGGTTTTGGATCATTTTCAGCATCCGCGCAATGTCGGCGAGATCCCCGATGCAAGCGGTGTGGGCACGGTCGGCAACGCGAAATGCGGCGACATCATGCAGATGTTTTTGAAAATCAACGACGATGAGATCGTTGAGGACGTGAAGTTCAAGACGTTCGGCTGCGGCGCGGCGATCGCGACGAGCTCGATGGCAACGGAGCTCATCAAAGGCAAGCCGCTTTCGGAGGTCGAAAAGCTGACGAACGAAGCGGTCGTCGAAGCGCTCGAAGGGCTGCCGCCCGTGAAGATCCACTGCTCGGTGCTTGCGCAGGAAGCGGTGCAGGCGGCGATCGCGGACTATCGTGCCAAGAAACAGCAGAAAGAGGAAGCGCCCAAAGCGGAATAATCGCATGCCGAATCCGCATACTAACCTCAAAAACGAAAGAGGTGATCGCATGCGAATGGCAATGATGGGAATCGGAATGGCGGTCGGCGCGGCAGCTGCGGCAACTGCGATGTGTACGCTTTATCCGGACATTCCGCGCCGCATGAAGCGGGACGGAAAGAAGGTCATCCAAAAGACACAGCGGATGATGCATATGTAACGTATCAAAAAAGGAGACGACATCGTCTCCTTTTTGTATTTCGCCCCAAAGTTTTCACATTCGAAAGTCTTGACGAACAACCGGTTATTTCGTATAATAAGAGAAGTTACAGGAAAGGATCCAAAATTATGTTTCTGAATGCAGCAATTTCTATCATGAATGCAAATGTATCCGGTCTGAGCTGCCTGACAGGTTCCGGCGAGGGTTCCGGCGCTTTCGGCGGCAGCATGATGACCCTTTTGCTTCCGCTTCTGCTCGTCGTTGTGATGATCGTGGTCATGATCATCCCGCAGCGTCGTCGCGATAAGAAAGTGAAGGATATGCTCGGCAACCTGAAGCAGGGCGACCGCGTTCGCACGATCGGCGGCATCTACGGCACGATTTCTTCGATCAAGGACGATGTGATCATTCTGTCCGTCGGACCCGACAAGGTCAAGCTCGTTTTTGCACGCGGTGCGATTTCGCAGGTTGAAGATGCGGGCGTCGAAAACACCATGAACGAAGAGGTTCACGAATAACGATTTTGGAAGATCTGCCCGGAAGCAATTCCGGGCTTTTTGATTGAGCCGGATGGAGCAAAATACGACAAAACGAATACCGCGCGGACGCCGCGCGATCCTTTGGATCGCGGGAATTGCCGTACTGTTGATCGCAGCGGTTCTGATCCACTATCGCGGCGTACATCCGATCGTCACGCGCGAATACGGAATGAGCGCGCCGCAGGCGGCGGACTATACGCTGCGCGATGCGGTGCTGGCGGGCACTGACGTGCGTCCGACGTGCGGCTGGCATGCGCTGAACCTGAAGATCGGCGGCGTGCCGACGCCCGTTCTGCTGCATGTCCGGGATACGGTCGCGCCGACAGCCGAAGCGATCGACCGCGAGGTCGCGCTCGGCATACCGCTCGGTCCCGATGCATTCGTCGGGAATATTAGGGACGCGGACGTCGTTACGCTCACGTTCGTCGAACAACCGGATTTTTCGCGGGAAGGGGAGCAAACCGTTCGCATCCGAATGAAGGACCGGAGCGGAAACGTCAGCATGCTTTCGGCACGGGTCTCGGTCCGCGCCACGCATCCGGAGGTCGTTTGGGAAGCGGGCTCGGAACTTCCGACCGTTGAAGCGTTCCTTCTGGATGGCGTGCACGGCGAGCTGGAACAGCCGATCGATCCGGAAAGCGTAAGTCATGTCGGTTCGACGCGTGTTGTGATCGTGACCGACAGCGGTGTGCGCTCCGAATCCGTACTGACGGTCGTCGACCGTGAAGCGCCGCGGGCGAACGGTACCTCGCTTTTGTTGCTGCCGGACGAGACCGTGCTTCCGCAGGACTGCGCGGCAAACGTGTCCGACGAGACGGATCTTTCCTTTGCGTTCGTCGACGAACCGGATTACGAACGGCGCGACGTGCAGACGGTGACGGTTCGCATCACGGACGAAGGAAAGAACGAGACGGACGTGCAGTCGAAGCTTTTGATTTCCGGCGTGCGTCCCAAGGAGATCGAGGCACGGAAGGAACCGCTTGCACCGACCGATTTTCGCAACGACGAAGGCGACGTCATCGACGTGCCCGCGTTCGTACCGGATGTGCCGGGCGTGTATACGATCGGGATCATTGCGAACGGGGTTGCGCAGACCGTTGCGGTGACGGTTGCGGATACGACCGCACCGGAGATCGCCGAAAAGCCGCTCTCGCACGAGACGACATTCTTTACCGGACACACATATGAACCGGAGGATTTCTTTGAAGCGTCGGACATTTCCGATGTGACGATGCACTTTCTTACAGCGCCGGATTTCGATCACGCGGGGGAGCAGACCGTATCGGCTGTCGCGGAAGATGCGTACGGCAATTCGGCTGTTTGCGAACGCATGATCACGCTTTCGGACGACGTTGAAGCGCCGGAGATCTACGGCGTGATCGATCGCATGTGCTATGTCAACGAACCGATCGCCTATCTCAAAGAGGTCTTTGCGCAGGACAATGCGGACGGACGCGTGGAGGTCACCGTAGAGTCCGAGGTGCTGACCTATCAGACGGGCAGATATCGGGTCGTTTACCATGCGACCGACGTCAGCGGAAACGAAGCAACGCGCGAATGCACGTTTCAGGTGATCGATCAGACGGTGACGGAGGAGGAAATCCATGCGATCGCCGAAAAGGTGATGGATGAGATCACAACGCCGGACATGAATAAGGCCGAGATCCTCAAGGCGATCTTCGATTATGTGCAGAAGCAGATCGTCTACACGAACGGTTCGAATCACAATTATACGGACTGGCGCAAGGCGGCGTACGACGGATTCACGTACGGCATAGGCGATTGCTACAACATTTACTCCGTGACGCGCGCGCTGCTCGATGAAACGGATATCCCGTACCTGTCGGTCGAGCGCGTCAAAGCGTATCCGTGGCGCACGCGCCATTACTGGGTGCACGTCAATGCGGGCACCGGCTGGTATGTATTCGATCCGACCTGGACGCCGAGGCATCGGTTCAACTGCTTCATGTGGACCGAAAGACAATGCACGGCCTGCAGGAACTACTGGAAGTACGATACAACCAGGTATCCGCCGCTCGCGACCGAGCCGTTCGATCCCGATGCGGTCGCGGCGATCGAAAACCGGGACGGCTGACCGGCTTTTTGCGGTTATCATGAAGCACCCTCCTGCATATGGTGAGGCAAGGGGGTGCAAAGATGGGTTCCTATAAACGCAGAAAGAATCGGGAGATCCCGTGGCGTGCGCTGCTGAAAGGCGCAGCGGTTTCGATGCTGACGTCTGTTGTTCTGATCCTGATCCTGACGCTGTTCGTCTATCTCGGATGGTTCAGGGAATCGGCGATTTCGATTTCGAACACCGTGATCAAGGCGCTCGCTGCAGTC
>ONMC01000070.1:0-8519 GCA_900318745.1 uncultured Eubacteriales bacterium
CGATGGCGTAGATGCTGCGCCCGTGGTGTACGGGGCACAGCGTCTCGTTCTTGTCTATTTTCCCATACTCATGCTTCCGCCGGGGATTCATCGGGAACCAGCCCTTCTCCACACGCTTCTTCTGCGAGAACAGCTCGCCGATGCCCCACAGCGCGGCGTCGTTCGGCGTAAAGCTCAGAACAAGAAACGTGCCGTCCTTCGGGATCGAGTTATTGACGATCACGTCGTTCTGTGTCAGAAAAGCGCGCAGGGCGTTCAGATCGAACAGCGACCCTGCGTAACCGAGTTCCTTCACGACAAACCCGTTTACGATCCAGTATTTGCTGACCTGATCAAGAACCAGGACGATGACTGCAACCAAAAATATCGACATTTATTCCTCCGTATCCGATGCGAGTTCCTTTGCATAAAGGTTCGCGTAGTTTTCACGTGCCTGCAGGACTTTGTCCACATACCGATCGGTCTCGCCGAACGGAATGTAGCGGATATGTCCGCGGCTGTCCAATCCGTATTCCGCGACCCAAAGTTCGGCTCTGTGCGGTCCTGCATTGTATGCCGCGAGCGTGACCGCCTCATTCTGATCGAACCGGTCAAGCTGTTCCCGCAGATAACAGCATCCGTATCGGATCGAAGTTTCCGGGTCGAACAGATCGTCCTCGGAAAACGATTCGCCGAGCGAATCCGCGATATCCTTTCCGGTTTCCGGCATGATCTGCATGAGTCCTCTGGCTCCGACGCGGCTGACCGCATGCTCGTTGAACTTGCTTTCCGTATAGATCACCGCGCAGACGAACGCGGGATCGAGATCGTATTGCTCGCTGTACTGTTTGATGAGATCGACATGTGCAAGTTTAAACCGCGCGCGCAGAACGCCCGGCAGGATCCAGAATACGGTCAGTGACGTGATGATCAGACACAGTGCGATCAGCGCGAGTACGATCAGCGTCGTCTTTTGTTTTTTGGTTATCGGTTGTTGTTCGGTTTGTTCGTTCATAGCAATTCCTTTCGGATGTGCTCGATCAATTCGTCCGCCTGCGCGGCGAACGCTTCGGGCGTATCCTCGTTTCGGATCGTATAGGTCGCAAGCGCGGCGCGCGTCTCGTCGCTCATCTGCGCCGCGATCCGCTCGCGCACTGCCGCTTCGTCGGAATCGTCGCGCACGATCACGCGCTTCACACGCAGTTCCGTGCTGCACAGCACCGCGACCGTGCAGGCGCAGAACGCGTCCATGCCTGTTTCAAACAGCAGCGGTACGTCCCATACCGCAAGCGGCTTTTCGCTTTCTTCGGTGATGCGAATCATTTCGCATATCACATACGGATGAATGATCGCATTCAGCGCTTCGCGAAGCGTTTCGTCTTTGAAAACGCGAGATGCGATATAACGACGGTTTGCGGTGCCGTCTTCGTTCAACGCATCCGGACCGAACAGCGCGATCGCATCCTTGAAGCATGCGGCGTCCGGCGTCAGCGCCGTGCGCGAGATCGCGTCCGCGTCCACCGTCAGAAACCCGTGCCGTTCAAATTGCTGCGTCAGCGTGCTTTTTCCGGAGCCGATGCCGCCCGTTACGCCGATGATCCTTGTCATTTGGTATCAAACCAGCTTTCTCCGCATTTTGCCTCAGCGATCAGTCTGACCTTAAGGTCGGCAACCTGTTCCATGCACTGCTCCATGAGCGCCGCAACGGCTTTCGCCTCGTCCTTCGGCGTATCGACGATCAGTTCGTCGTGGATCTGCAGCACAAGGCGCGCTTTGAATCCGCCGTCCTTCAGCGCGCGGTCGACACGCACCATTGCGATTTTGATGATGTCCGCCGCCGTGCCCTGGATCGGCATATTCATCGCCACACGTTCGCCGAACTGGCGGACGTTATAGTTGCTTGCATTGAGTTCCGGAAGCGGACGGCGCCTGTCATAAAGCGTCTTTGCGTATCCGGCTTTCTTCGCCGCCTCAACGCTTTCTTTCAGATATGCTTCGACCTTCGGATAGCGTTCAAAATAGCGCTTGATATAGCCGGATGCAGCAGCGACCGAAACGCCGAGGTTTTTCGCAAGCCCGAAATCCGAGATCCCGTAGACGATGCCGAAATTGACCGCCTTCGCCGCGCTGCGCTGTTCCTTGCTGACGAGTTCGAGCGGTACATGGAAGACCTCCGCCGCGGTACGCGCATGGATGTCCTCGCCGTTGTTGAACGCCGCAATAAAACCTTCGTCGCCGCTGATATGCGCCAAAAGGCGCAGTTCGATCTGCGAATAGTCTGCGCCGACCAGAACGTTTCCATCGCTCGGCACGAACGCCTTGCGGATCTCGCGTCCTTCCGGCGTGCGGACTGGGATGTTCTGCAGATTCGGCTCGGTACTTGAAATGCGTCCGGTGGCCGTTACGCACTGCATAAAGCGCGTATGGATGCGTCCGTCGCTGCCGCGCTGCTTCAGCAGTCCTTCCGTAAACGTGCTGTCGAGCTTTGTCAGAAACCGATAGGAAAGCACGTCGCCGACGATCGGATGCAGCGGCGCGATCGATTCGAGCGTATCCGCGTCGGTCGAAAAGCCGGTCTTGGTCTTTTTGCCGGACGGAAGCTGCAGCTTTTCGAACAGGATCCTGCCGAGCTGTTTGGTGGACAGGATGTTGAACGTCTCCCCTGCCGCTTCATAGATCTGTGCTTCGAGGACCTTCGCCCGGTCCGAAAACCGCCGGTGCAGTGCTTCGAGCACGTCGGCGTCGGTCATGAATCCGATGCATTCCATGCCGTACAGCACGTTCAGAAGCGGAAGCTCGACCTCATGCAGCAGCACGGAAAGCGATGCATCGCAGATCGCGCGGTCCATGCGCCGATACAATTCGAACAGGTATGCCGCGCTCGCATGCTCGACCTTGAGCCACTCGCGGCACAGCGCCTCATAGCTTTCGACCGGTCGATTGCTCTGCAGCAGATAGTCCGACAGCATGGCGTCGAACACGAGCTTCGGCAGCGCATCCGGTGAGAAACAGCACTTGTGATACAGATTCTTTGCGTCGAACGCATACAGCGCTTTCTGTTCCCGCAAAAGCCATGCGCCGAGGATCCCGTACGCTTCGTCCTCGTCCATGCAAACGTCGAACAGCGTTTCTCCCGCCGTCAGCACGTATGCGCGATCATCGCCGCCCGAAAACGCAAGCGTCGGCACGGTCGTGACCGCGATCGCGTCCGCGTCCTTCAGCGCGGAAAGCGCGGACCGGAGATCCTCCTCCGACGTGATCGGCACGGTTTCGACTTCGAACGTTTGCTCCGAGACCGGTTCGCCGCCCGGAAGCTTATCCGCAATGCTGTTCAGTTCCAGTTCGTACAGATGCTGTTTTGCTTTTCCGGTCTGTTCGAATGAGAACACACAGTCGTCGAGCGTTTCCGAAACCGGCGCGTCACAGGCGATCGTACCGAGCCAATAGGAGAAGCGCGCGTCTTCCGCACCGTCGCGCAAGCGCTCGCCGAGTTTGCCCTTGACCTCGTCCGCATGCGCCAGCACACCCTCGAGATCGCCGTATGTGTCCAGCAGCTTCAGCGCGGTCTTTTCGCCCACGCCGGCTACGCCGGGTATATGGTCCGAGGCGTCGCCCATCAGCGCTTTGAGATCGCGCATCCGGTCCGGCTGAAGTCCGTACTTTTCCATGAGCGCCGCTTCGTCGACAACGGAATTGTCTTTTGTGTAATAGATCTTCGTTTTGTCCGTGATCAGCTGAAAGGAATCCCGGTCGCCCGTTGCGATCAGCGTTTCCATGCCGGCGCGCTCCGCCATGCGTGAAAATGTGCCGAGCACGTCGTCGCCCTCATAACGCGGACATTCGACGACCGAAACGCCCATTTCGCGCAGCAGTTCGCGTACGACGGGCATTTGTTTCTTGAGGTCTTCATCCGCCGGTTTTCGGCCGAGCTTATACTCCGCATAACGTTCGTGCCGGAACGTCGGCTGATGTACGTCGAACGCCACGACCACGTGAGACGGTTCGAGTTTCAAAAGCTCAATGAATTTGGTGAAAAACCCCTTCAGCGCGCCGGTCGGAAAGCCGTCGCGCGTGGTGAGGTTCGCCTTGAAAAAAGCGTGATATGCCTGATACAGAAGGCTATTGCCGTCGACGGCAAGCAGCAATCGATTCATGCGTTCCTTTCATGGATGCGGCACGCCCCGTTCGGAGTGTGCCGCTTCGGTTCTTCAGGTTCAGTTTCGTTACGCGCGCACGACATCGTAGACCATCGGCCGATAATCGGGCTTCTTTTCGGAATACTCGAATGCGCTGTGGAACATATCGAGCGCGGCGTTCAGCTTGCTTTCATCGTTTACATACATCACGCACAGCGGTTCGTCCGGACGCACGAAATCGCCGAGACGTTTTTTCATGACAAGACCGACCGCCGGATCGATGCTGTCCTCCTTCGTCGCGCGTCCCGCGCCGAGCATCTGCGCCGCCGTGCCGATGCGCTCGGCATTCATTGCGCTGATATAACCCGCGCGCTTCGGATATACGTTGCGCGTGGTTTTGACTTTGCACAGCTCGTTGATCCGGTCGATGTCGATATAGGACGGATCGCCGCCTTCCGCCGCAATCATTTCACGAAGCTTCATAAGCCCCGCGCCGCCCGACAAAGCCGTTTCAAGCTTTTCGCGCGCTTCGACCTCGGTCTTTGCGAGCTTCGAGAGGATCATCATGTGCGTGCCGAGCAGCATGCAGACCTCGTAAAGCGGATCGCCCGCCGGGATCTTTCCGCTCAGCAGTTCGACCGCCTCACGTACTTCCAGCGCATTGCCGACCGCGAGCCCCAGCGGCTGATTCATATCCGTGATGATCGCAACGCATTCGCGTCCGACGAGCTTGCCGATCGAGACCATCAGATGTGCGAGCTTTTCCGCTTCGTCAACAGTGGCCATGAACGCGCCCGTGCCGGTTTTGACGTCGAGTACGATCGCGTCCGTCCCCGCCGCAAGCTTCTTGGACATGATGCTCGATGCGATCAGCGGAATGCTTCTGACCGTTGCGGTGACGTCGCGCAGCGCGTACATCTTTTTATCGGCGGGAACGAGGTTGCCCGTCTGTCCGATGACCGCGACGCCGGTCCGATTGACGATCTCCTTGAAGCGATCCATCGGCTGCTCGATGCACATGCCAGGGATCGATTCGAGCTTATCGAGCGTACCGCCCGTATGTCCGAGACCTCTGCCGCTCATTTTGGCGACCGTGCCGCCGCATGCTGCGACGAGCGGAGCGATCACCAGCGTTGTGGTATCGCCGACGCCGCCGGTCGAATGCTTGTCGACCTTGATGCCGCGCAGATCGGAAAGGTCCACGACCTCGCCCGAGTGCATCATCGCCATTGTCAGATCCGCGGTTTCCCGATCAGTCATGCCCTGAAATACGACCGCCATCTGAAACGCCGCCATCTGGTAATCGGGGATCGTGCCGTCGGTGAACCCCTTGACGATATATGCGATCTCCTCGTTTGAGAGCGCTTCCCCGTTCACCTTTTTCTCGATCAGATCAACCATTCGCATCGGTTTTTTCCTCCGTTCGTTTGATAGAAAATTATATCATATGCGGGACGTCTTGGCAACGTCTTTTCCGACCATCGGCAGGACTTCGGCACAAAACGCCCGTTTCTGTGCGTCCGCATCCGCCGCGTCGACCGCAACTGCGCCGCGCAGCACCGGATACTCACGCATCCATGCATCCGTGTCGCAGTTCCCCGGACCGATCATGCACACCGGCGTCTTTTGTGCGCACAGTTCGCCCAGGGCAAACCGCACCGTTTCGCCGTCCGTCCGATCCGGATTCAGCACCACAAAGTCCGCCTGACCGACGGCATTCTCAAAGCCGATCGCACGGAAAACCGTCTCCGCACCCGATTCGGCGTAAAACCCGATCGCACAAAGCACGCACAGAACGGGATCATGTCTCGGTTCCGCATGCAGGATCTCTGCAATGTGCGCATCGTCCGTATCGTTACAAACCGAAAGCGCAATGCACTCGCACGATGCAAGGCGCGGGTCGAGCCCCGTTCGATCCATGCGCGCAACATCCCGAAGCGATTCCCCATCCGGGCGGATCGGCTCATCCGCTTCATTGCAGAATCGAACGCCGAGCGCTTCCGCGATACACAACGCGTTTTCCGGGTCGATACAGCCGCCCGCCGCAACGCGCAGCCTGCGGAAGCCGAGATCGAGCGCCGAGCGGATCAGCGCGCCGACCGTCGCCGCATCATGATCGAACGCTTCGACGACGGCGATCGCTCCGGGCAGGATGCCGATGATCGTTTTTTGGCGTTCACCTGCCGCATCGATAACCGAAACGGTTTCATATCTGCCGTTCAACGCCGTTACGAGCGCACGAACGGTCCCCGCGCCGCCGTTTGCGATCTGCATCCGGCGAACGCAGAAGCCGGCGTCGGCCGCTTCGACGCCGAGCGTTTGCATGCGGTTTTGTGCAGAGCCCTCCGTCTCACCTTCCTCCGACGCGATCAACAGCCGCATGCCTTCGCCGCGGCGCATCGGCTCGACGTTTTGTATCTCAAACAGGGATGCGCCGTCTTCCGTTGCTTCGACGCGTCCGTCCGGACGGAACGTTCCGAGAAGCGGATACGGTCCGAAGCTTTCGAGCGCGTTCGCCTGCAAAAACGGCTGATGGATCGAAAGGCGCATCATCAGCGCATCGAGCGTATACAGGATTTTCGCGCTTCTGCGCGCTTCCTTGATGCCGTAAAAACAAGCGATGCACAGGTAAACCGGTCCGCATGTGCCGACATCATACGTTTGCTGCGCATCATAGAGCGTTACGCCTTCCGGTCTGCATGCACACAGCGCACTCAGCGCGGTGCGCCAGCAGCTGCGTTTCGTTTCGATCGAGAAATCCCCGACCGGAAAGCGAAAGGCGATCGGAAAATACTGCCAGATCATAGCGTCTCCTCCCGTTCGAATGCCTTCACGGCTTCTTCCGCCGCTTCCAGCTGTTCATATAAGCTCGTTTCCTCCGCATCCAGCGCGGAGATGGTTTCATACAAACGTTCCATTTCACGATATGCATTGCTTTCCTGCGCTTCGATCAGCGCCCGTTCCGCTTCGTTTCGCCGCGCTTCGTTCTGTTCGATCAGCCGCTCGATTCGATGCATCTGCTGACTTGCCTTCGCGCGTTCCGCGCGCGCCTCTTTTCGCTTAAAGTACAGATTGTCCGTGCGGTCCGGTTCGATTCTGCGTTTTTCCTGTCGTCGCTCCGTGATGCGTGAAAACAGATCTTCCGTCTCGTCGCTCTGTTCGATCAACCCGTTTTCCGTCAGAAGGATCACGCGGTCGGCAAGACGGCGCACGAGATACCGGTCATGCGAAACGATCACCACAGTACCCTCGAAGGTTTCGAGCGCGCTTTCGAGCATCTCGGCGGATGCGATGTCCAGATGGTTCGTGGGTTCGTCCAGCAGAAGGACGTTCGCGCCGGACAGCACCAGCTTTAAGAGGCGGATCCGTGCCTTTTCCCCGCCGGACAGCGTGGAAATCCGCTTTTCGATATCATCGTTTTTGAAGAGAAACCTTCCGAGTGCGCCGCGCAGCGCGTTGGTATCCATCATCGGGAAGGCGTCGGAAAGTTCGCCGATCACCGTGTTTGCATCGTTGAGATCGTACGTGTTCTGCGCGTAATAGCCGATGCGAACGCCCGCACCGATCTTGTATGTGCCCTCGCTCGGGCGCTCCTCTCCGGTCAGGATCTTCAAAAGCGTCGTTTTGCCGCAGCCGTTTGCGCCGATGATGCAGGCGCATTCGCCCGCCCATATGATCGTATTGAAATGCGAAAACACGTGCTGATCGCCGAAGCTCTTTCCGAGCTCCTTCAGCACGATCACTTCGTTTCCGGTCGGCGCAGGCGTCGGGAAGCGGAACGCAATCGATTTCTCGTCCTTTTCCGGTTCAACCATATCCTGTCTGATGCGCTCGATCTGCTTTTCCTTCGAAGCGATCGTCACATAGTTTCGTTCCTGATTCCAGCGGCGCTGCTGCGCAATGATCCCTTCGATGCGCTTGATCTCTTTCTGTTTGCGAAGGTAGATCTTTTTTTGCAGTTCGCGCTCGCTCATCTTCAATTCCATATAGCGCGTATAGTTGCCCGCCGTGCCGCGGATCCTGCCGTTTTGCAGTTCCAGCATACGCGTGACCGTATCGTCCAGGAACGCACGGTCGTGCGATACGACGAGCACCGCGCCTTTATACAGCTTGAAATAGTCTTCGAGCCATCGGATCGCCGTTACGTCAAGGTTGTTCGTCGGCTCATCCAGAAACAGCAGGTCGGCATCCTCCAGGATCGCGCGCGCGAGCATTGCTTTGCTGATTTGTCCGCCCGAAAAGGTTGTGACCGGACGTTTCAGTTCCTCCTCCGTGAATCCGAGTCCCAAAAGCGCCGAGCGGGTCATGGCGCGGAACGTCGACCCGCCGCCGCGCTCCAAAGCTTCGAGAACGACCGACTGCCGCGCGATCAGCCGGTCGCGCCGGTCGGTCTCGGTTTCAAGG
>ONMC01000070.1:8536-11474 GCA_900318745.1 uncultured Eubacteriales bacterium
TCTGCTTCGAGATCGAGCAGCGGACGGAACGCTTCCAGCGTAAAGGTATACAGATCCGTATCCGCATCCAACGCCGGGATCTGTTCGACATACGCAAGCTTTGCGCCCTGGCGCATGCCGAATGAACCGGAATCGAACGGTTCCTTTCCCATCAGAATCCGCATGAGCGTGGACTTGCCGCTTCCGTTGACGCCGATCAGGCCCACGCGTTCACCGGGCTGTATCTCAAAGGATACGTCCTCGAACAGTGTGCGGTCCGCAAACGATTTCTTCAAATGTTCTGCATGTAAAATCGACATATATGCAATTATATCACACCTTTTGAGATTTGTTTATATAAATTTCAAGATTATGTTGCATTCCGTATGGTATAATATAGGCACGAAAGGAATCGGATCATGGAGCAAAACAGACCTCGGCTGCCCGGCGGCCGTAAAAAAACGGTACCGATGCTTGTTCGCATCGTCTGCGCCGTCATACTCAGCGCCGTACTCGTGGGTACCGGTCTGTTTCTGTTGCTGCGCGATCATGCAAAAAACATGTTCCGTTCGGCAAATGCCGCATCCGAATACCTGACCGCAGAAGAATCCTCCGTGTTTGCCGAACAACCCTCTCCCGTCCCCGCGCCCGCGACGCCGTTCCCCACTTCGGAGCCGACGGCAACGCCCGATCAGAACCGTATCTCGGTTTCTGCATATGCAACGCTCCAGCTCGGCGACGACAACTCCGCCGTATCCGCACTGCAGCAGCAGATGATGGACCTCGGGTACATGGACGTGGACGAACCAGGCACGCTTTACAATGAATCCACCAAGAATGCGGTCATGCTGTTTCAGCGCGCGAATGATATGCCGATGACCGGCGTTGCATCCGCCGCGCTGCAGGAGCTTCTGTTCTCGGCCGAAGCGCAGGAATACCGCATCAAGCTGAACGACGACGGACCCGACGTCAAGAGCATCCAACGACAGCTTTCGAATCTCGGCTATTACACGGATCGCGTAACCGGATATTACGGACCGCGGACCGAAGAAGCCGTTCTGCGCTTCCAGGCAAAGAACGACATGTCTGCGGACGGCCAGATCACGCGTGACGATTGGGATCTTCTGTATTCGGACGACGCCGTTCCGATCGCACCGTCGACTCCGGAACCGACGCCCGAACCGACGCCGCGTCCCACCGCGACGCCGAGACCGAGCGCCAAGACGACGCCGAGACCGAGCGCCAAGACGACGCCGAAACCGACCGCAACGCCCAAGCCAACGGCAAAAGCGACGCCGAAGGTTACCGCGACGCCGAAACCGACCGCAAAAGCGACGGCGAAGACGACGCCGAACGTCACGGCAACACCGAAACCGACCGCCGTGCCGCAGGCGACCGAGGCGCCGACCGTAACGGATGCACCCGTTGTCACCGAGGCACCGGTTGCAACGGAAGCGCCCGTTGCTGCGGATACTCCGCAAGCAACCGATACGCCGGAACCGACCGATACGCCCAAGCCCACGGCAACGCCGAAACCGACCGATACGCCCAAGCCCACGGCAACGCCGAAGCCGACTGCAACGCCGAAGCCGACCGCAACGCCGAAACCCACGCCGAAACCCGGCAGCGATAACGCGTCCTACGGATCCGGCGTCTCCGAGTTCCTTCGCTGTGCGCAGGATCAGCTCGGCGATCCGTACATCCTCGGTGATGAAGGTCCGAACTCGTTCGACTGCTCCGGTCTTGTCTATTACTGTCTGACCAAGTGCGGCGTCAGCGTCGGACGGCGCAACGCCTACACGTATTCAAACTATGACAGATGGCAGCGCATCGACACGGTTGACGGACTGCAGCGCGGCGATCTGCTCTTCTTCAAGAGCGACAGCTCCGAAAAGGTCAATCACACCGCCATCTACCTCGGCGGATCACGGTTCATTCATGCGAGCGCCAGCAAAGGCGAGGTTCTGATCAGTTCCTTCTCCTCCTACTGGTACCGCAATTTTGTATGCGGAAGAAGGGTTTGGTAATGTCCTGCACCGTATGCCCCAGAAACTGCAAGATCGATCGAACAGCCGCGAAGGGATTCTGCGGCTGTTCTTCCGTTCCGCTCGTTGCGCGTGCGGCTCTGCATTATGACGAGGAGCCGAGCATTTCCGGTACGCGCGGCAGCGGCACGATCTTCTTTTCCGGCTGCAACCTCAAATGTATCTTCTGTCAGAACATGGTGCTGCAGGACGGCACGCTCGGTGAGCCGTTCACGCCGCAGCGTCTTGCGGAGGTTATGCTTTTGCTGCAGTCGCGCGGCGCGCACAACATCAATCTGGTCACGCCGACGCCGCATCGCGATGCGATCGTTAAGGCGCTTCGGATCGCGAAAGCGGACGGACTTTCCATTCCCGTTCTTTACAATACGAACAGCTATGAAACCGTCGAAACGATCCGCATGTTCGAAGGACTTGTCGATATTTATCTGCCCGATCTCAAATACGTCGATGCGCGGCTGTCTCTGAAGTTTTCCCGTGCAGCAGACTACTTTTCCGTCGCGATCGCGGCGATCGAAGAAATGTTCCGTCAGGTCGGACCGATGGTCTGCGACGCGGACGGCATCGCAAAACGCGGCGTGCGCATCCGGCATCTTGTTCTGCCCGGGTGCGTATTCGATACGCGTCAGGTGCTCGATGCGATCAAGGCGCATTTCGGCGTCGACTGTCCGATCTCGCTGATGAGCCAGTATACGCCCATCCCGTCCTGTACGGTAAAGCCGCTCGACCGACCGCTGACAAAGCGTGAATATGAGAGCGCGCTCGACTATTGCCTTTCGCTCGGGTTCACGAACGTGTATACGCAGGAACTGACAAGCGTCGGCGCATCGTTTACGCCGCCGTTTTCCGATCATGTAGAACTGTGATCATATAAAAAAAGAAGCACGTGTTCCGTGCTTCTTTTGCGTTATGCGAAC